>VMTF01000013.1 GCA_013791705.1 Sphingomonadales bacterium | reverse complement strand
GTCGATCGCGTCGAACAGGATCGGGAAACTGTCGCACAGATTGATGCAGCGCCGGCAGCCATGGCAGATGTCGAACACTCGCCGCAGTTCGGTATCGAGCGCGGCTTCGTCGTACCACGCTTCGTCCCGCCACGGGATCTCGTGACGCGTCGGTGCTTCGAGGCTGCCTTCCATGCGGGCGCTCCTGAAAAAGGCGGGGAATGGAATGGGAAAGTTCCGGCCGGCGCAGCGCGCACCGGCCGGAACCATCAGTATCGCGCCGGATCAGGCGTCGAGGCTGTGCAGCGTCTTCTGGAACTTGCCGGCGTGGCTCTTTTCAGCCTTCGCCAGCGTCTCGAACCAGTCGGCGATTTCGTCGAATCCTTCGTCGCGCGCGGTCTTGGCCATGCCCGGATACATGTCGGTGTATTCGTGGGTTTCGCCCGCGATCGACGCCTTCAGATTGAGCGAGGTGTCACCGATCGGCTCGCCGGTGGCGGGATCGCCGCATTCCTCGAGATATTCGAGATGGCCGTGCGCGTGGCCGGTCTCGCCCTCAGCGGTCGAGCGGAACACGGCAGCCACATCGTTATAGCCTTCGACGTCGGCCTTCTGTGCGAAATAGAGATAGCGGCGGTTGGCCTGGCTTTCGCCGGCAAACGCGGCCTTGAGGTTGCCTTCGGTCTTCGAGCCCTTGAGTCCCATGGTACTGCTCCATTGCTTGGTAGGGGAACTTATGAGCCGGTGATGGTCGCTCACGGGGCCAAAAGCCATCGCAAAATTCCGCCACTGGTGATCGGCAAAACCGATCAAGTTGGCGAGATTAATTCGCAATAGTAGTTGGAATCGGGAGCCCTTAGCCGCACTGGCCGCGGTGCAGCAGCTTGTGATCGGCCAGCACCAGCGCCATCATCGCCTCGACCACTGGAGCGCCGCGAATGCCGACGCACGGGTCGTGCCGGCCCTTGGTCCGCACTTGCGCGCTTTCGCCCGCGCGGTTGATCGATTCGACCGCCGTAAGGATCGAACTGGTCGGCTTGAAGGCGACTCGCACACGGACCGGTTGCCCGGTTGAAATGCCGCCGGCAATCCCCCCGGCGTGATTGGCAAGGAACTCCGGACCGGCTTCCGCAGGCCGCATCGGATCGGCGTTCTGTTCGCCGGTCAGCCGCGCGACCGCGAAGCCATCGCCGATCTCCACGCCCTTCACCGCGTTGATCCCCATCATCGCGGCCGCAAGATCGGCATCGAGCTTGCCATAGAGCGGGGCGCCCCAGCCGGCGGGAACGCCGGTGGCCTCGCATTCGACCACCGCGCCGATCGAACTGCCGGCCAGGCGGATTTCGTCGACCAGCTTTTCCCACCGCACCGCCGCTTCCGCATCGGGGCAGAAGAACGGATTGCGGCCGATTTCCGCCGCGTCGAAATTGTCCGGATTGATCGCGTCTCCGCCGATTTCCGACACCCACGCGCGGATCGACACCTCCGGGATCACTAGCCGGCCAACCGCCGCCGCCGCCACGCGCGAAGCCGTCTCGCGCGCCGAGGACCGGCCGCCGCCGCGATAGTCGCGCAAGCCATACTTGGCGTCATAGGCATAGTCGGCATGGCCGGGCCGGTATGACTCGGCGACTTCCGAATAGTCTTTCGAGCGCTGATCGACGTTTTCGATCAGCAATGAAATCGGCGTGCCGGTGGTCCGGCCCTCGAACACGCCCGACAGCAGCTTGACCTGATCGGGTTCCTTGCGCTGGGTGGTGAACTTCGATTGGCCGGGTCGGCGCACGTCGAGGAAGGTCTGGACCCACGCTTCCGAGAGTTCCAGTCCCGGCGGGCACCCGTCAACCACGGCGCCAAGCGCCGGCCGGTGGCTCTCGCCCCAGGTGGTAAAACGGGACAGGCGGCCGAAACTGTTGACGCTCATGATCGGGGCTTTGTCGCGGTTTCGCGCAAAAGTCTATGGGGGAGCATTGCGCGCGGGCTTCGACAGGCTCAGCCTGAGCAGACTTTGGGCAATTCCGCCGGGGCCGAACCTGGCGGCGGCGCTGTGAAACGATCAAGGACGAGGCAGGAATGACAATCACGCTATACGGGATACCCAACTGCGACACGGTCAAGAAGGCGCGGGCCTGGCTGGACGCGCGCGGGCTTGCCTATGCGTTCCACGACTACAAGAAGCTGGGCGCCGACCCGGTGAAGCTCAGGTCATGGTGCGAACAGGCCGGCTGGGAAAAGCTGCTCAACCGGGCGGGCACGACGTTCCGCAAGCTGCCCGAGGCTGACAAGGCCGGGCTGGATTCGGCCAAAGCGGTGCAAGTGATGGCCGCCAATCCAAGCTGCATCAAGCGGCCGGTGGTCGAACATCCCGGCGGCTTGCTGATCGGTTTCAAGGAGCCCGAATGGGCCGCCGCGCTCGGGTGAGCGGCAATCAGCGCGCGGTTTTCAGCGCGGCTTTCAGTGCGGCTTCGGCAATGGGGCGCATCAGCTTGTAGCCGGCCGCGTTGGGGTGGACGCCGTCCGGGCTCAATTCCGGCTTCATCGCGCCTTCGGGCGTGGCGAGAACGGCGTGATAATCGGCATAAACCAGATGGCGCTCGGCGGCGTAGGCTTTCAGCCATACATTGAGTTCGGCAATCCGGCGCAGGGGTTCCACCGCCGGTTGCCAGCCGAAGCGCGCGGCGGGCGGGATCGAGCCGAGAATCACCGCGATGCGGTTGGCGCGGGCCAGATCGACCATCGCGCGCATGTTGTTGCGGTATCCCTCAGGGCTGTTCGGGCCGGTATTGCCGGCAAGGTCGTTGGTCCCGGCCATGATGTGGACCACCTTCGGCTTCAGCGCGATTACGTCCTGCCAGAAGCGCAGCAGCATCTGCGGCGTGGTCTGGCCGCTGATCCCGCGATCGATCCGGCCGGGGGTGAACATGGCAGGATCGCGGACCAGCCAGCCCTCGGTGATCGAATCGCCCATGAACACGACCGTCGGCCGAGCCTTCAGCGCGGCGTTGTCCTGTACATAGCGGCAGAGCCACGGCCAGTCGTTGTTGCGGTTATAGGCGCCAAGCGCTTTCCACCAGGCCGGGTCCGGCTCGGCCGGCACGACCGGGCAAGGAGCGTCGACCATGCCGGGCGGCGGCGCCATGAAGGCCTTGTCGTCGGCTGGCGCGGTAGCGGGTTGGGCGAGCGCCGGGGTCGGCAGCAATAGCGCGGCGAGCAGCAGGCGGTGCATCAGTGGGCGTCCGGTCCCCGCGTCGCGGTGACAATGTAGTTGAGCGACAGGTCATCCGAGAGATGCAGCCGCTGCATGGGCGACCACGTGATGCCGCGCGGCTCGCCCATTGTCAGGCCCGCTGCGGCGAGCAACGCGCCAAGCTCCTCGGGCGTGATGAAATCCTCCCAATGGTGCGTTCCGCGCGGGATCGCGCCGAGACGCTCGGCCCCCTCGACCAGCAGCAGGCGCGAAGCGGCGGTGCGGTTGGGCGTGGAAAGGACCATCAGGCCATCATCGGCCAGCGCCGAGGCGAGGGCGTGAACGAAGGCGCCCTTGTCGGCGACGTGTTCGATCACCTCCATCGAAGTCACCAGATCGAACCCGGCCAGCCCCAGCGCGCCGACATCGCCGTGGCGATAGTCGATGGCGAGGCCGCCACCCGCCGCGTGGGCACTGGCGGCCGCGATGTTTTCCTCGGCCGCATCGATCCCGGTCACGGTCGCGCCGAGCCGGGCGAGCGGTTCGCACAACAGCCCGGCGCCGCAGCCGACATCAAGCGCGGACTTGCCCGCGAGCGGCTTGCGGTCGTGCGAATCGCTGTGCCAGTGCAGGTCCACCGCCTCGCGGATGAAGCCCAGCCGCACCGGGTTGAGCCGGTGCAGCATCGCCGAAGGGCCCTTGGGGTCCCACCAGCCGGCGGCGAGCTTGCCGAAGTGCGCGGCCTCTTCAGGGCGGATCGTAGTTGCATTAGCCATGTGACATTCCTAAAGCGCCCCGGCCGTGCGGTCCACTGGCCGTATAGGCAAGATAGTTGCGTGATTTGAGGAGCCTTTGGCGTGGCCCGCATCGTGATGAAATTCGGCGGCACCTCCATGGCCGGGTCCGAGCGCATCCGGCGTGTGGCCAGCATCGTGCGCCGCCAGCAGGAAGCCGGGCACGAAGTGGCCGTGGTCGTTTCGGCCATGGCGGGCGAAACCGATCGGCTGGTCGGTTTCTGCCGCGAGGCGAATGCGCTTTACGATCCGGCGGAATACGACGTGGTGGGGGCCGCAGGTGAGCAGATCACGGCGGGCCTGCTGGCGTTGACGCTGCAATCGATGGGCTGCAAGGCGCGCTCGTGGCTTGGCTGGCAACTGCCGGTGAAGACCGACGATGCCTATGCCAAGGCCCGGATCGAGGATATCCAGTCCGGCGCGCTGCTTGCCTCGATGGCGGCAGGCGAGATCGCCGTGATCCCCGGTTTCCAGGGCCTTTCGCCCGAAGGCCGGGTGACGACGCTCGGCCGGGGCGGCTCGGATACTTCGGCAGTGGCGGTGGCGGCGGCGGTGAAGGCCGATCGCTGCGACATCTACACCGACGTTGACGGCGTTTACACGACCGATCCGCGCATCGTCGCCAAGGCCCGCAAGCTCAAGAACGTCACGTACGAGGAAATGCTCGAACTGGCCTCGGTCGGCTCTAAGGTACTGCAGACCCGCTCGGTCAGCCTCGCCATGAAGGAAAAGGTGCGGGTTCAGGTGCTCTCGTCGTTCATCGACGACGATGCTCCCGCTGCGGATACGCTGCCCGGCACGATGATCGTGGGCGACGACGAACTGGCCAGGATTCAAGAGGATATGGAAATGGAACGCCAGCTGATCACCGGTATCGCCGCCGACAAGAACGAGGCCAAGATCACGCTCACTCGCGTCGCCGATCGCCCCGGCGCGGTCGCGGCGGTGTTCAGCCCGCTGGCTGCCGCCAGCATCAACGTCGATATGATCATCCAGAACATCGCCAAGGACAAGGGCGAGACCGACGTCACCTTCACCGTGCCCAAGGCCGACCTGTTGCGCACCCAGGCGCTGCTGGAAGAGCACAAGGACGCGATCGGTTACTATCGCCTGATCAGCGATGACAAGGTTGCCAAGATCTCGGTCGTGGGCGTGGGGATGCGCAGCCACGCCGGGGTGGCGGCAACGATGTTCAAGGCGCTGGCCGATCGCGGCATCAACATCCAGGCGATTTCGACCAGCGAGATCAAGGTGTCGGTGCTGATTGATCAGGACGAAACCGAACTCGCGGTCCGCGTGCTGCACACGGCCTACGCGCTCGACGCCGAGTAAGGTGCGCCGCACTGCGGGCGGCTGGCTGGCCGGCCGGCCGGCCGCAGTGCGGCGCGGTGCAAATGTATGGTGCTTCGCGCGTTAACTTCACCTCTTGTTCCGGCGACAACCAAGCCTGTCATACCCCGGTTTACGGTTTTGTTCGTCCCACCGGAGTTAGGCTCGATGACCCTCTATATCCTTACCATGCTGGCCGGCTTTGCCGTGCTGATCTTCTGGCCGGTTTCACGCGACAAGCTGATCCGGAATGCCTCCAAATCGCTCGCTGTGGTTGTCTTTTCCGTCGGTCTGGTCGGGCTGATGTCACAGTTGCTGGTGCCCGTCGTCTGACGGCCCCTTTCGCGCTTCCCCCGCAGCGCCTATAGGCGCTCGACTTCCTATTTGGCCCGGACGGGGGAAACGTGAAAAACAAGACCAAGGCGCTGATGGCGCGCGGCGCTGCCTTCCTGGGCAGCGAACATGCGATCCTGTGCGGGGCGATGAGCTGGGTTTCGGAGCGCAATCTGGTCGCGGCGATCAGCAATGCCGGGGGTTTCGGGGTGATCGCCTGCGGGGCGATGACGCCGGAACTTCTCGACAAGGAAATCGCGGGCACGAAGGCGCTGACGAGCAAGCCGTTCGGCGTGAACCTCATCACGATGCACCCGCAACTGTTCGATCTGATCGCCGTCTGCGCCAAGCACAAGGTCAGCCATGTCGTGCTGGCGGGCGGGATTCCGCCCAAGGGTTCGGTCGAGGCGATCAAGGCATTCGGCGGTAAGGTGCTGGTCTTCGCGCCGACCCTGGCACTGGCGAAGAAACTGCTGCGTTCGGGCGCGGATGCGCTGGTGATCGAGGGCATGGAAGCGGGCGGACATATCGGCCCGGTGTCGACCAGCGTGCTGGCGCAGGAGTTCCTGCCGGCGCTGGGCGACGAGTTTCTGGTGTTCGTCGCCGGCGGGATCGGCCGGGGCGACATGATCGCCGCCTATCTCGAAATGGGGGCGGCAGGCGTGCAGCTTGGCACCCGCTTCGCCTGCGCGAGCGAGTCGATCGCACATCCCGATTTCAAGAAGGCGTTCTTCCGCGCCAACGCCCGCGATGCGATCGCGTCGGTCCAGGTCGATCCGCGCTTGCCGGTGATCCCGGTGCGCGCGCTCAAGAACAAGGGCACCGAGGAATTCACCGCCAAGCAGCGGGAAGTTGCGCAATTGCTCGATGAGGGCGCGGTTGCGATGGGCGAAGCCCAACTGCTGATCGAGCACTTCTGGGCCGGCGCGCTGCGCCGCGCGGTGATCGACGGCGATGTGGAAAGCGGATCACTGATGGCCGGGCAGTCGGTCGGGATGGTAACGCAGGAAGATCCTGTCGCGGATATCATCGCCGAACTGCTGACCGAGTGCGAGGCGGCGCTGTCGCGGCGCTAGGGCATGGTGGCACCGGTGCGCGCGGTTTCCTCTTGCGGGGCATTCTGGTCAGCGCCGCCGGGCAGGGCTACTGTGCCGCCGGGACTCGGCCGAAGGAGCAGGGCAGATGTGCGATGACTTCACCGATCCGGCCACCGGCGTGGCGGCAGGGCCTGCGCTTTCCCGCCGCGAACTGGGCCTGCTTGGTGCCGCAGCGGCTGTGACGGCGTGCAGCGGGGCCGATGCCGGGGCCGCCGGAGCGATCCTTGTCGAGGCGATGGTCACGGTCAAGACATCCGATGGCCTGGCTGATGCGTTCTTCGTCCACCCGGCCCGGGGGCGGTACCCCGGGGTGGTGATGTGGCCGGACATCGCGGGTCTGCGCGATGCCAAGAAGGCGATGGCGCGCCGGCTGGCCGAGGCTGGCTATGCGGTGCTGGTGGTCAACCAGTATTATCGCAACAGCCCCGCGCCGGTGCTGGAAAGCTTTGCCCAGTGGCGCACGCCGGAAGGGCAGGCGAAGCTGAAGCCGATGATCGCGGCGATCGCTCCTGAAGGCACGACCCGGGACGCGGCGGCGTTCGTCGCGTGGCTCGACGGTCAGGCGGCGGTCGATCCCGGGCGGGGGATCGGCAGCAACGGCTATTGCATGGGTGGGCCGTTCACCGTGCGCACGGCCTTTGCTGCGCCCGAGCGGGTGCGGGCGGCGGCTTCGTTTCACGGCGCGGCGCTCGTTACCGACCGGCCGGACAGTCCGCACAACCTGCTGGCGAGTACGAAAGCGCGGTATCTGTTCGCGGCCGGCCGCAATGACGACGAGCGGGCGCCGACCGACAAGGACACCCTGAAAGCGGCGGCGCAGGCGGCGGGCCGGCCGGCCGAGATCGAGGTCTATCCCGCCGACCATGGCTGGACGGTGCCGGATTCGCCAGTTTACGATGCCGCGCAGGCCGAACGCGCATGGGGACGGCTGCTGGCCCTGTTCGCACTCCTCTAGGCGCCGGGCGAAAGCTCCGTTCCGGGGGCTGATCGGCGCTTTTTTGCCGTTTCTCCTTGCCGTCACTCCCGGGGACGCTAGCATGTCGGCGCAACGGTTTAGGGGGATGAAGCGTGGAAATTTTCCTGCTCACATTGGTTATTCTGGTAGTGATCTACCTGCTGATGGGCGTGCGCGTCGTCACGCAGGGCTATGTCTATACGATCGAGCGGTTGGGCAAGTTCACGCAGGCGGCCGCGCCGGGCCTGCATCTGCTCATCCCGTTCGTCGATCGGGTGGGCCACAAGGTCAACATGATGGAACAGGTGCTCGACATTCCGGGGCAGGAAATCATCACGCGTGATAACGCGATGGTCGGCGTTGACGCGGTGGTGTTCTTTCAGGTGCTCGATCCCGGCAAGGCCGCTTACGAGGTTTCCAACCTCGTCGTCGCGACCATGCAGCTCACCACTACCAACTTGCGCACCGTGATGGGGTCGATGGATCTCGACGAGACGCTGTCGAAGCGCGACGAGATCAACGCAAAGCTGCTCTCGGTCATCGATCACGCGACCTCACCGTGGGGGATCAAGATCACCCGGATCGAAATTAAGGACATCCGCCCGCCGGCCGACATCTCCAACGCGATGGCGCGGCAGATGAAGGCCGAACGCGAGAAGCGCGCCCAGATTCTCGAGGCAGAGGGCCTGCGCGCCTCCGCGATCCTGCGGGCCGAGGGCGAGAAGCAGGCGCAGATCCTTGAGGCGGAAGGCCGCCGCGAGGCCGCGTTCCGCGATGCCGAGGCGCGTGAGCGCGAGGCTGAAGCCGAGGCCAAGGCAACGCAGGTGGTTTCCGACGTGATCGCCACATCGGGCTCGCAGGCGCTGAACTACTTCATCGCGCAGAAATATACCGAGGCGGTGAGCCAGTTTGCGACCTCGCCCAATGCCAAGACGATCCTGTTCCCGATCGAGGCGACGCAGCTCATCGGAACGCTCGGCGGGGTGGGTGAACTGGTGCGCGATGCGCTGTCCGATCGGGGCGCGGCAGCACCGAACCGTCCGGCTTCGCGCGCGACCGTTCCGCCGGCCGGTGGTGGTGGTCAGTGATGGGCGACTTGCTCGGCCTCGATCCACGCTGGGGCTGGCTGGCGCTGGGGCTGGCGCTCGCGGCGGCGGAAATCGTCGCGCCGGGGTTCTTCCTGATCTGGCTTGCCGCAGCGGCGCTGCTGACGGGGGTGATCGCCTGGGTGGTGCCCATCGGCCTGGCGCTCCAGATCGCGAGCTTCGCGGTGCTGGCCTTCGCGCTGGTGCTGGCGGCACGGCGCTGGGTCGGCGCGAATGCGGTGGTCGCCGCCGATCCGCTGATGAACGATCGCGGCGGGCGGCTGGTCGGCGAAGTGGTCGTGGTGACCGAGGAAATCGTCAACGGCCGGGGCAAGGTGCGGCAGGGCGATGGCGAATGGCTGGTGCGCGGACCGGACACGCCGATCGGAAATCGGGTGCGGGTGAGCGGACACGATGGCACGGTGCTTATTGTCGAAGCCGCCAACTGATCCCATATTCCGCGCGTG
>VMTF01000006.1 GCA_013791705.1 Sphingomonadales bacterium | reverse complement strand
TAGGGGCAGGCCGGCGGAAAGTCAAGGAAATCGGAGTTGTTTGATTCGTGCGGAACGGCCGTCCGGCGTTTCCTGGCGGCACCAGCCCGCTCCCCCGCCCGGCCACCCAGTCAGGGTATTCTCGATGGGGGGCGGGGGGGGGGAGCGGGCTGGTGCCGCCAGGAAAGGCCGGAGGGCCTTTCCGCACTAATCAAACAACTCCGATTTCCTTGACTTTCCGCCGGCCTGCCCCTAGCTGGCGGTCTTTCCAGCAGATTCTGCCAGACCGGAGTGCCCTATGGCGCGCGTTACCGTTGAAGATTGCGTCGACAAGATCCCCAACCGCTTCGACCTTGTCCTGCTCGCCGCGCAACGCGCTCGCGAGATTTCGGGCGGCGCCGAACTCACGATCGATCGCGACCGTGACAAGAACCCGGTCGTCGCCCTGCGCGAGATCGCGGAAGAAACCGTGCGTCCGACGGTCCTCAAGGAAAGCGTGATTTCCTCGCTCCAGCGCGTTCAGCCGGACGACGATGACCAGATCGACGAAATCGGTTCACTCAGCCAGCAGGCCGAAGCGCTGCGGATCACCGCCGCCGCGCCGGTTCGCAATACGTCGCTGGGCGGCGACTACGAAGGCTGACAGACTGGCCTCAATGAATTGAAAAGGGCTCCGGGAAACCGGAGCCCTTTTCATTTGCATCGCAGGCCGCAGCCTCCCGTAACTTCGCCTCGCCCGGCGTGCATCACGTCCCTTGCGGGGCCGTGTCTCCGCCGAAGCGCCGGCCGGCCTTCGGGATCGCGGAACCATGCACCGGCGCCGGACGCAACGGGCCGGACGGTTGATCAGGCCGGTCGATCTTGCCGTCATTGAGCAACTGCGTGATCTCGTCGCCCGAGAGCGTTTCATATTCGAGCAGCGCCTGGGCCAGCAGGTGGAGCTTGTCCTCGTTCGTCTGGAGGATTTCGGTCGCGCGGGCATGAGCGCCGTCGACAAGGCCGCGAATCTCGCTGTCGATCAGCTTGTTGGTGTCATCCGACATCATCAGGCGCTGATTGGCTCCATAGCCGAGATAGCCCTCGGACTGTTCCTCGTACTGCAGCGGCCCGAGCTTGTCGGACATGCCCCACTTGGTAATCATGTTGCGGGCAAGCGACGTGGCATACTGAATGTCGGAGGATGCGCCCGACGAGAACTTGTCATACCCGAAGATGATCTCCTCGGCGACGCGGCCACCCATCGAAACCGACAGGTTCGCGTGCATCTTGTCGCGATGGTACGAATAGGAATCCCGTTCCGGCAGGCGCATCACCATGCCGAGCGCCCGCCCGCGCGGAATGATCGTGGCCTTGTGGATGGGGTCGGAAGCCGGTTCGTTGACCGAAACCAGCGCATGGCCGGCCTCATGATAGGCGGTCATCTTCTTCTCGTCTTCGGTCATGACCATCGAACGGCGCTCGGCGCCCACCATGACCTTGTCCTTGGCGTTCTCGAACTCCTGCATCGCAACCAGTCGCTTGTTGCGGCGCGCTGCCAGCAGTGCGGCCTCGTTGCACAAGTTAGCCAGATCCGCGCCGGAAAAACCCGGGGTGCCGCGCGCGATGGTGCGCGCGTTCACGTCGGGCGCGAGCGGCAACTTCTTCATGTGCACGGCGAGGATCTTCTCGCGGCCCTCGATATCGGGGATCGGCACGACCACCTGGCGATCAAAGCGGCCCGGACGCAGCAGTGCCGGATCGAGCACGTCGGGACGGTTGGTCGCGGCGATGATGATGATGCCTTCATTCGCCTCGAACCCGTCCATCTCGACCAGCAACTGGTTGAGAGTCTGCTCGCGCTCGTCATTCGAATTGCCGAGACCGTGGCCGCGATGGCGGCCGACCGCATCGATTGCGTCGATGAAGACGATGCACGGCGCATTCTTCTTCGCCGGCTCGAACATGTCGCGCACGCGGCTTGCGCCGACGCCGACGAACATCTCGACGAAGTCCGAACCGGAGATGGTGAAGAACGGCACGCCCGCCTCACCCGCGATCGCGCGGGCGAGCAGCGTCTTGCCGGTGCCGGGCGCGCCGACCAGCAGCGCCCCCTTGGGAATCTGCCCGCCAAGCTTGGCGAAGCGCGAAGGGTCGCGCAGGAATTCAACGATTTCCTCAAGCTCCTCGCGCGCCTCATCAATGCCGGCGACATCGTTGAAAGTCACCCGGCCTTGCCGTTCGGTCAGCAGCTTGGCCTTGGACTTGCCGAAGCCCATCGCGCCCGACCCACCGCCCCTCTGGACCTGGCGCAAGGCAAAGAACGCGACGCTGAGGATCAGCACGAACGGCAGTGCCTGGATGAGGATGTAGAGCAGCACATTGGGCTCTTCCGGCGACTTGCCAGCATAGCGCACGCCATTGTCCTGCAGCAACTGGGGCAGGGTCGTGTCGTGGGGGATCGGCACCGTATTGAACGTGTCACCGCTCTTGAAACGGCCGGTGATCCGGTCCGGGCCCACTTGCACTTCGGACACGCTGCCATCCATCACCTTGGCGCGGAAATCCGAATAAGGCAGCGAGGTGCCCGCCGTCTCCGTACGCGCACCGAACATCGAGACGACCAGTAGCAGGGCCATGAAAATGCCCCCCCATACCAGCAGGCTCTTGAGCCAGGGATTACCGTTAGGCTGTTCTTCGTTCATGGGTGCACGCGTCCTTTCCGGTACAATGTAAGATGGAAGGACTGAATGGCAAGCTAACGACCGGCCCGGTGGCCATTCAACCCGCCGCTGGTGGCGGCCCGGCTGCCGGCTATTGCATCGATCAGACCACGAACCGCGCCGGTCGGCCCTTCCGGCCGGGCGAAATCAGATCGAAAGCTTCTTGAAGATCGTCTCGGGAATGTGGCGGATCACCAGCATCACGATCTGCCAGATCGGACGGACATAGATCACGTTCCTGCCGCGTTCGACCGCTTTCCACACCGCCGCGCCGACTTCCGCCGGCTCGGCGGTGAGCTTGGCGGGCAAGTCCATGCCGGCGGTCATCCGGGTGTTGACGAAACCAGGCAGCACGGTGACCACATGGACGCCGGTCTTGCCCTTGGCGAGCCGGTTGCGCAGGCCCGACAGGAACGCGGTGAACCCGGCTTTCGCCGAGCCATAGACGTAGTTGGCCGCCCGACCGCGCACACCCGCGACCGAACTGATCCCCACGAGTGCGCCCGAACCGCGCGCGACCATCCGATTGGCAAGCACGGTGAACAAGCCTGCCGGGCCCTCGAAGTTGCTGCGCAGTTCCATCACAGTGGCTTCGACCGACTGTTCGTTATCGGCCTGGGCACCCATCGTGCCGATCGCGCAGACGGCGACGTCGGGCAGGGCAGGCAGGCCGCCCACGAACGCCTCGTGCGCGGCGAAGTCCAGTGCGTCCACTTCATGCAAGGTGACCGGCACGCGAAAGCGCACCTCGATATCCGCTTTTTCCGCCTCCAGCGCCGCTGCATTGCGCGCGGCAAGCTGGATCGCATAGCCCCTGGCGGCGAACGCATGGGCGACCGCCAGGCCGATTTCGGAACGGGCGCCGAGAATAAGGATGGTCTTGCCGATGGCTGGTGTGGTCACAACTGGAGTCTTTCGGAAAGGGCGGAGATGAAGCGTGGCGCCGTGCCCGTGTCGGCACGCATCGTGGCGAAATCTGCGGCGCGCGGATCGGCCGCGCGCAAGGCCTGAGCGGAGAGAAACGCATCCTTGGCGAGATAGAAGCGACCCCCGTGATCGATCACGATGCGTTCCAGCTCGCCGAAAAGGGCTGCCGTGCCGCGCCGGATCGGGAAATCGAGCGCAAGGGTATAGCCTTCCATCGGAAACGAAAAGCGGCTTTGCTGCACCCCCATCCGCTTGAGCACGGCGAGAAATGAACCCTGGCCAGATTTCGTGATAGCACGCAGCAGCGCCGTCAGTCCGTCGAACGAAGCCGCCAGCGGCAGCACGCACTGGAACTGGGTGAAGCCGCTGCGCCCGTAAATGCGGTTCCATTCCAGCAGCGCGTCGAGCGGGTAGAAGTAGCTGGCAAAGTCGATCAGGCTTTCGCCGGCGTTCCACGCCCCCACGCCATAATAGATCTGATTGAAAGCCCGCACGCTCAGCGAATTGAGCGCGATCTGCGGGAAATCGAACGGCACCGTCTTCGCCCGCTTGCGCTTGCGGACAAACGGATCGGCGCGTTGGTCGGCGCCCAGTTCGGCGCGCGTTGCGTGTTCGCCCAGCATGACGATCGAGCGCCCTAGCGAGCCGCCGCCTGCCATGCAGTCAATCCACGCGACCGAATACGTCGCCTCGGCCGAGGCCTCGAACAGTTCGATCGCGCTTTTCAGGCCCGGCGCAGGCGTTGCCCGCTGCCGGATCCAGCCCGTCTCCACGGCGCGCAAGCGGATCGCGGCGCGCAGGATCACGCCGGTCAAGCCCATGCCGCCGCAAGTCCAGCCAAACAGTTCGGGTTGCTCCGTCAGGCTGACGCGGCGCACCGCTCCGTCCGGTCCGAGCAGTTCGATCCACTCCACGCAGGATGAGAACGCGCCATCCTTGTGGTGGTTCTTCCCGTGGACGTCGGCCGCGATCGCGCCGCCCAGCGTGACGAACCGGGTGCCCGGCGTGACAGCCGGAAACCAGCCGCGCGGCAGGAACACGTCAATCACTTCCGCAAGCGTGACCCCGGCTTCGGCCACGAGCACGCCCGCAGCGTCATCGAAGGCGAGCATCCGGTTCAACGAGCGCATGTCGAGCGTGGCGGGAACCCCGAGGGCCGCATCGCCATAAGCCCGCCCGTTGCCGCGCGCGATCACTGGCCCGGCGGCGCACAATGCGGCAGCGGCGGCAATATCCCGAGGCCGACTGACCGCGCATTCCAACCGGGGATAGCGGCCCCAGCCCGATAAAATCATTGCCTGCCCTCGGTAAGGGTGAACCGCCTTGCCCGCTGTTACCGCACGTTGCCGCCGACTGAAAGGGCGGCGGCCACCCGAACACCGTTTGTGCGGATGGCCCGCCCCCTGGCGCAGCCAGAATCCAACCAAATGCTACTGGCCAACGTTGCCGCCAACGGGCGGATCGTGCAAAAGGCGGTTCCGGGCCTGCACGCGATCCAGCCACGGATCAGGCCAGACCACGGATCAGGGCAGCGCTATCGCGGATATTCAGAGGCAACGACATGGCAAGTGACAACACGGGCGCACTTTCGGGCAAGCTGGTAGTGCTGTTCGGCGGAGCCGGGTACTTTGGCGCGCACGTCGCCCAGGAACTTCTCGCGCGCGGAGCGCGGCTGCGCATCGCCTGCCGTCACCCGGAGCGCGCATTCAAACTCAAGCCGCTCGCGAACCTCGGCCAGATCCAACTGGTTCGGGCCGACATCGTGCAGACCGACCGCCTGCCCGCGCTCGTCGCAGGGGCCGACGCGGTGGTGAACCTGGTCGGCGCGTTTACCGGCGATCTTGATCTGCTCCACGTTAAAGCACCAGCCGCCTTGGCCGCCGCCGCCAGCGCGGCGGGTGTCGGAGCCTTCGTCCATGTCTCCGCGAACGGCGCCGACCCCGCCTCGCCGGTCGACTACGCCCGCACCAAGGCGGAAGGCGAAGCCGCCGTGCTCGCGGCCTTTCCGGCGGCGACGATCCTGCGTCCCTCGATCCTGTTCAGCGCCGACGACAACTTCGTGAACATGTTCGCCGGCCTGATCGCCACTTTCCCGGTGCTGCCGGTGTTCGGGCCGACCGCCCGGCTCCAGCCGGTTTTCGTGGATGACGCGGCCGAGGCACTGACCAATGCGCTGGCCGACCCCGCCAGGCACGGCGGCAAGACTTACGAACTGGTCGGCCCCGAAGTGCTGACCATGCTGGAGCTCAACCAGCGCATCGCCAATGCCGAAGGCCGCAGCCGGATCTTCGTCGAATTGCCCGACGCGGTTTCAGGCGTGATCGCAGCGATCCCCGGCACGCCGATTTCCCGCGATCAGTGGCTTCTGCTCAAGGCGGGCAACGTCAGTGCCGGTCTGCCCGGGCTCGCCGCGCTCGGCGTGACGACAGCCCGGCCGCTCGGCCTGTTCCTCGATCGCTGGCTGGTGCGCTTTCGCAAGCATGGCCGCTTTGGCGACAAGCGCGAACTGGCCGGCTGACGCGTTGCGCCCGTGAAGGCCGCTACCAGTTCACATCCGCGTAATGGCTGGGCGCCTGGATCACGTCCATCCGTTCCGCCAGCAGCGGGCGGAAACTGGGGCGGCTCTTGAAGACCGAGTACCAGCTCTTGGCCTGTTCGTGGCCGGACCAGTCCAGCCCGCCAAGATAATCCGCCACCGAGATCTGCGCGGCGGCGGCAAGGTCGGCCAGGCTCATGGTCGCCCCGGCCAGCCAGGGACGCGTATCGATCAGATAATCGATATAGTAGAGATGCTCATGGGCGAGCTTCATCGCCTCGCGCAGCACCCGGCTGTCGGGCGACTGTCGGAAGACCAGCCGCTTGCGCATGCGTTCATGCATCAGCGGCGCGATGACATCGCCGAAGAAGTTTTCATCGAACAGCGCGACCAACCGGCGGATTTCGGCGCGCGTCGCGGCCGTACCGTTGATCATCGGGTTCTTTTCGACAGTTTCTTCGAAGTATTCGCAGATCGCCCGGCTATCGACGATCGTGATGTCGCGCTCTTCGTTGCGGATTACCGGGGTGCGCGCGGCGGGATTCATGCGGACGAATTCATCGCGCATGTCCCACGGGGTTTCCCGCACCAGCTCGAAGCCGACG
>VMTF01000151.1 GCA_013791705.1 Sphingomonadales bacterium | reverse complement strand
TTGGCATTGTCCCATGCGCCGCCGCCCGAAGTCATCGAGATCGCGACGAACAGGCCGCTGACGATCACGCCCAGCAGCAGGGCGCCCAGTGCGGCAAAGCCGTTGGCCTTCCCGCCGACTGCGGTGATCACGAAATAGACCGCGATCGGGGCCAGCACCGGCAGCAGCGATGGAACGATCATTTCCTTGATCGCCGCCTTGGTGACGAGATCGACCGTGCGCGCATAGTCGGGCTTGGAAGTGCCCTCCATGATGCCCGGATTGTCACGGAACTGGTCGCGCACGTCCTTGACCACGTCGCCCGCCGCGCGGCCCACCGCCGTCATGCCCATCGCCCCGAACAGATAGGGGAGGAGCGCGCCGAGCAGCAGCCCGACGATGACATAGGGGTTTTCGAGACTGAAGCTGACCGCGACGGTCGGGAAGAACTCGCGCAGGTCGGCGGTGTAGGTGGCGAACAGCACCAGCGCGGCAAGTCCCGCCGAACCGATCGCATAGCCCTTGGTTACCGCCTTGGTGGTGTTGCCCACCGCGTCGAGCGCGTCGGTCTTCTCGCGGACCGCGTCGTCGAGCCCGGCCATTTCGGCGATGCCGCCGGCGTTGTCGGTCACCGGGCCATAGGCGTCCAGCGCCACGACCATGCCGGCCAGCGCCAGCATCGCGGTGGCCGCATAGGCAATGCCGATCAGGCCGGCGAACGAATAGGCGATGATGATGCCCGCGCAGATCACCAGCGTGGGCAGCGCGGTCGATTCAAGGCTGATCGCCAGGCCCTGGATCACGTTGGTGCCGTGCCCCGTTTCCGAAGACTTGGCGATCGAGCGCACCGGACGGAAATTGGTGCCGGTGTAATACTCGGTGATCCAGATGATCAGCCCGGTGATGACCAGGCCGAGCAGCGAGCAGTAGAACAGCACGCGGCCGGTAAACGACACCGTGGTGTCCAGGATCGCATAGCTCATCGGCGTTTCCATGTCGCCAAGCGCATAGCTGATCGCCCACCAGATCGCCCCGATCGAAAGGATCGCGGTAACCAGGAAGCCCTTGTACATCGCGCCCATGATGTTCTTGCCGCCACCCAGGCGGACAAAGTAGGTGCCGATGATCGAGGTGACGATGCAGACGCCGCCGATCAGCAGCGGCAACGCCATCAGCGCCATCAGGTTCGGCGCGGACTTGAGCAGCAGCGCGGTCAGCACCATGGTTGCGCCCACGGTCACCACGTATGTCTCGAACAGGTCGGCGGCCATGCCGGCGCAATCGCCCACATTGTCGCCCACGTTGTCGGCGATCACCGCCGGGTTGCGCGGATCGTCCTCGGGAATGCCCGCCTCGACCTTGCCGACCAGGTCGGCGCCGACGTCGGCGGCCTTGGTGAAGATGCCGCCGCCAAGTCGCGCGAAGATCGAGATCAGCGAGGCGCCGAAGGCCAGCGCGGTCAGCGCCTGAACCACCGTCCGGTCGTCACCGCCCACCGTGTAGAGCGCGATTTCCGTCAGGTAGTAATAGAACACCGAGATCGCGAGCAGCGCGAGGCCGGCCACCAGCATGCCGGTGATCGCGCCGGCGCGGAACGCCAGCGTCAGGCCGTCCTGCAGGCCGCGCTGCGCGGCGGCGGCCGTGCGCACGTTGGAGCGTACCGAGACATTCATGCCCAGGAAGCCCGCCGCGCCGGACAGGATCGCGCCGATGAGGAAGCCGATGGCCGAGATCGTCCCCAGCGTGAGCAGGATGATGGCCGCAACCACGATGCCGACCACGGCAATCGTCGAATATTGGCGTTTCAGGTAGGCTTGCGCGCCTTCCTGGATGGCTGCGGCGATTTCCTGCATGCGTGCGTTGCCTGCAGGGGCGCCCAGAACCTGGCGGCTGGTGAGATAGCCGTAAACCACGGCGACCAGCCCCAGGACAATAGCGATCGTGACTAGATTCACGAGTTGCCCCTCCCTAAATGGAATCCTCTGAACGGCGCCCCGGTATGATTTCGGGGTCGCCGGAGCGAAGGGCTATCGACCGCATCGCGCCAGCGCAACCGTTAATCCACGGGTAATTCGTCAGCGATGCACGAATCCAAGGTTTTCAGAGGAATCAGGCGCTTTCCCGTCGACCAGCAGGCCGCCGGCCGGGCCGCTGGTCGCCGCGCCGATGCAGGTGGCCGCCGCCGCCGGGGTCACGCCCGGAGGCAGGGTGAACAGCAACTCGTAATCGTCGCCCCAGCGCAGCGCCTCGGCCCGGCGGGATTCGGGGCAGGCCAGCGGCACCGCCGCGCTGTCGATCGTCAGGCACACCCCGCTAGCCCGGGCCATTCGCGAGGCATCGAGCAGCAAGCCATCGGAGATGTCCATCATCGCGGTGACTTGCGGGGCCAGCGCAATTCCTTCGGCCAGCCGCGCTTGCGGCCGGCGATAGGCCGAACTGTCGCCGGAGCCGGCGCGCAGCGCCTCGCATCCGATCATCGCGCCGCCCAGCGCGCCTGTCACCCACAGCCGGTCGCCTGCCCGCGCCCCGCCGCGCGAAGGCACCGGCCGATGCGTGGCGCGACCGATCGCGGTCAGCCCCAGCGCCTGCGGCCCGGTCCCGCCGACGGTGTCGCCGCCCAGCAGCGCCGCGCCATAATGTTCCAGCGCTTGCCCGAGGCCGGCCAGAAAGCGGTCCTCGCCGCCGTTCAACTGATAGCCGAGCAACACGCCCACCGGCTCCGCGCCCTTGGCGGCGAGGTCCGAAATATTGGTGGCGACCAGCTTCCACGCCACGTCCGCCGGGTCTTGTCCCGGCAGGAAGTGGGTGCCTTCGATCATCATGTCATGCGTGAGCACCAGCGCCTCGCCGCCCACTTCGAGCACGGCGGTATCATCATCGAGATTGCGCGCCGCCGGATGCGCGGCCAGGGCACGCAAGGCGGCGATGAAGGAGAGCTCGCTGCTCAGCGCACCACTTTCGCCACGGCGTCGAGCACGCCGTTCACGAACTTGGCCTCGCGTTCGTTGAAGAAGGCGTGAGCCACGTCGAGATATTCGTTGATCGCGGTTCCGGTCGGCACGTCGGCGCGGGCCAGCAGTTCATAGGTCCCGGCGCGCAGGATCTGGAGCATGGTCTTGTCGAGTCGCGCCAGCTTCCAGCCTTCGGCCAGCTTGTCCGAAATCAGCGCGTCGATCTCGGGCAGCCGTGCCAGCACGCCTTTCACGATATCGTCGAAAAACGCGACTTCGGCTTCGGCATAGTGCGCGTCCTCGATCTCGGCGCCGAGCCGGTGCATGTGAAATTCGTCCAGCAGGCTGACGAGCCGCGTCGCTTCCATTTCGTGCTGGTAAAGCGCCTGCACGGCGGCAAGGCGGGCCGCGGCGCGGGCTTTCGCGGAATTGTTCACTGGCCAAGCCTCACTGCGATGGAACGGGCGTGGGCGGGCAGCCCCTCGGCCTCGGCGAGCGCGATCGCGGCTTCGCCGATGGCATGGAGGGCGGCATCGCTCGCCTGGATGAAACTGGTGCGCTTCATGAAGTCCAGCACGGACAGGCCGGAAGCGAAGCGGGCGCGGCGGCCGGTCGGCAGCACGTGGTTCGGCCCGGCCAGATAATCGCCGACCGCCTCGGGCGTGTAGCGGCCCAGGAAGATCGAACCGGCATGGCGGATTGCCCGGAACAGCGCTTCCGGCTCATCGACCGCGATCTCGACGTGTTCGGCCGCCAGCGCATTGGCGAGGGCAGGGGCCTCATCGAGACTGGCCACCTCGATGATCACGCCGTGGGTGTTCCAGCTCTCGCTCGCCACCCGCGCGGTCGGCAGCAGCGCCAGCTCCACGCCGACCTGATCGGCGACCGTGTCGGCGAACAGCGGATCGTCGGTGATCAGGATCGCCTGCGCCGCCGGGTCATGCTCGGCCTGGCTGAGCAGGTCGGCGGCGATCCAGGCCGGATCGTTCCTGCCGTCGGCGATCACCAGAATTTCGCTCGGCCCCGCCACCATGTCGATGCCGACGACGCCGAACAGTTGCCGCTTGGCTTCGGCGACCCAGGCGTTGCCGGGGCCGGTAATCACGTCGACGGGTGCGATCCGGTCGGTTCCGAAGGCCAGCGCGCCGATCGCCTGCGCGCCGCCGACGCGCCACACCTCGTCGACCCCGGCCAGATGCGCGGCGGCGAGCACCAGCGGATTGACCAGCCCCTTGGGCGTCGGGGTGACCACCACCAGCCGCTCAACTCCGGCAACGCGGGCCGGAATTGCGTTCATCAGCAGCGAGGAGGGATAAGCCGCCCGCCCGCCCGGCACATAGAGCCCGGCCGCATCGACCGCGCGCCACACCGCGCCAAGCCGGACCCCGGTGTCATCGACATAGTCGCGGTCGGCCGGCCTCTGCGCTTCGTGATAGGCGCGGATGCGCTGGGCGGCGAGTTCCAGCGCGGCGCGCAAGTCCGGCTTGAGCGCGTCGAACGCCTCGCGGCATGCTTCGGCCGAAATGCGCCAGTCCTCGTCCGCAGCAAGCGTGTGTCCGTCGAACTTCGCGGTCAGTTCCACCAGCGCGTCATCGCCCCGGTTGCGCACATCGTCGAGGATGATCTGCACGTCCCGCGCGACATCCGCGTCGCTCTCGCGCCGGTCGCGCACCAGGCGGCGGAACGCCTGCGCGAAGCCCGGATCGCGGGTGTTGAGCCGCAGCATCAGGCGGCGGCCTGCGCGGTGACCAGCGCGCGGAACCGCTCGACCAGCGCCGCAACCCGCTCGTCGGTCTTCAGGGCCGCGCGGTTAACGATCAGCCGTGCCGAGACCGGCAGGATAATCGAAGTCTCGACCAGCCCGTTGTCCTTGAGCGTCCGCCCGGTCGAGACAAGATCGACGATCCGGCTGGCGAGGCCGAGACCGGGGGCGAGTTCCATCGCCCCGTTGAGCTTCACCACCTCGGCCTGGATGCCCAGCCGCTCGAAGTGCGTTCGCGTCAGGTTCGGATACTTGCTGGCCACCCGCAAGTGGCTGACCGGGCCGCCTTGTTCCGCCGCACCGGCGGGCTCGGCGACCGACAGGCGGCAGTGCCCGATATCGAGGTCGACCGGGGCATAGAGATCGGAATAGGCGAATTCCTCGACCACGTCCGAGCCGACGATCCCGGCCTGCGCCGCGCCGTGCGCGACGAACGTCGCCACGTCGAACGCACGGACGCGGATGATCCGCATGTCGGCCGCTTCACAGGCGAAGGAGAGCGCGCGCGACTTCTTGTCGTGGAACTCCGCCTCGGGCACCACGCCGGCGCGGGCCATCAGCGGCAGCGCCTCGTCAAGGATGCGGCCCTTGGGAACCGCGAAAGTCAGGGGTCTGGGGTCGGTCGACATGGCCGCGGCACTTAGGGCTGCTTGGGCAAAAGGGCAAGGAACGGCGCAACAAAACCCGGCTTGGCCGAATCATCTGTCGGCAGAGTCGGGCGGGGCCGATTCGCCGCGCTTTATTCGCCCGGCGCCGATGCCTTGACCGCCAGGGCATGGACCCGCCCGCCGGGAATGTCCCCCAACGCCGCGTTGACCATCCGCTGGCGTTGCAGCCGCGTTGTTCCGGCAAAGCTGGCGCTTTCGATCTCGACGGTGAAATGGCTTTCGCCGGTCCCGTCGTCGCCCAGATGGCCATGGTGGCTGGCGCTGTCATTGATCACGGCCAAGCGCGTCGGCGCGAAGGCAGACGTGAGGAGCTGTTCGATTTCGGCGGCAAGTGGTCCTGTCATGGGTTCCATTTACGCCCAAAATTCCCCATCTGGAAGCCTGTGAGACATGATCGCTTCCATGGCCGCGTCAGGGGCGCGGAGCAGGCGTGCGACCGCGCCGGCTGCGACGGGCACGGGGAATTCCGCGCGCCCGGAAGCCACGCGTCCGGCTTCGATGGCCCGGGCGACTATCGCTGGTTCTGCCTCGATCACATCCGCGAGTTCAATTCCGGCTACGACTGGTTCGCCGGCATGAACGCCGAGGAAATCTCCGCCGCCCAGCACCCGGCCGCCGGGTGGGACAGCGAAACGCGCGCGTTCCGCCCCACCGCCGGAGTGGACGAGGCCCCGCGCTGGGCCGATTTCAAGGATCCGCTCGATGCGATCAGCCGCCGCGCGCGTTCCTTCCGCCCGCACCAGCGCGCGGATGGCCGGGTGATCGCGCCCGAGGAACGCCGCGCGCTCGAAACGCTCGGGCTCACTCCCGAGGCTGACCGCAAGGCCCTCAGGAACCGCTATTCGCAGCTCGTCCGCCGCTATCATCCGGACAAGAACGGTGGCGATCGTTCGCTGGAAAGCAAGCTGCAGCGCGTGGTGGATGCCTATGCGGTGCTGAAAGGCTCCGCCCTGTTCGCCTGATCACGTTCGCAGATCGCGGCCAACTGATCGGCGCAGGCCTGCCATCCCGGCCCGAAGCCCATCTCCTCGTGCTGGCGGCAGGCCTCCTCGCTCCAGTGCCGGGCGCTGGCGGTGTAGCGGGTGCCCGAAATGCCGTCCAATTCCTCGGGCTCGATTTCCCAGATGCCGATCATGAACGGCCCGGCCGGCTGGAAGTCTGCGGTCACCGCGTCGGTTGAGATAAACCGCCGCCCTTCGTCCCACGCCAGGAAAATGCCGTTTTGCGGCATTTCCTCCCCTTCCGGGCCATACATCATCATCTCCGCGCGGCCTCCCGGCCGCCGTTCCCAGTTGGTCACTTCGGCCCGCCACGGGACCGGGCACCACCATTCGCCGGTGCGGTTCACCATCACGTCCCACACGGCTTCCGGCGGGGCGGCGATGAAGCGGGTGACGGACAGTTCGCGACCTTGCTCGGTCATGCATCGTCCTCCGCGCCATAAGGCTTTGTGATCATTTCCAGCAAATGGCCGTCCGGGTCTTCGAAATAGACGCCGCGCCCGCCCCAGTGCCGATTGATTTCGCCGGGCTTGCGCCGCGCCGGGTCGGCCCAATAAGCGCTGCCGCGTGCCTTGAGCTGCGCGAAGCCGGCATCGAATTCGGCCTCGCTGACCAGAAACGCATAGTGCTGCCCGGAAATCGGACCTTCTTTCTCCGCGAAATCCAGCGACACGCCGTTCGCCAGTTCCACGACCATGAAATGGCCGAATGCGCGCGCAGCCGGCAGGCTCAGGCTTTCAGCGACGAATGCCGACGAGCGATGCCTGTCGCGGCACCAGACGATGGTGTGGTTGAGCATGGCTGCCATGGAATGGCTCCCTTCGGTTCCGATCCGCCGTGGTTGACTTGCGCGATCCTCACTTCTTCATTTCCGCGATCAGGGCGCTGTCGATCGCCTTGGCCGCCTTGTAGGCGCCGCGCGCCTGCACCCGCTCGGCATAGGCGACGAAGGCCACGCGCGGCGGCATCGTCCCGAACGTCAGCCCCCAGTCGATCTGGCTGCCGACATAGACGTCGGCCATTGTGAAACGGTCCCCGCAGACCCAGTCCCGGCCGTCGGCGAACAGGCATTCGAGCGCGTCCATCACCCGCGCAAAGCTGCCGAACCCGGCCGTCCCCTGCTGCATCGGCTCTGTCGGGTCGAACCCCAGGTGGCGCGCGGTGATCGCCTGTTCGACCGGCCCGGCGGCGAAGAACATCCAGCGGTAATAATCGGCCCGCTCCAGTTCGTGCGGGGCCAGTTCGGCGCCGGGATAGGCCTCGGCCAGATAGGCGCAGATCGCGGCTGCCTCGGTGATCACCCGGTCGCCGTCGAGCGCGTGGTGGATCAGCGTCGGCACTTTGCCCATCGGGTTGGCGAACAGCAGTTCGGATGGCTTGTTCGTCCAGTCGACCAACACCTGCTCGTATTCCGCGCCCGCCTCGTGCAGCGCCCAGCGGGCGATCTGCCCGCGCGACATCGGGTTGGTGAAGAAGGTGTATTCAGCCATCGCTCAGCCCTTTCGCTTGCCGCCGAGCGCGAAGAACGCCCCTTGCGGATCGAATGCGTGGAATACGGCGGGAAGGCAGCGGGCAGGGCCGCGATCCGGCCGTCGCCATCCCGGCGCCAGGCGCGAGCATCCCGCCGGCATTTCCCCCTAAGTCGCCGGTCAACAGTTCGTACCAGATGAAACTGCCTGCGGGATTGCTCATCACTGTCCTCCGGAATTCAGCGGGCATGGGTCCATTCAGGCAGGTTGATCGGCGATCCCGCCCGGCTACTTGGGCGCCGCGTCCTCGATTGCAGCAACTGCCTGCCAGGCCGGCCGGGCGCGGACCCGCTCGTACCAGCTTTGCGTTTTCGGATAATCGTCGCTCGGCCCGAAGCCGACCGCCGTCAACGTCCGCAGGATCGAGGCGACCGAAATATCGGCCAGCGTGAAGTCGCCGACCAGCCAGCCATCGTCCGGCATCACGCTTTCAAGGTAGTCGCGGATGCGCGGCATCGCTGCCTCGCCCTGCATCGCGATCGTTTCGTCGCCGGGAACCTTGAGCAGCTTCGGCCCGACCAGCCGGTGGAACAGGATCTTCAGTCCCGCCTCGCAGTGGATCGTGTCGACGAACTCGTCGAACCACATCACCTTGCCGCGCAATTGCGCCTCCGCCGGGATCAGCGCGGGCGCGGGCTGCCTTGCTTCGAGGTAGCTCACAATGGCGGTCGAATCGGCGAGCGTATAGCCGCCGTCGTCGATCGCGGGGATCTTGAGAAACGGGCTCGCGGCGACAAACCCCGGATCGAGGCCCTCGCGCGTGCGGAACGGCACAAGTGTATAGTCCATCCCTTTCTCCTGCGCGGCCAGCGCGACCTTGCGGACAAATGGCGAAAGCAGTGCGCCATAGAGCTTCATCGATTCCTCCCCGTTAGATATGCAAAGATTATTGCAGCTATGCGCCAGCGCGTATAGGCGCTGATGAAATGAGCGACATACCCAACATCCAGCCCGATAGCCGCGACAACACGATCCTGGCCGCGCCCGATATCGAGCTCGACGTGCGCGAGTGCTTCGGGATCGATATCGACATGAAGGTGCCCGCCTTCTCGGTCGCGGATGAGCGTGTGCCCGATCGTGACGATACTTACGTGTTCGATCCGGATACCACGCTGGCCATCCTGGCGGGCTTCGCCTTCAATCGCCGCGTCATGGTCCAGGGCTAT
>VMTF01000160.1 GCA_013791705.1 Sphingomonadales bacterium | reverse complement strand
CATGAGCGTTTTGCATCCTTTCCCGTTTCCGCCGAGTGTGCGGGCGGCGGCGGCCCATGCAAAGGTCGATCTGCCGGAACCCGCAACATCATCAGAGGGGTGATCGCGCGCGCGGTTGCGCTTGGCGAACTTAGTGGACACAGTGTGCACCAAAGCGGCCAGCAGGACCGCGGGCTTCAGGGAGAGGGAAATGACCGGACCATCACGCAGTTATCCGCTGACGGCGGAAGGCTGGACGCCCGAGGTGTTCACCGAGCTGCTCCAGACCGGCTATCCCGGCACCGCCGTGACGGGCACCACGCTGATAGAGCGCAAACTTTATGGCGACGGCATGGTTTCGACCGCCGGGCGGCTGGTGTTCGACCTCGACTATCAGGGCGCGCCGGCCGACCTACCCCGCCGCATGGTCGTCAAAATCGCCAAGGATGCCCAGGCCGCACCGCTCTATGCCAACGAGGTGGCCTTCTACACGCGGCTGCGGCCCGAGCTCGAGATCGAGGCACCGCGCTGCTTTGGCGGTTCGTTCGACACTGAAACATCGACCTTCGCGCTGCTGATGGAAGACTTGCGCGACCGCAACATCAGCTTTCCCAACGTGACGGTGCCGGTCAGCCTCGACAGCGTGCGCGATGTGCTGAATTCGCTGGCCCGGCTCCACGCCTGCTATTGGTGCAGCCCGCGCCTGTCGGGCGACTTGTCGTGGATCCAGAGCCATATGCGCGGGCAATTGCACGAGTTCTTCCACACCCCCGAAATGGTCCCCTCGATGATTGCCGAGCTGGTCCACACAATCCAGTTCAAGCGCGAGATGGTCCAGCGCCTCGGGCTGACCATCGACCAGTTGTTCGACGGGTTCCGGGCGGTGCAGGCCCACCAATCACGCCTGCCGCAGACCGTGCTTCACGGCGATACTCACGTCGGCAATACCTATCTGCTGCCCGACGGCCGGGGCGGCCTGCTCGACTGGCAACTGTTCGCCTCGGGCTTTTGCCTGCACGACGTAAGCTACCTGATCGCGACCAGCCTCGAAGTCGAACAGCGACGGCTGCATGAGCGCGAGTTGCTGACTTATTACCTCGAACGGCTGCGCGAATATGGCGTGGCCGACGCGCCCGGCTTTGACGTTGCCTGGACCGAATATCGCCGTGCGGCGGTGTGGAACGTCTATATCGGCTGGCTGACGACGCCGGTGGTGAATTACGGCTGGGAGATCACCGTAATGGCCCACTTGCGGGTGATGACCGCGTTCGAGGACCTGGAGACGAAAAAGCTGCTCGCCGCGATGGGGTAAGCAAGAATCCTTCACCGGGCGCAATCGTGTTGCCACAAGATGTGGCTCCGGCTAACCTGACGCCAAGCGCGCAAAGTCGCCGAGAGGATCTGAAAATGGGCAATGAAGCATATGGCGACATCCGGACGCTGACGCCGGAAGAGCACTGGGCGCATTTCAACAAGTCGTGGGTCGCGCTCAAATCCTACACTTATCTCGGCAAGACCACGCCCTTCCTCGACAAGGGCGTGACCGAAGAAGGCATGCCGCTGCGCCACGATATGCGCAACAGCGGCGGCGGGATCATGGCCGCGCCGCTCTGCGTGCTTTCGCCGGAGCCCTATTGGCGCGACGACGAGTGCGTGCCGGCCCCGGTGACGATGACTTACGACGTGCTCGATCCGGGCCACGACGTGAAGCGCCTGCTGGTCCAGCGCGAGGTCATCTCGTTCGGGCGGCAGATGGGCTTCAGCCGCTCGCGGATCGTCGACGCCGACAATCCGCAACGCGTGATCGCAATCTCGACCGGCAGCGGCGTGAGCCTGGGCGATGTGCCGCCGGGGTTCGAGCCGGTGGACAACCCGGTCAACGAAGCGCCGGATTCGCCCGACCTGCCGCCCTTGCGCGACGTGTTCGGGATCGTGCGCGAGGGCGATAGCCGGCTGGTGATCGGGAAGGTCACGCCGATGATCGCCTCGCCCCACTCCGCGCTGCACCAGGGCCCGATCAACATCGCGCTCGAGGCGGCGGCCATGGACGAACTGGAGCGGGTGACGGGCATTTCCGCCTACCAAGTCCAGAACTACACGGTGCTGCTAGTGAAGCCCGGCTATGCCGGCCCGTTTGTCAGCACTGCCAAGGTCGTCAATCCTGACGGGCCTGTCTACGGCGTCGAGGCGACCATGATCGACGAGGGCGCGGGCAACCGGATCATCGCCACGGCCTCGGCCACGTTTCGCCGGATTTAGCTAACGGTGTGGCACGCCGGGCCAGCGGCTTGGCGTGCGCAGGCGGGACTAGCGGCTCCCGCTCAATCCTTGGCGAACGGGTTCTTTGGACTACGCAGCGTTAACCGGATTGGCACGGCCTCAAATCCCAGTTCACGCCGGATGCTGTTGACCAGATAGCGCCGATAGGATTCGGGCAGCAGTTCGAGCCGGGTGCCGAACATCACGAAGCTCGGCGGGCGGCTCTTGGCCTGGGTGATGTAGCGCAGCTTGATCCGCTTGCCGCCCGGCGCCGGGGGCGGATTGGCGCCCAGCGCATCGTCGAACCAGCGGTTCAGCGCCGAAGTGGGGATGCGGCGGCTCCACACGTCGCGAATATGGAAGGCGGCGGCGAGCAACTGGTCGAGCCCCTTGCCGGTGCGCGCCGAAACGGAAATCAGCGGCACCCCGCGGACTTGCGCGAGGCCATCTTCCAGCGCGGCGCGAATGCCGTTGAACAGGCCCGACGCGTCTTCGGCGATGTCCCACTTGTTGATCGCGATGATCAGCGCGCGGCCTTCTTCCAGCACCAGCGAGGCGATCTTGAGATCCTGATGCTCGAGCCCTTTGGTGGCATCGAGCAGCAGCACGACCACTTCGGCGAAATCGACCGCATGGCGCGCATCGGCCACGGCCATCTTTTCAAGCTTGTCGGTAACGCGGGCCTTCTTGCGCATCCCGGCGGTATCGATCAGGCGGACCGGGCGGTCCTCGTTCAATTTGGGGTCGTGCCACACCCAGTCCACCGCGATCGAATCGCGGGTGATCCCGGCTTCCGGCCCGGTCAGCAGCCGATCTTCCTTGAGCAGCGCGTTGATCAGGGTCGACTTGCCGGCATTGGGACGGCCGACGATGGCGAGCTTGAGGATCGCCTTGGGATCATGCTCCTCATCGTCGTCGCCTTCGGCAGGCACGTCAGGCTCTGGCTGCTTGTCGTCGAGGAACGGCAGCAGCGCCTCGAACAGATCGCCCAGGCCCTGGCCATGCTCGGCCGAGAACGCGACCGGATCGCCGAAGCCCAGCCCGAACGCCTCGAACAGCCCGGAATCGCCCGCACTGCCTTCCGCCTTGTTGGCCACGACCACGACCGGCACCGCCTGCTGCCGCAGCCAGCGGGCGATTTCCTCGTCGAGCGGGGTGACCCCGGCCCGCGAATCGATCACGAACAGCGCGACCGCCGCGCCGTGCACCGACACCTCGGTCTGCGCGCGCATCCGGCCGGGCAGCGACTCGGGATCTTCATCTTCCCAGCCGGCGGTATCGACGATCGTGAAATCGAGCCCGAGCAGGCTCGCCTCGCCGAACCGGCGATCGCGCGTTACGCCGGGCTGATCGTCGACCAGCGCGAGCTTCTTGCCGACCAACCGGTTGAACAGGGTCGACTTGCCGACGTTGGGCCGCCCGATGATGATGACTTGAGGTGACATTATCGGCGCGCAGTGCCGGTTTCCCCGTCTTTGTGCAAGCGCTGCCGCCGCGCCGGGCTCCCGCTCACAAATTGTTAACCCTGTTTGGAGAGACTGCGTTCACCGTAAACGGGGAAAACATGCGCCGATGAGGGGGAACCCGCACATCCTGACCGCACTCGCGCTGGCTTGGCTGCTGGCGTCCGGAGCGGGTCCGGCACGGGCCGACACGATTGCCGATGGCGACCGTTCGGCGGACGGCGGCGCGAGCGACCTGCCTCCCTATCTCCAGTGCGTCCCCTATGCCCGGCAAGTCTCGGGCATTCAGATCCACGGCGACGCGCGAACCTGGTGGGACCAGGCGGCAGACAAGTACGCGCGCGGGACAAGCCCGCAAGTCGGCGCGGTGATGGCGTTCCAGCCGCATGGCAGGATGGAACTGGGCCATGTCGCGGCGGTGAGCCGGATCATCGATTCCCGCACGGTGCTGCTGCGCCACGCGAACTGGAGCGTGATCAACGGCCGGCGCGGCCAGATCGAGAACGATGTCGCGGCGGTCGATGTCTCGTCCGACAACGACTGGAGCGAAGTGCGCGTGTGGTATGCGCCGATCCAGGCGCTGGGCAGCACCCACTGGCCGGTGCAGGGCTTCATCTATCCGGCCAGACCGAAGCAGCGCGACACCGCGGTGGCGCTATTATCCGGCCAAGACCCGATCGGAGCAATTATCGCGGCGCGGCTGGCGCGCGGGCGCTAGGCTTCAGGCCTTGGCGACGGCTTCAGGCCTTGGCGACGGGGGCGCCCTCGCCCAGATCTTCGTACCATGCCTCGACCGGACCGCTGAGCTTGATCGTCAGCGGCTGGCCTTTGCGATCGAGTGACTTGCCGGCCTGAACCCGCACCCAGCCTTCGGAAATGCAGTATTCCTCGACATTGGTGCGGACCACGCCCTTGAAGCGGATGCCGATGCCCCGGCCGAGCTTGTCCGCATCGAAATGCGGGCTGCGCGGATTGATCGCGAGGCGATCGGGGGGCACATCGGGACCGGAAACAGTTTCTTCGCTCATCCGCGCGCCCTTAGGCCGCTTTGCCGGCTTGTCAATTCGCGGCCCCTTGTCAATTGGCATCCGGCGCCTTAAGGGCGCGCTTCCCGACGGAATGGGCGCGTAGCTCAGCGGTAGAGCACACCCTTCACACGGGTGGGGTCACAGGTTCAATCCCTGTCGCGCCCACCATTTCCTCCCCCTCCTTGACCTCGATCAAGGCAGGCCTCGCGGAAATGGCGATGGGGCGTCTCCAGCAAGGAGACATACCCGATGGACCGCAACGTGGTCGGTTACGACAAGCTTATCCGCATCATCCT
>VMTF01000216.1 GCA_013791705.1 Sphingomonadales bacterium | reverse complement strand
GTGGGTGGCCGGGCGGGGGAGCGGGCCGGTGCCGCAAGGAAAGGCCGCAGGGCCGTTCCGCATCACTGCGGCTCGATCACCATGCGGTCGCCCTTGAGTTCGACCCGGCCCATTCGCGCCAGCACCGACTGGCCGAGCAGGCTGACGCCGAGATCCTTGACCACGACCGCGCCGACATTGCGGAATTGGGTTTCGCCGATTTCGAGCCGGTCGAGCGTGACCAGGGTGCCGTAGCCTTGGCCGGACGCGGTGCGCAGGATCGGGACGAAACCGTTCGGGTTGACTTCGATCCCGGCGGCCTGCGCGTCGGTCACGCTCAGCGCGACGGTATCGGCGCCGGTATCGACGAGGAAGCGGGTGCGCGTGCCGTTGACCGCCGCATCGAGGTGGAACTGGCCGGAGTGATCGCGATCGATCGCGATGCCTTCGCCGGCGTACTGGACGGTGGGTTCGGCCGTGCCACGGACGACGTGACTGTGCGGCGCGGCGGCACTGGCGTCAGTGGCGGCGGCATCGGGGCCGGGGGACAGCGGATGCACGTCGCCGAACTTCTGCCCGACGAACAGCAGCGCGGCGGCCACGAGGACGGCAAAGGCAATCAGGCCCTTCATGAGCGCCCTCCTAGCAGGGAGAAGTTACCGGATCATTCCGCCGCAACGGATGCGGGCGCCGCTGCCTCGATCTCGGCGGCCCTGGCTTCGACCAGGCTGACGATGTGATCGAGCATCGCGTCGGACTGGACGTGATGATCGGTTACGCCCGAGAGATAGACCATGTGCTTGCCGTTGCCGCCGCCGGTCAGGCCGATATCGGTCTCGCGCGCTTCGCCCGGGCCGTTGACGACGCAGCCGAGCACCGAGAGCGAAAGCGGGGTCTTGATGTGCGAGAGCCGCGCTTCGAGCGCTTCGACCGTGCGGATCACGTCAAAGCCTTGCCGCGCGCAGGACGGGCACGAGACGATGCGGACGCCGCGCGTGCGCAGGCCGAGGCTCTTGAGGATTTCGAACCCGACGCGCACTTCCTCTTCCGGCTCGGCCGAGAGCGAGACGCGGATCGTATCGCCGATCCCGGCCCACAGCAGGTTGCCGATCCCGATCGAGGATTTGACCGTGCCGCCGATCAGCCCGCCCGCCTCGGTGATGCCGAGGTGCAGCGGGCAATCGACCGCTTCGGCCAGGCCCATGTAGGCGGCGACCGCGAGGAATACGTCGGAGGCCTTCACCGCCACCTTGTATTCGTGGAAATCGTGATCCTGCAGCAGCTTGATATGATCGAGCGCGCTCTCGATCAGCGCTTCGGGGCAGGGCTCGCCGTATTTTTCGAGCAGGTCTTTCTCGAGGCTGCCGGCGTTGACGCCGATGCGGATCGAGCAGCCGTTGGCCTTGGCCGCGCGGACCACTTCGGCAACGCGTTCGCTGCTGCCGATGTTGCCGGGATTGATCCGCAGGCACGCCGCGCCAGCATCGGCCGCTTCAAGCGCGCGCTTGTAGTGGAAGTGGATGTCCGCGACGAGCGGCACGGTGGCGGCCCGCGCGATCTGCCGGAAGGCGGCAGTGCTTTCGACGTCCGGGCAGGAGACGCGGATGATGTCGGCCCCGGCCTCCTCGCAGCGGCGGATCTGGTCGATCGTGGCCCTGGCGTCGGAGGTGAGCGTGTTGGTCATCGTCTGGACCGTGATCGGCGCATCGCCGCCGACGGGCACGGACCCGACCATGATCTGCCGGCTCTTGCGACGCGCGATATCGCGCCAGGGTCTGATGGAGGACATGGGGGAGATATAGGCGAGTGCGGGGCTTCGGGCAATCGCGGGTGTGCGGGCGGTTTGCGTGCCGACTCAATCCCAGAGGAGGAAGAATCCCCACCCCGCGACAACGGAGACGACGAACAGCCGCCACGACCAATAGAATTCGAAGTAGGAGATATGGGCCGGGCGGATATCGAGCCAGCTCAGCGCAATGGCATCCGGTTGGGCGAAGAACGAGACCACGAAAGTCAGCAGTACGCCCGCAAGGAGTGCCTTCAGCAGCGCGGCCATGGCGTTTCCCTGTCCGTTGCCATCCCGATTCTGCGATCTTACCACGCCCGTGCCGATTCTCCATGCCGGTTCAGCGCACCGGACGCGCGATATTGCCGGCATTGCCGCCCCGCGTTCACAGCATCCGGGCGAACAGGAATTCGTGATCGAGCTGGCGGCCGACCCGGAAGGTGACATCGGCGACTTTCGCGAAGCCGTAGCGGGCATAGAACCGCTGGGCGCCGAAGTTTTCGGACCAGACCGAGAGCTGCACCTCGTCGGCGCCGTGGGCGGCGAATTCGGCCATGCCCCACTCCATCAGCGCGGCGCCGATGCCGCCGCCGGTGGCGCCGACGGCGGTGTAGAGCTGCTTGATTTCCATCACGCGGGCCGCGCGCGCGTATTGCGGGAAGCCGCAGGTGAGGCCGAGCTTGCAATAGCCGGCCAGTTCGCTGCCCGCCGCTCCGGCCCGTTCGGCGAGGCGGTAGACCCGGGTCGGATCGGCCAGCTCGCGCGCGATGGCGGTGGGCGAGAGCGCATCGGCGAGGAACGCCGCGAGGTCGTCCGGGTGGTAGAGCTGGCCGAACTTGGCGACGAACGCCTCGGTCGCGAGCCGGGAGAGCGCGGGAATGTCGGCCGGGCCGGGCGCGCGCAGGGCGAGGTGCGGGCCGGCGTCCATGGCGCGCTTCAGCCCAGGGTCCAGCGGGTGTCCGGCGTGGGCCGCACTTCGGCATCATCGGTCCAGTTGACGACACTGGTCATGTCGCCCTTGGGCTTCTGCTTCCACCAGGGGCGCCGTTTGGGGCTCGGGCACGCCAGTACCTCGATCCCGCGTTCCTTGAGGGTGCGTTCCCACAGGTCCATATCGCCGACGTAGGCCGAACCTTCGCCGGCGATGAACCCGTACAGCTCGCAGCCTTCCGGCCCGGCTTCCCACGGCCCGAAGATATCGCCGTATTCCAGCATGATATGCGTGCCGGCGCGGGCGACGATATCGCCGCAGCGCAGCTCGCCCCTGAGGATCAGGTTGATGTGATCGCCGTGATGACCGTGGCTCGCGCTCCACGCGCCCGGATCCCACTTGTTCCAGAAGGCGACGTAATTGGGCGATTGCTCGATCCACTTTTCCCAGATCGAGGCGATCCGCCCGTCAGCGAGGCGATAGCGCACCATCTCCTCGGCCGGGACATCGTCGAGATGCTTCAAGTCCGGTCCGCCACGCATAGCTGCTCCCCTTTTCTTGCCTTGGGCTGAAAGTCTAGGCTCAGGCGCGGGGCGGATGCAAGCCGGCTCAGGCCGCTCCGGAATGCTTGTCCGCCTTGCGCTTGCCGAACCGCATCGCGCTTTCCAGCCGGGCGCGGAGCTGGGTGTAATAGGCTTCGAGGAACGCCCGCTCGTCGCCCTCGCCCGGATCCCACCCGATCTTGGCGCAGATCCGTGCGTGCACCGCCGCCAGCGCATCCGGCCGGCCATCGCGCAGCACCCGTTCGAGCACCTGCAGTTCGTATTCGCCATAGAGCGACAGCTCGGCCTCGCCGAAGCGATAGCGTGCGCCGGTTCCGGCGCTGACCCCGCCGCGCGCCGCGTTCCCGGTCGACATCGCGGCCGCCAGCTTGCGCCTGGGCGCCTCGACCACCCATGTGCCCGCGATCACGTCGCCGGCGCGCATCGCGTCGCGGTTGAAGAACGGGAACAGCATGAACACCGCGAACCACGCGGCGGCGGCCAGCCCGGCCCCGCCCATGTCGCCGCCGCGCGCCGAGAGCAGCAGCGGGATCGGCAGGAACAGCTCGATATCGCGCAGCAGGTTGCGCGCCAGCACCATTTCCGCAGTGAGCCGGCCGCCATCGCGCGCGGCAATGCGGATGCCGCTCATCCGCTTGCCCGGCGTGGCGCCGCGCGGGGAGAGTTCGAAGAACAGGAACCAGCCGTTGCGGAACAGGAACATCGCCGCGACCCAGACGATGAACAGGAATTGCAGCGCCTGGCCGATCGCGTCCTTGCGGGCGACCGCCGCGCCGACCTTGGTGACCCCGCCGGCGAGGTAGATCAGCGCGATCGTGACGACCATCATCGCGAAGCCGATCAGGATGAGATCGATTATCAACGCGCCGAGCCGCGCGCCGCGTGTGGCGAGGGTGAGATTGAGCGCGATGCCTTCGGGCGTGACCAGCGTGCGCTTGCGATCGCTGCCGGGGGCGCGCTTGCGCGGATCGCGCGTCACGCGGTTCCACCAGCGGCGCAAGGCGGAGGCACGGCTCATCGCAGCGCCTCGGGATCGCGGCGGAAGGCGAAGAAATAGCCGCACCACAGCGCCAGCATCGATCCGCCGACCGCGAGCCGCACCGGGGTTTCGTTGATGAGCTGACGCGCAAACCCTTCGAGCATCGCGGCAACGATCAGCATCAGCACGACGCCGGCCATGACGGTGGCGGCGCGGCGGCCGTTGCGGGCGGCCGATTCGAGCACCGGCAGCTCGCCCGGAAAGGCGATGCCGCGCCCGATGTGCAGCCCCGCCGCGCCGGCCAGCAGGATCGCGAACAGCTCGGTCGTGCCGTGGACGCTGAGCCAGCCGGCCAGATCGAGCAGCAGCCCCTGCCGGTCGAACAGCCACAGCATCGCGCCCAATGTCGCGGTGTTCTGGATCAGCAGCATGAGCGAGGGGATGCCGAAGGCGAAGCCGAGCGCGAAGGCGAGGATCGCGATCTGCGCATTGTGGCTGAACAGGTAGGCGGCGAAGGCGGAGAGGCCGCTTTGCTGCTGCTGGCCGAACAGCGTGCTCTCCAGCACCGCCCGGCTTGCGCCCGGCACCCGGACATCGCCGCCGCCGCCGGGAAACAGCGTGGAGTACCAATCGGGATCGGACGCGACGAGCAGCCAGCCGACGATGGTGCCCGCCACCATCACCGCCAGCGCGATCACCAGATCGACCCCCATGCCGCGCACCGCGCGCGACCAGCCGCCGCCGAGGAAGCGGGCCAGCCAGGTGGCAAGCGACTGGCGCGGCCCATAGACCTGGAACCAGGCGCGCTGGACCAGCCCTTCGAGATAGGCGAGCGTCGCCGCATCGAGCGAGGTTTCGCGCGCGATCGAGAGGCTGGAGGCGACGGTGCGGTAGAGCACCGGCAGGGCGAGCAGATCCGCATCGGAAAGCGAGCGCAGGCGGCCCCGCTCGATCCGCGAAATGATTGCCTCGAGCCGCTGCCAGTCGCCCTCGCGCTCCTGCCGGAAGCGGTCGGAGCGCAGCGCCGCCTTGGCGATCGCGGCATCCTGCGCCGCGGCCCTGCGGCCGCCGAACAGGCGGGATTCGCGGCCCAGATCGCGCCCGAGATCACGCAGCGTTTCGACGAGCGCCATCAGCCGATCCTCCCGGCGCGCTTGATCCTGAGGTAAGCATCGATCAGCCGCGTGCCGATCCGGTCATGCGGGGCCTCGATCACTTCGACCCCGAGCTGGTGGAGCCGCGCGGTGACGAGCTGGCGCTGGCGCAGCAGGGTATCGGCGGTGACCGCCATGGCCAGGCGCGGCATATCCTGCGGCGCATCGGCGGCAATCGTTTCCAGTTCCTCGTCGGCCAGCGTGACGAACAGCACGACATGGTGGGCGATGAGCCGCGAGATGCTTTCGACCATCAGTTCGGCGCTGGTGGGATCGGGAAATTCGGAAAAGACCACGATCAGCGAGCGCCGCCGCAGCCGCCCGGCCAGCGTGGCGAGGGCAAGGGTGAAATTGGGCTCCTGCGGGTGATAATCCAGCTCGGCGGCGGCGGACTGGAGCCGGTGGAACGCGCGGGTGCCGGCCACGAACGGCGTGGCAAGCTCGGGCCGCGCGGCGAATCCGAACAGCGCCACGCGATCCCCGCCCTTGAGCGCAACGTAAGCAGCGGCGAGCGCGGCGGACACCGCCCGGTCGATTCGCGGCAGGCCCGCGACGGGTTCGCACATCGCGCGTCCGCAATCGAACGCGAAGACCACCTGGTTGTTGCGCTCGGTCTCGTATTCCTTGGCGTACAGGTGCGTGTGGCGGGCCGAGGTCTTCCAGTCGATCCGGCGGCGATCCATGCCCGGCTGGTATTCGGCCAGCGCCTCGAACTGGGTGCCCTCGCCGCGAATGCGCCGGGCGACCAGGCCATATTCGGATTCGCGCAGGAACAGGTGCAGCGCGGGCGAACGGACGGCGGCGAGGCTGGGCGAGACCCGCATCGCGGCGTCCAGCTCGCGCCGGTGCGGGCGCGCGCCGAGGCCGAGCGGCCCGGTCCAGCGCAGCCACACTTCGCTGACCGCGCCGGTGCCGCGCCGGGTGGGGGCGAGTGTGGCCGCGCCCTGCCAGGCGCCGTCACCGGGCTTGAGGCGCAGCAACAGTCGCCCGCCCGGAGCGAGGCGCGGATCGAGCGCCAGCGCGGCCTCGACCGCGCCGGGGCGGCCGCCGGCAAGGTCGGCCAGCACGCGCAACGGAGCCGGTTCGCCCACTTCGCCATCGGCGGGGACGATCACGCGCAAGTCCAGCAGTCGCCCGGCCAGCAGCGCATCGGCCACGACCAGCGCCAGCAGCGCGGCCCCCAGCGCCGGGGCGACCAGCCATGCCCCCGGCACCGCCGCCGCGATCACCCGCGCGCGCGGCGCGGCGAGCGCCAGCAGCACGGCGGCGCGGGTGGTGGGGACGAGGGGCGTGCCGGTCATTGCGGGGCCATGGTTGGCGCGTGGCCCCGCGGCACGCCTGCACCAATCGCTGCCATCACCACGGCGCCTCGGTCCGCTGGACGAGATCGTCGACCAGCGCCTCGACCTGCTTGCCCTCGATTTCGGCGGCGGGGCTGAGCAGCAGGCGGTGGCGCAGGACGGCGGTGGCGAGCGCCTTCACATCGTCGGGCAGGACATAATCGCGCGCGGCGAGCGCGGCCCGCGCCCGCGCCGCGTTGGCGAGCAGCACGGCGGCGCGCGGGCTGGCGCCCGAGGCGATATCGGCGCTCTCGCGGGTCGCGCGGACCAGCCGGACGACGTAATCGACCACGCTGTCGGCAATCGCGATGCCTTTTACCGCAGCGGCAGCGGCGGCCAGCCGGGCCGGATCAGCCACCGGGACAATGCCGAGGTCTGCCGCGCGGGGCGGGCCGACCCGTTCGCCGAAGCGGGCGACAATCCGGGTTTCCTCGGCCAGACTGGGATATTCAACCAGCAGCTTGAACAGGAAGCGATCGAGCTGCGCTTCGGGCAGCGGATAGACCCCCTGGCTCTCGATCGGGTTCTGCGTGGCGACCACCATGAATTCCGGCGGCAGCGGGTGGGCGGTGCCATCGAGCGTTACGCGCCGTTCCTGCATGGCCTCCAGCAGCGAGGCCTGGGTCTTGGGCGGGGTGCGGTTGATCTCGTCGGCCAGCAGCAGTTCGCAGAAGATCGGGCCGCGGGTGAGGGTGAACTGGCTGGTCTGGAAGTTGAACAGGTTCGAACCGAGGATGTCGCCCGGCATCAGATCGGGGGTGAACTGGATGCGCCCGAAATCGAGCCCGAGGCTGGCGGCGAAGCACTGGGCGAGGAAGGTCTTGGCGGTGCCCGGCGGCCCTTCGAGCAGCACGTGGCCCTGTGCCTGCAGCGCAACCAGCAGGTGATCGACCGTTTCGGCCTGGCCGACGATCGCCTTGCCGACTTCGCCCCGGATCGCTTCGGCGAGCCCGGCGACTTCCGGCAGGGTCATGGCCGGGGAGGGCAGCGGTTCGGTCATTGCGTCAGAGTCCTTTCAAGGGCGTGGAGGGCTTGGGCGCCGTGCAGGAGATCGATCGGGCGGCGGGCGGCGCGTAGCTGCCCGGCGGTCGCGGAAAAGGACGCGGCAGCGGGCGCCCGGGCGGCCAGTGCGCGGTCGATCGCAGCCTCGGTAGCGGCCGAATCGGCGAGGCGCGGCAGGGCCAGTTCGTGCGCCAGCCGGTCGCGCACCAGCGCGGCATAGGGCGCGGCCAGCAGATGCAGGCGGCCGCTGCGCCGGACGATCCCGCCCGCATTGCCGACCAGCGCGCGTTTGCCATAGGCGATGGCCGGAGCGCCGGTCCGTGCCGGTCCGAACCGCAGGAACGCCCGCCAGCCCAGCGCGAGCGCGGCCAGCAGCAGGCACAGCGTCGCGGCGAGGAACGGCGGGGTGAAGGCGAGCGAGAGCAGGTTGCGCGACCGGCCGAAGCCATTGAGCGTGAGATCGAACGTCACCGTGCGCGGCGCGCCCGCTCCGGCCGCGTCAAGCAGGCGCAACGCATAGAGCGCCGCCTCGCGCCGGCCCATCCCGTAGTTATCGAGCAGATCGGGCTCGAACACGACCACCACCGGGTAAAACCCGGATTCGCGGTCGCCTGATGCAACCCGTTGCAGCGCCAGCGCGTCCAGCGCCGGATAGTGCCCGCCATCGACGACATAGGCCGCGAGCATCCGCGCGTCGCGGGGCGCGGCGACCAGCGGGGCCAGCGCCGGCCCGGAGCCGGAGAGCACCACCGACGGGTCTGGCAGGGTTCCGGAGGCGCGATCGGCGACCCACGCGCCGCCCGGCAACGGATCGATTCTCACGCCGACGTCATCGAGGAAGCCTTCCCAGCCGGGCACGCCGTGGCCGCCCAGCGCGACCCAGCCGCGCTTGGCCCCGGGCACGGCGACGCCGCTATCGGCGAGCGCCACAGAATACCACTTGGGCGTGATCACCAGCGTTGGTCCGATGCGGCGGCGGCGCGAGACGATCCGCGCGATATCCTCACCCTTGGCCTGTTGCGGCGGGGTCAGCACGAGCAGGCCGGGCTGCTGCAAGGCGCGATCGTCCTGCGCCCGGCGCACGTTCCAGCCCTGGCGTTCGAGCAGGTCCGCGAGCGCGGCGTAGCCGCTCAGGCCCTTGCCCGCGCCGTGCGCGCCGCCATCGTTGAGCGGGCCGTGGACCATGCCCGCCCCGATCGTCCACAGCAGCACGAGGAACAGCAGCGTTCCGCCGCCAACCAGCCCCAGCACCGCCGCCGGCGAAAAGGCCCCGCGCGAATCGGACGCGGCGCGCATCATGCCGCGCCCTGCGCGCCGGGCAGGTCGGCCAGCGCGAATTCGGCATAGGCGGCCCGCGCCGCCTGCCAGTCGTCCGGCCCGAGCGAGCGCAGCGCGAACAGGCTGCGTTCGACCCGCGCGGCGATCACCGCAAAGGCGCCGCGCGCCCCCGCGGGAACATCGGGCAGAGCGGCGATCTCTCGAGCGGTGCTGGCCGGGTGGAGCCAATCGGGCCGCGCGGCGGCGAGCTCGCCGCCGC
>VMTF01000229.1 GCA_013791705.1 Sphingomonadales bacterium | reverse complement strand
TGCCGGGGTTGAGCGTCAGCGAAGCGGTCTTGGGGCGCAGTTCCGAGGCGAATGCGAACGGATCGGCCTTGAGCGGGAGCACGGTGCCGTCCGGCCCGGTAATGCGGTACTTGTAGGCGCGCCATTCGCCGATGTCGGGGATGAAGATTTCCCACACGCCGATATCCGCCCGCTGGCGCATCGGGTGGCGCGCGCCGTTCCAGTCGTTGAAATCGCCGACCACCGCAACCCGCCGGGCATTGGGTGCCCAGACCGCGAAGTGGACACCGTGCGCGCCTTCATGCTCGATCAGGTGCGCGCCCAGCTTGTCGAACAGGCGCAAGTGCGTGCCTTCGCCCATCAGGTAGTCGTCCATTGGCCCCAGCACCGGGCCGAACGAGAACGGATCGGCCACCCACCATTCGTGCGCGCCCGCGCGGCACCGGTATTTCACCGGTTGGCGAGGGCCGGAGATATTGCCTTCGAACAGCCCGCGTTCATCGGCCCGTGTCAGCGCGCCGAGCGGCTCTCCGCGCAGATTGTGGGCCTCGGCTGCCTCGGCCCCGGGCAGGATCGCGCGGGCGAACGCCCCCTTCGGTCCTTCGTGCACGCCCAACAGTGAAAACGGATCGGCATGGGTGCCGGCCAGCAGGGCGGCAATGGCAGGTTTGCCTGGCTTCACTTAACTCCCCAGATTTCGCGCGCATATTCGCCGATGGTCCGGTCTGAAGAAAACCATCCAACGTTGGCGATGTTCCGGATCGCCTTGCTGCGCCATGCGGCCGGGTCTGCCCACAGCGCATCGACCTGGCGCTGGGCGGCCGCATAGCCGTCGAAGTCGGCGGCGAGCATGAACCAGTCACTTTCGCGGATGCCGCTGATCAGGCCGGCATAGCGATCCGGATCGTCCGGGGAAAACACACCCGAGGCGATGGCCGAAAGCGCCTGCTGCAACTCGCGCGAGCGTTCGATCACATCGCCCGGCTTGTAGCCGTCGGCCCGCTTGGCCATGACTTCGTCGGCGGTGAGGCCGAAGATGAAGATGTTGTCATCGCCCACCCGGTCCTTGATCTCGATATTGGCGCCGTCGAGCGTGCCGATGGTGAGCGCGCCGTTGAGGGCAAACTTCATGTTGCCGGTGCCTGATGCTTCCATCCCCGCGGTGGAGATCTGTTCGGACAGGTCGGTCGCCGGGATGATCCGTTCGGCCAGCGAGACGTTGTAGTTCGGCACGAACACGACCTTGAGCAGCCCGCCGACCGAGGGATCGGAATTGACGCGGCGGGCGATGTCGTTCGCCAGCTTGATGATCAGCTTGGCATTGTCATAGCTCGGCGCGGCCTTCCCGCCGAAGATCTTGACGCGCGGCACCCAGTCGCGTTCCGGATGGCTGCGGATCTGGTCGTAAAGCGCCACCGTCTCGATCAGGTTGAGCAACTGGCGCTTGTATTCGTGGATGCGCTTGATCTGGACATCGAACATGGCATCGGCGTCCAGCCGGATGCCGGTCAGGGCCTTCACATGCGCGGCCAGCGCAACCTTGTTGTCGCGCTTCACTTGCGCGATCCGCTCGCCCAGCGCGGCATCGTCCGCCAGCGCGTTGAGCGCGGTGAGCTGCTCCGTATCGTCCAGGAAGGCATCGCCGATCGCGTCGCGGATCACGGCGGTAAGGCCGGGATTGCACTGCTGCAGCCAGCGGCGCGGGGTAACGCCGTTGGTCTTGTTGTTGATCCGGGTGGGATAGAGCCGGTGCAGATCGGCAAACACGGTCGACTTCATCAGCTCGGTATGGAGCGCGGCGACGCCGTTGACCGAGTGCGCGCCGACGAAGGCGAGGTTGGCCATCCGCACGCGCCGTTCGCCGCCTTCGTCGATCAGCGAGATCGCCGAAACCGCGGGGTCGTCCAGCCCGGCGCGGCGGGCTTCGCGCAGCACGAGGGTGTTGATCGCGTAGATGATCTGCATGTGACGCGGCAGTAGCCGCTCGAACAGCGGGAGCGGCCAGGCTTCGAGCGCTTCGGGCAGCAGCGTGTGATTGGTATAGCCGATCGTCTTGCGCGTGATGTCCCACGCCTCGGAGAAATCGAGGCCGTGGTCATCGATCAGCAGGCGCATCAGCTCGGCGACCGCCACCGAAGGGTGGGTATCATTGAGCTGGATCGCGGCATGATCGGGCAGGGTGCGCACATCGCCCTGATGCTGGACGTGGCGGCGGATGATGTCCTGGATCGAGGCCGAGGAGAAGAAATATTCCTGCCGCAGCCGCAGTTCCAGCCCGGCGGCGTTGGAATCGGCCGGATAGAGCACCCGCACCAGCGCATCGGCGCGCACTTCGTCGGCCATCGCGCCCACGTGATCGCCGGCGTTGAACGCATCGAGCTTGAGCGGTTCGAGCGCGCTGGCGGTCCACAGGCGCAGGGTGTTGACCCGCTTGCCGCGCCAGCCGACCACCGGGGTATCGACCGCGCTGGCTTCGATCTGCTCGGCCGGCCGCCATTCCACCCCGTCGCCCAGTTCGACCACTTCGCCGCCGAAGCCGATCAGGTAGGCGCTCTCGCGCCGGTCGAACTCCCACGGATTGCCGTGGGCGAGCCAGGTTTCGGGACGCTCGACCTGCCAGCCATCGACGATCCGCTGGCGGAACATGCCGTTCACATAGCGGATGCCATAGCCGTAGGCCGGGATATCGAGCGTCGCGAGGCTTTCCATGAAGCAGGCCGCGAGCCGGCCCAGGCCGCCGTTGCCGAGCGCGGCATCGGGTTCGAGTTCCTCCAGCCGGGCCAGATCCAGCCCATGTTCGCGCAGCGCGTTTTCCATGTCGCGCGTGAGGCCCATGTTGGACATCGCATCGCGCAGCAACCGGCCGATCAGGAATTCGAGCGACAGGTAATAGACCCGCTTGCCGCCCATGCCTTGCGCCTCATAAGTGCGGCGGGTGGATTCGATCCAGCGGTCGATGATCTTGTCGCGCAAGGCCAGTACGGCGGCGTTGAACCAGTCGTGCGGCTTGGCGGCCAGTTCGTCCTTGCCGACGCGGTGGCGCAGGACATCGAGGATCAGCTCGTCAAGCTCGGCGGCGGGGGAGGCGGGATCAAGGGTCACGACTGGTGCTCCGTCCGTCAGGCGGGCCGCGACGCATATGTCGGGGCGGGCCGGTTGTCTTTGATGATGTCCACTCCCGCTTCAGTCTCGCATGGCCCGTCGCTGCGGCGCGGAATGGCGTGCCATTCCCGCGCCGGATGCCGGCCGCGTCGATTCTTCCAGATTTCCCTCTCGGAACGTCCCTTTCGGCGAAGCCTAGTCCACCACATGGCCATTCGACAAGATTGCTCTTCGCCTTGCACAAATCTATCTGTTCCGGCTCGGGCGCGCTCGCGCCGTGCAGCAGGCGGACCCGGCGGGTGCGACCCGATTGATCGCCACAATCCACAGGGAGACACTTGCGTGAACGGCAACATCCTCGCCACTTTCCTCGACGGCGCGCGCAACGCCGGTGACAAGCCGTTTCTGATCGAGGACGGGCGGACCGTGCTCTCGTTCGCCGAGCTTGACCGCGCGACCGGGCGGCTGGCGGCGCGGCTCGCGGCGCTGGGCGGCGCGGCGGGCGAGCGGATCGTCGTGCAGGTCGAAAAGTCGCCCGAAAACGTGCTGCTCTATCTCGCGGCGCAGCGGCTCGGCCTGGTCTATGTTCCGCTCAACACCGCCTACACCGCCGGGGAACTCGAATACTTCCTGGGCGATGCCGCGCCGGTAATCGTTGTGTGCCGCCCGGCAGACGTTGGCACGGTGCGGCCGCTGGCCGGCAGTGCGCGGGTGGTCACGCTCGGCGCGGACGGCACGGGTTCGCTGCTGGAGGATATGCCGGACGCGGTCGTCCCGGTCGCGCTGCGGCTGCCGACCGACCTTGCCGCCATCCTCTACACGTCCGGCACCACCGGACGGTCGAAAGGCGCGATGCTCACGCACCGCAACCTGCTCAGCAATGCCGAAACGTTGCGCGATCTGTGGCGCTGGTCGGCTGATGACGTGCTGATCCACATCCTGCCGATCTATCACGTCCACGGGCTGTTCGTGGCGCTCCACGGCGCGCTGCTGGCCGGGGCGAGCGTGCTGTTCCATCGCGGCTTCGATCCCGCCGCCGTGATCGCCGACATGGCCCGCGCGACCGTGCTGATGGGCGTGCCGACGCACTACACCCGGCTTGCGTCCGCGCCCGGAATCTCGCCTGCGGCCTGCGCCCACATGCGGCTGTTCCTCTCAGGCTCCGCGCCGCTGCTGGCCGAGGCGCACGAGCGCTTCACGGCAGCGACCGGCCACCACATCCTCGAACGCTACGGCATGACCGAGACCGGGATGATCACGTCGAACCCCTATGACGGCGAACGCGTCGCCGGAACGGTCGGCTATGCGCTCCCCGGCGAGGACGTCCGCGTGATCGGCGAGGACGGCCAGCCCGCCGCGCCGGGCGAGCCGGGCGTGCTCGAAGTGCGCGGCCCCAACGTTTTCGCCGGCTATTGGCGCAAGCCGGACAAGACCGCCGAGGACATGCGCCCCGATGGCTTCTTCGTCACCGGCGATATCGCGACGATGGCCGCCGATGGCCGGATCACGCTGGTCGGGCGGGCCAAGGATCTGATCATCGCGGGCGGGCTCAACATCTACCCCAAGGAAATCGAGGAAGCGATCGACGCGCTGCCCGGCGTCGAGGAAAGCGCGGTGATCGGCGTGCCCCATGCCGATCTGGGCGAAGCGGTGGTGGCGGTGGTCGTGCCCGAACCGGGCGCGGCGATCGATCCGCAGGCGATCGAGGCTGGCCTCGCGGGCAGGCTCGCCCGGTTCAAGCAGCCGCGCAGCATCGAGATCGTTGCCGCACTGCCGCGCAATGCGATGGGCAAAGTGCAGAAGGCGGAACTGCGCAAGACTTATGGCGGATTGTTCGTCAGCCAGGGCGGGATGGCATAGCGCTGAACCATCCTGCTCCCCTCCCCAGCGGGAGGGGCCGGGGGCGGGGAGCGCCCCCCGCCACGCTGCGCGCCCCCCGTGGCGGCCGGGGGCCCCCCCCCCGCCGCCCCCCCCCCCCGGGGGGGGGGCCGGGGGGGGGGCCGCGCAGCCCGCAAGGCTGCGCGTCCACGTTGGCGGCAGTTCGCCCCCACCCGGCCTCCCCCTCAAGGGGGAGGGGCAAAGTGGTGCAGTGATGCGATCACGCCCTAAGCCAGCGGGGCCAGTCCCGTCAGCAGCAGGCGGACGAGGTCAGCCTGTCCGGTGGTGCCGGTCTTGGCGTAGATGCGCTTGGAATAGTTGCGCGTGGTCTCGGTGGTGAGGCCCAGTGCGGTCCCCGCTTCCACCAGCGGGCGGCCGTGGCTGATCGCTTCGGCCAGCGCGGCTTCCCGCGCGGACAGGCCATGGGCGCGGGCGATGACTTGCGCCGCGCTCGCCTCGTCCTCGCGGCGCGCGGTGCGGATCACGGCCACTGCCGCCGCCGGTTCGGGCGCTGGCCGCAGCAGCAGATCGCGCGGCAGACGCTCGTCGATGCGGACCACGCGGCGTTCTTCGGCCGCCGCGCCGGCCAGCGCCGCGCAGGCT
>VMTF01000167.1 GCA_013791705.1 Sphingomonadales bacterium | reverse complement strand
TCGGCAATCCGGATTGAGTCGGGACGTCGGATCGCAACTTACATCGCGATCACGCATATGCGCGCTGCCCCAGAGGCTGAGTTTTCCATTCCTTGCGGGAGGAGTTACATGTCAATATCCGCAAGACGATGGAACGCGCGCATATGCGTGATCGCGATGTAAGTTGCGATCCGACGTCCCAACTCAATCCGGATTGCCGATGACTGCCTTGCTGGAGGTATCCGGAATGCCAAGGCGATTGGTCATGCCGCCATCGACCGGAAGCATCGTTCCCGTGACATAAGTGGATTCGTCCGAGGCATAGAACAAAACCGCATTCGCAATGTCGCGCGGATCGCCCAGCCGGGGGATCGGAATCACGCGGCGGATTTCGGCGTTGAACGCTTCGTTGGCCAGCAAACGCCGCATCCCGGCCTCGCCTGTATTGATGAAGCCGACGACGACGGCGTTGCAGCGGATGCCTTCGGGCGCATAGTCAATCGCCACCTGGCGCGTGAGTGCGTTAACCGCGCCTTTGGACGCCTGGTATGAAGGGCGGCCGGTGATCGCGCGGGTGCTTGAAGCTGCGGTGATGTTGATGACCGACCCGCCGCCAGCTTTGCGCATATGGGGAATGGCATATTTTATCATCCAGAACGTGCCGTGAGCGGCCACGCGGAATGTCTGTTCCCAGATTTTGGTTTCGAGTTCGGCGACGTGCGAGTCTTCGCGTCCGGCACCGGCAATGTCGGTCGCCGCCGCGTTGTTCACGAGGACGTTGAGCCCACCGTAAATCCGCGCGGTCTCATCGACTGCCGCCTTGACCTGTTCTTCGATGCTCACGTCGCCCTGGATGAAAGTGACGTCATGCCCTTTGGCGCGCAGTCCGGCTTCGACGGTCTTGCCGACATCCGCCCGCCGGCCGGTGAACGTAACCCGCGCGCCTTCTTCGGCCAGGCGTTCGACGATGACCGGCCCGATGCCCTGCGTCGCACCGGTGACGAGCGCAACTTTACCTTCCAACCGCATAAGTCTTCCTTCCGCATCCAATTCGAGAGAGTGCAGTTGCGGCTACTGAGAGCTGCAACTGCACCGGACATCCTCGTTCGCCCGGTTTTATCCGAGTCGACGGCCGATCGTATCACCGCTTTCGCATTGCGCACCATATTTAATAAGCTTGACATATATATGCATCACTGATGATGTTCGGAGCGGAACGGCAAGTGAGCCGGGAGAGCCATGAAAACGCTCGAACCCGGCCATTGAGCCTTTTCCGATTGGCCGTGAGAGGTGCCCCCAAATGAAAATGCAGGACATGATCCTCGTCAGTGTGGACGACCATGTGGTCGAGCCGCGCGACATGTTCGAACGTCACATGCCGGCGCGTTTCCGCGACAAGGCGCCGCGCAACATCCGCCTCGGCACCCGTGATCGCTGGGTCTTCGAGGACAGTTTCGTGCCGATGATCGGGATGAACGCGGTGGCCGGCCGCCCACGCCATGAATACGGGATGGAAGCCGGCTCGTTCGATGAGATGCGCGAGGCGGGCTGGAACGTCCACAAGCGGGTTGAAGACATGAACGCGAATGGCGTGCTCGGCTCGCTGTGTTTTCCCAGCCTGCCGGGCTTCGGCGGGCACAATTTCCTCAAATACAAGGATCGCGAAGCGGCACTGGCCGCAGTGCGGGCATGGAATGACTGGCACTTCGAGGACTGGTGCGGCCCCTATCCCGACCGCTTCATACCGCTCGCGGTATTGCCCCTGTGGGACGGCAAGCTGGCCGCAGATGAAATGGAGCGGATGGCGCGGCGCGGGGTTCACGCTGTCACCTTCCCTGACAATCCCACTGCTTGGGGACTGCCCAGCATTCACAACGCCGAGTGGGACGCGCTGTGGAAGGTTTGCGCTGACTATGACGTGATGATCTGCTGCCACATCGGCTCAGGCCCGGGAGCACCGCACGCATCGGAGGAGACGCCGATCGACGCGTGGATCGTCTCGATGCCGATCTCGATCGCCAACAGCGCCGCCGACTGGTTGCATTCCGAAGTCTGGCGAAAATATCCGAACCTCAAGATGACCCTGTCCGAAGGCGGGATCGGCTGGATTCCCTATTTCACCGAACGGGCCGACATCACCTTTGAAAGGCACCGCGAATGGACGTTCAGCGACTTTGGCGGCAAGTTGCCGAGCGAGGTTTTCCGCGAACACATGGTGACGTGCTTCATCGACGAGGCCTATGGCGTGCGCAACATTGAGGCGATCGGCGAGGACATGGTTTGCTGGGAGTGCGACTATCCGCACGCTGACACCACCTGGCCCGAAGCGCCGGAATATCTGTGGCGCTCGATCGCCAATATGCCTGACCGGGTGATCAACAAGATCACCCACGAGAATGCGATGCGGCTCTACCATTTCGATCCGTTTGCGCATCGCGCAAAGGCCGCCAGCACAGTCGGCGCGCTGCGGGCGCTGGCTACCGATGTCGACACCACGCCGCTGGAAAGCGTTGGCGGCGCCAAGCCGGTATCAAGCGGGCATCGCATCACTTCGGGCGACGTGAATCGCATGATGCAAGTGATGGCCGAGCAGAAGTAAACTCCGGGCAAGCCCCGAGCCAAGGACATGGAAACGATGGACCGGCTTGATCGCAAGCAACTGATGCAACGCGCGCAGGAGCGCACCGGACTGAGTGATTTCGGCGAACTTCCGTTCGAGGAAGCGCTCGAAATGCTGATCTTCTCGCTGGAGCGGGATGCCCGCCTCGACGCGCCGCGCCGGGCGGGCACGGCGGAGATGTTCACCGGGGCGCTGGTGAAGAACCTGCGGCTGGTCGACGATCGCAAGCGCTATCCGGGGATCGCCGAGGAAGTCGTCGCCGAGCCGATCTTCATCCTCGGCCTGCCGCGCACGGGTTCCACCAACCTTCACGGCTTGATGGCCCAGTGCGAGGGTATCCGCGCCCCGCGCCGCTGGGAAATGGCGCTGCCGTCACCGCCGCCCGAGGCCGCGACGTACGAAACCGATCCGCGCATTGCGCAAATCCACGGCACGGAAGTCGCCGCGGCTTCGGAAGAGCTCAAGCAGAAGCACCCGATCTCGGCCGACCGGCCGGAGCAGTGCTTTGGCCTGAACGACTACATGTTCATGAACTGGTCGCTGCTCGCTCCCTACGAATTGCCGACTTACCGGGATTGGCTGCTCACCGCCGATCACCGGCCTTCCTACGAGGCTCACAAGCGCGCGCTCCAGCACCTCCAGTTCCGCCATCCGGGGCGCTGGGTTCTCAAGTATCCCAAGCACTCGTTCACGCTGGACGCCCTTCTGGCGGTTTACCCGGACGCACGGATCATCTGGACGCACCGCGATCCGACGCGGATCATCCCGTCGTCGATCAGCCTGATCGAAACCTTCCGCAAGGCAACGCCGGGCTTCGACCGCAAGCTGCTCGGGCGCGAATGGGCATCATACGAGGAACTGGGTATGCGCCGGGGCCTCGACATGCGCGACAATCTGATGAAGCCGGAAAACGTGATCGATATTCACTATGCGGACGTGATGAAGGATCCGGTCGCCGCCATCGAACGCGCCTACAATCACTTCGGGGTCAGCCTGTCCGCCGAATCCAAGGCGCGCGTGCTCCGCTTCCTCGCCGAGAATGCCAAGGACAAACACGGCGTCCATACCTACTCGGCCGAGGAGTTCGGTCTCAGCGAGGCCATGCTGCGCACCTTGTTCAAAGACTATATCGAACGCTTCGGCGTTGCCTGAATCCACGGGGAAACTGCCATGATCGCGGGCGAAAAGATTCTGATTACCGGTGTGACCGGGCTGGTCGCGACACCGCTGGCGCACTTCCTCGCGAAATCGAACGAGGTGTGGGGGATCGCGCGCTTTCGCGACCCGGCCGCCCGCGCGCCATTTGAAGGGGCCGGGATCACCACTCGTGCGATCGATATCGGAACGGGCGATTTCTCCGAGCTGCCGGACGATTTCACCATCGTGCTGCACCTGTCATGGATGCGGGCCGATCTGAGCCAACTTCAGGAAGCCTTGCGGACCAATGTCGAAGGGCCAGGCCTGCTGTTCCAGCACTGTCGCAAGGCGAAGAAGACGCTCGTGATGTCCGGCATGGGGATCTATTCGCCGCACGACGATCCTTGGCATCCCTATACCGAATCCGATCCGATCGGCCGCGCATCGACGTCTTATGCGCCGACCAGCCCGGCATCGAAGGCCGGGATCGAGGCCGTGGCCCGGTTTTGCGCGCGGGCTTTTTCGATGCCGATCGTGATCACCCGGCTCAACACATATAGCGGGACGACTCATTCGATGCCGGCGCAAGTGATCCGCGCCGTGCGCGACGACAAGACGGTCCACGCGCCCAGCGATCCGTGTCCGCACTCGCCGATCCATATCGAGGACATGAAGTGGCAGCTTGAGGCGATGCTGAATCTGGCGAGCACTCCGGCGACCATCATCAACTGGTGCGGGGATGAAACCGTCCCGGTTCAGGAATGGGCGCGTCTGGCCGGCGAATTCTATGGCAAGGAAGCCCGTTGTGCGGTCAATGCCATGCCGGGGGCACCCTCCGGCAATGCTTCCGACCCGACTTTGCGCCAGTCGGTCACCGGTCCGTGCCGCACCAGTTTCCGCGACGAGTTCCTGAATCTGTGTCGCCAGATCAGTCCGGACAGCAAGGACCGGGCCGATGGCCAGTGGGCCGCGTTGGACAGCCCGCGCTGAGCCGCAGGACGGCGGAAAGCATTGCCTGTCTGCGTCAGAGTGCCGTCAACTGCTCGCCGCGTCCTCTGCCATTGTTTCTGCCAGAACCTGGTCGGCCCGGTCACTCGTGAGATTGTCCCGAACGCGGTCGAGGCTGCTCATGAGGGCATCCTTTTGCTGCGGCGACAACCCATCGGTCGCGAGTTCCATGATCTTGGCGCCGTGCCGTCGCAACTCAACCAGCAAGTCCCGCGCCTTGGGTGTAAGCGAGAGCAAGCGGACGCGCCGGTCATCGGGGCTGGGCTGGCGTTCGATCATCCCGGCGGCCTGCAACCGGTCCGCCATGCGGCACAAGGACATCGGCTCGACTTCAAGGTATTGCGCCAGCTTGACCTGGCTCACCGGTTCCTGCCGCATCAGTGCGATCAGCACGAGCCATTGCTGGCGGGTTATGCCGCGGGTTCGGGCATAGTCGTCAAACCGGACGCGCAGCAGGCGGGCGGCTTCGCCAAGCATGAAGCCGATCGTATCGAAATCATTCGCGGACATATTCTGGTCGGGTTCTCAAACTTGCCGGCAAGAGGTGCGCGAAGGCGATCCGGGCTTCGCCAACGCGGTAAGTCCAACTTGGCCCAGAAGCAACGGCTGCGCCCCGGCGGCGAATATAATTTCCCGAAACGCGGCGGAAGTTCACCGCAATTTACCAGCGCAACTTTCGCGCCATGATGAATTCGTCGGCCCAGCCCATAACGCTCTGTGCGGGTTCAGCTTGCGGGATCACATATTCGCAGCCCACCCAGGCGGCGTGGCAGCGCGGCAAGGCGTGGCGCAGAAAGGCAGGCAGATCGACTTCACCCGCGTCGGGCTTGCCGGCTTGATCCGGGCCGGTGCGGCCGGGCGGACTGCCGAGCTGGAGATAGTTGATCCGCTCCGCATAAGCATCAAACGCGGCGTTCACATCGCAGCCTTCAAGCGCGATGTGGAAGGTATCGAAGCAGATGCCGATGCTGTCTGCGCCGGACGCGTCGATCACGGCGGCGGTCTGCTCCAGCGTGTGCAGCGCAAAGCGCGGGGATCGCACGCGCGCGATCGGCTCGAGCGAAATCTCCATGCCCGCATCGCGCACCATCCGTGCCGCGACAGCGAGATTGGCGGCGAAGACGGCATCGTAGGGCATTCGGTCAGCACCTTCGGGGATGGTTCCGGCCAGTGTGCCGATGATCCGGCAGCCGACTTGGCGGGCATAATCAATGGCGGCCACTACGCTGTCCGCGAACTCTGCCTCGCGGCCGGGTGTCGACGCGAAGCCCCATTCGCCCTGCTCGAACCGACATGGGGTCACGATCAGCGACAGATCGAGCCCGTTGGCCGATAGTAACTCATGCATTTCCGGTGCGGGGACGGGATAAGGAAAGACATGTTCGACCGCGCGGAACCCCATCGCCCGCAGGATCGGGAAGCCTTCTTGCGGCGTCTTTCCGGGCAGCAGCCAATTCAGGCTTGCCGCGAGGCGCGGTAATGTCACAGAAACAGTCTCCCACTTCGCATCATCAGGATGTGCCCGATTGCAGGCTGTGATAGGCCAGCCGCCGCGAACTTGGAAGGAATGCCACGCCGATGAAGACCCGTGCCGCCGTCGCCTTTGCCGCCAAGCAGCCGCTGGAGATCGTTGAACTGGACCTTGAAGGCCCCAAGGCCGGGGAAGTGCTGGTCGAGATCATGGCGACCGGCATCTGCCACACCGATTCCTATACGCTCGACGGGCTCGACAGCGAGGGCAAGTTTCCCTGCGTCCTTGGCCACGAGGGAGCCGGGATCGTGCGCGAAGTGGGCGCGGGCGTCAGCTCAGTCAAACCGGGCGATCACGTGATTCCGCTCTACACGCCGGAATGCCGCCAGTGCAAATCGTGCCTCTCGGGCAAGACCAACCTCTGCACCGCGATCCGCGCCACGCAAGGGCAAGGCGTCATGCCGGACGGGACCAGCCGCTTTTCCTACAAGGGCGAAACGATCTGGCACTACATGGGCTGCTCGACCTTCTCGAACTTCACAGTGCTGCCCGAAATTGCGGTGGCAAAGAT
>VMTF01000149.1 GCA_013791705.1 Sphingomonadales bacterium | reverse complement strand
GCGCTGGTGGGCGAAGTAACGCCCGATGGTGAGCTGGAGATCGTTGGCATCGGTAATCAACCTTCGCGCGGCCTGAAGAAGGGCGTCGAGGGCAATATCGAATCCACAGTACAGTCGATACAGCGTGCGGTTGAGGAAGCCCAGCTCATGGCGGGCTGTCGTATCCATTCGGCATTCGTCGGTCTGGCGGGCAATCACATCCGCAGCCTTAACTCCCACGGGATTGTCGCTATCCGCGACCGCGAACTCAGCAGTGCGGCCCTGGAGCGCGTGCTGGATGCGGCTCAGGCCGTGGCTATTCCAGCGGATCAGCGCGCCGAGGCGATTGAGCGCCTGCACGGTATAGTAGGCATCCCTGATCCAGCAAAAACGATAGTCCCAGTTGCGCTGCGATCCGGCATGTTCGGGGATCGAGGTGGTCAGCGCCGCGACAATCGCCCCGGTTTCCTCATGCTGGCATAGCTTGAGGGTGATTGCCGCGCGAATGACCGCCTCTTGCCATTCGACCGGAGTGGCGAGGCCGCGCACCCATTGCCGCCATTCGGCAATCGCCCGGTCCAGCATCGAATCGACCGTCTCGGAGATGTCGCCCTCGAAACTCTCATCGGGGCCGAGAAAGAAGTGCAGCGAGTGCTCGACGCGGAACAGCCGTTCGTCCTCGACCCAACCGACCGGGGCCGTGGTCGTCAGGCGCAGCGTGATCTCGTCGAGCAGGTAGCGAATATGATTGGAGCCGCGCGTGCGCCCCGCATCGGCCTTGCCCCAGTCCCGCGCCGGGCGCAGCTTCACCCGGATCCGCGGGCTGCCCGCGACGGGACGCACGATCCGCACGAACGCAACCGGGCGAAACGTGCGCCCATGGCGGCTGAATCTCGGGCAGAAATCGATCACTTCGATCGCGTTGCCGTCATCATCCGCGTGGCGCGTCACGAGAATCGGCGTGTTGCGCAGATAGCGCTGGGCGGTGGAGGTGCTGCCTTCGAGGTCAATTTCCCAAAATCCGCGTGCGCCCTCGCCGCCACGCGGGCTGTCATCCAGCAACGAGCAGAAAGTGGGATCGCCATCTACCCGCGGCACGCAGCCCCAGGAAAAACGGCCCGCGCGATCGACCAGCGCGGACACCTGGCAATTGCCGATCGGCCAAAGATCGAGCGTTGCGGTCATTGGCTTTCTCCTGCGAGCCAGTGCCGCACCGCCGCCGGGTCCGGCAGCCGATAAGACGCTGCCGTTTCGCGGGGGGGGCCGACCAGTATGCCGGTTCCTCCGAACGTCCGGGCCGCTTCGAAGCCCTCTTCATCGGTCACATCGTCACCGATGAAGACGGGCCGTGTCCCCGCCATTTCGCGACGCCGCATCATGGTCGTCACAGCCACCCCTTTGTCGCTTCCGGGGACACGGAGTTCGACCATCATCTTGCCTTCCTGCAGGGCGAGATCAAATTGACCGGCAAGCCGGGCTGCCAAGGCCCGGGCTTCCGACTCGAATTCGGGCGCCAGGCGGTAGTGCAACGCAACCCCGAAGCTCTTGGTTTCGACGAGCGAGCCGGGATGACCAGTCGCTGCATCGCGCATTACGCGCTCAACCTGTTCCAGACTCGCGGGGCGAACCGGATGCGCCAAAGTTCCATTCCAGCGATATTCGCTGCCGTGACTGCCGGACAAGGCGATGTTCCGGGCAATCGGTCCGATCAGCGCGTCAAGCTGGGCAATCGACCGCCCACTGATAAGGGCAATGCAATTGTCATGGCGTCGCGCCAGATCAGCTAGCAGTGAATTGAGCGCCTGATCGACCACAACCGCATCGGGTCGATCGGCGATGTCGACGAGAGTGCCATCGAAATCCAGGAAAAGGCTGGCGGATTCGAGAAGATTGAGCGGTGGGTAGGGCAATACTTGCGAGTCCGGGGCTGCGGACATTCATGTCTCCTTGCTGGCCATACGTTTCGGTCTTCACGATGAAGAACTCGAGAAGGGCACACTTCGACCATGAATGGATGTGGCGGCAAACTGTGGTCGAGAAATGATCAACCGTTGCCTGATTCCGGCCGAAATCCGTTCGCGTATCGCGTCAGGATGGCTGCGGACATAGCGCAAACTGCCAGCAATTGCACGACCGCACGTTCGCCGTGACATGCTCCCGTGCAATGGTTTAGGGGCAAGTCATGGACATATCGTTGAAGCGACGCTGGCGCGTGCTGTTCAGGCGCCACGGGCCAACATCGCCCGTCTGGCGCCGCCGGAGCGCCATGGGGATCGGCGCGGTTTCGATCGGCCTGGCCGCGCTCGCCTTCGCCCACCTTGCCGACGTGTGCAGCGATCTGTTTATGAGCGCGGCCAGGCAAATCTGGTGGTTGCCACTAATCGTAACGCCCGCCGGCTTCGCCCTGATTGCCTGGGCAACGCGCCGTTTCGCGCCGGAAACGGCCGGCTCCGGCATCCCCCAGGTGATTGCCGCGGTGCATGATCCGGTGCGGGCGATGCGAACGCTCCTGTCGTTGCGGGCGGCCGTGGTGAAATTCACGTTCACGCTTGCGGCGCTGCTGTGCGGCGCATCGGTCGGGCGCGAAGGGCCGACGGTGCAGCTCTCCGCCGCGATTCTCGGCTGGTACCACCGCATTTTCCGGGTACCGGTCCGCGCGTCGATGTTTATCGCCGGCGGCGCGGCGGGCGTCGCGGCCGCGTTCAACACGCCTCTCGCGGGCGTGACATTCGCGATCGAGGAACTCGCCGACGCCTATGAACAGCGGGTCGCGCTGCTGGTGATGACAACCATCGTCATCGCCGGCATCGTGAGCCTCGGGCTTGCCGGCGACTATGTCTATTTCGGCGTCGTCGGCGAACATCTGAAGGCGGACGCAGTCTTGCGCATAGCGCCGATCGCCGGAATCCTGGGCGGTCTGGCCGGCGGCCTATTCGCGCGGGCGATGCTCAACATCGGTTCGGCGAGCGACCGCTGGCTGCCCGCATTGCGCAACCACCCGGTCGTTTGGGCGCTGGGCTGCGGGATAGTGGTGAGCGTACTGGGCGTGACCACGCAGCTTACCTGGGGCACCGGTTATTCGCCCGCCCGCGCCATCATAGACGGCAGCAGCGCACCTTACTGGTTCGGGCCGGCCAAGTTCCTGTCAACGCTGGCGACAGCCGCGTCTGGCATGCCGGGCGGCATCTTCGCTCCATCGCTGGCAACCGGCGCCGGCCTTGGCGCCTTGCTGCGGCCTCTGTTTCCCGACGATCCGAGCGGTGCCGTGGTCCTGCTCGGGATGGTTGCCTACTTCACCGGGGTTGTCCGCGCGCCGTTGACGGCAGTCATCATCATTGTCGAAGCGACCGCCAGTCGCGGCCTGATCATGCCGCTGTTCCTGGCGGCGCTGGTCGCCCATGCGACATCGGCGCTGGTCTGCAAGGAACGGCTTTACCATGGTCTGTCGAAACCATGGCGCGCCAGCCTCAAGGGAAATCCGCCACCAGCCGCGCCGTGACTGCGGCGCGGCCTGTCAGGTCTTCGTCAGAAATCCCGGTTAGCCACACCGGATGGACAAACGACAGCAATATGCCCTTGGCGGTATCCTGGCCGCAGCCCTGGCCGGGGCAGTAGCCTGGTCTGTCAGCGAGTTCGCGCGCGCGCCTGCTCCCACCGCCAACACCGCGGCAAACCCCCGAACCGGCGCCGCGCTCGTCGTGCCGGCAGCACAAGCTCGCCAGCTCGGTATCGCGCTGCAGCCCGCCGCGCTGGCCACCGCAGCGCCGCTGGCGGATCTGCCGGCCATTATCGCACCGCCACCGAACGCGCGGGTCGCCGTGGCGGCATCCCTGCCCGGCGTGGTGAAGCGCACGATGGTTGTGGAGGGCGACAGTGTCCGCCGCGGCCAACCGCTGGCGGTGATCGCGAGCCGGGAGGTTCTCAGCCTCAGTGGCGATCTGACCAGAGCCAGTGCGCGGCTGAAAGTCGCCCAGTCGAATGCCGACCGGCTGTCCCAGCTTGACCGCGAGGGCATTATCGCGGGCGCCCGCGCGGACGAGGCCCGAGCCCTGGCGGCGGAAGCGCGGGCGGACGTTTCGGAAAAGTCGCGCATCCTGAAACTGGTCAACGGGCATGGCGGCAGCGGCACATATACGCTGGTCGCGCCGATAAGTGGCCGCGTGACCGGCGCGAACATCCAGGCGGGCAGCCCGGTCGATGGCACGACCGCCCCCTATGTCATCGACGCGGCAGGCCGGTACGAGGTGGAAGCGCAACTGCCCGAGCGGTTGGTCGGGACGGTCCGCCCCGGCATGGCCATCCGGCTTGGCGCCCTGCGGGGAACCGTAACGTCCGTCGGCACGACCATCGACCCCGCGACCCGATCGGCGATACTGAAGGCGAGCCTGCCTGCGGGATCAGCAGTCGTCGCCGGGCGCGCGACCAGCATATCGGTGTTCGGCCCGGCGCCCGCCGGCGCGGTCAGCGTTCCGCTCGGCGCCGTCACCAACCTTGACGGAAACGACGTCGTATTCGTTGCGGCCGCAGGCGGCTTTGCCCCCCGCAAGGTCGTGACGGGAGGATCGAGCGACGGCATGGCGCTGCTGCTGTCCGGTGTCCGCCCCGGCGAACGGGTCGTCACCTCCGGCACAAGCGCGCTCAAGGCGCTGGCGCAGGCACGCTAGCCGATGCTGCGTAACCTTGTCGCCCAGGCGCTCTCCTACCGCCTCTTGGTCATCGCCCTGGCCGTTGTCGTGGCCGGGCTCGGCACGTGGGCATTCGTCAAATTGCCCGTCGATGCCTATCCCGACATCGCGCCAACGCAGGTCAAGCTGATCCTCAAGGCGCCGGGCATGACGCCCGAAGAGGTCGAAAGCCGCGTCATCGCGCCGCTCGAGATGGAAATGCTCGGCATCCCAAAGCAGGCGATCCTGCGTTCGACCGCCAAATATGCAATCGCCGACATCACCATCGATTTCGCCGACGGCACGGACATCTACTGGGCGCGCCAGCAGGTTTCGGAACGGCTGTCCGGCTTGCTGGGCGACATGCCGGCGTCGGTCAGTGGCGGCCTGGCCCCGATTTCGACACCGCTGTCCGACGTGTACATGTTCACCATCGAGGGTCCGCAAACGCTCCAGCAGAAGCGCGAATTGCTCGATTGGACGATCCGGCCCGCCCTGCGCACCGTGCCCGGCGTCGCTGACGTCAACGCGCTCGGCGGCTATGTCCGGACTTTCGAGGTCCGTCCCGATCCGGTGGCGCTCGCCAGTGCAAGGCTCTCGATCGGTGACCTGCGCAAGGCCATTGAAAGCGGCAATCGCAACGATGGTGCGGGCCGGCTGACCTCCGGCGAAGAAGCGCTGATCGTCCGCGCGGTCGGCGCCATCCGGTCCGTGGAGGATCTGCAGGCGCTGGTGGTTGTCAGCCGGGACGGGCGCATCGTCCGTCTGGCCGACGTGGCAACCGTGAGCAGCGGCAGCCTTACGCGCTATGGCGCGGTCAGCAAGAATGGCCGTGAGGAAGCGGTCGAAGGCCTGGTGATCGCCCTGCGCGGCGCCGACGCGCGCCAGGTGGTCGATGGCGTCCGCACCCGATTGGCCGAAGTCGAAAAGGGCCTTCCCGCCGGCACGCATATCGACGTGTTCTACGATCGGTCGGACCTGATCGGCCACGCGGTCGGCACAGTCGAGGAAGCGCTGATCGAAGCGACGATTCTCGTTGTAATCCTCCTGATCCTGTTTCTCGGCGACTGGCGCGCGGCGGCCATCGTCGCCGTGACGCTGCCGATGGCCGCGCTGATCACCTTCCTGTTCATGCAGGGCATGGGCCTTTCGGCCAACCTCATGAGCCTGGGGGGCCTGGCCATCGCCATCGGTATGCTGGTCGATGGCGCCGTGGTGGTCGTGGAGAATATCGTCGAGCGGCTGGGGCATGAACATGAGGAAGGCCATCCCCGGCTCAACCTGATCTTCCGTGCCACCAGCGATGTGATCGTTCCGGTTTCGGCGGGCATCATCATCATTGCGCTGGTCTTCCTGCCGCTGCTCTCGTTGCAGGGGCTGGAAGGCAAGCTGTTTGACCCCGTCGCGCTGACGATCGTGTTCGCGCTGGCCGGTTCGCTGCTGCTCGCCCTGATCCTCGTGCCGGTGCTCGCATCGCTGGGGCTCCGTAACGGCCACCACGGCGACCCCTGGATCATGCGCAAGCTGGCACCGCGCTATCATGCGCTGCTGACCGCCGCATTCGAACGCAAGCGGCTGGTCTATGGCCTGTCGGCGGCGGGGTTGGTGATTGCCGCCGTGGCCTATGGCGCGGTCGGCAAGACGTTCATGCCGACGATGGATGAAGGCTCCGTCATCGTGCAATTGACCAAGCTGCCTTCCATCAGCCTCGCGCAGTCGGTCGAGAACGACAAGGCGGTCCAGCGCGCGCTGCTCAAGGTGCCCGAGGTGCAGGACGTGATCGCACGCGTCGGTTCCGATGAAATCGGCCTCGATCCGATGGGGCCGAACGAGACCGACAGCTTCGTGCGGCTGAAACCCCGCTCGGAGTGGCGCGGCGACAAGGAGTTCGTGCTCGCCGAGATGCGCCAGGCACTGGCGGGCATGCCCGGCATCCAGCCGAGCTTCACCCAGCCGATCGAGATGCGGGTATCGGAAATGCTGACCGGCGCGCGCGGCGACCTCGCCGTCAAGATCTTCGGGCCGGACACCGCCGTGCTGTCCGATCTGGCGGGTCAGGTGCAGCACACCCTTTCCGCCGTGCGCGGCGCAGCGGAAGTACTGACCGTGGCCAATGACAGCGTCGACTACCTGCAACTCGAAATTGACCGCGCCGCAGCCGGGCGGTTCGGCATGCCGGTTGCCGAAATGCAGGACATGCTGCGGGCGCAGGTCGAAGGCGTTCATGCCGGCATTGTCGCCGAAGGGCAGAAGCGCACGCCGATCGTGATCCGGGGCGACGAACGCCTGCGCTCCGATCCGGCCCGTTTTTCCGATCTGCAACTCCTTACGCCCGGCGGCACATTGGCGCGAGTAAGCGACATGGCACGGGTCGAGCGCACGCAGGGGCCGGTCAAGCTCGATCACGAGAATGGCTCGCGCTTCGCGCTGGTGCAGGCGTTCGTATCGGGCCGCGATCTGGTCGGCTATGTGGACGAGGCCAAGGCCGCCGTCATGGCGCAAGTCGCCCTTCCCACCGGCTATCGCGTGGTGTGGGGCGGCCAGTTCGAGAACCAGCAGCGCGCATCCGCGCGGCTGATGCTGGTGATCCCCGTCGCCCTCCTGCTGATCTTCTTCGTCCTGCTGGCAACGCTGCATTCGTTGCGGGCCTCGGTCCTGATCCTGCTCAACATTCCGTTCGCGATGGTTGGCGGGCTGGTTTCGCTGTGGGCGTCGGGCGAATATCTCTCAGTGCCCGCGTCGGTCGGCTTCATCGCCCTGTTGGGCATCGCCGTCCTCAACGGACTCGTGCTCGTCTCCTATTTCCGCCAGTTGCGGGGCGAGGGCGCAAGTCTGGCCGAAGCGGTCCGGTTGGGCGCCGAACGCCGGCTGAGGCCCGTGCTGATGACCGCCAGCATAACGGCATTCGGCCTCGTCCCGCTGCTGTTCGCCAGCGGTCCAGGCTCGGAAATCCAGCGGCCGCTCGCCATCGTCGTGATCGGCGGACTGATTACCTCCACCCTGCTGACGCTCGTCCTGCTGCCGATCCTTTACGAGCGCTTTGGCGAAGACCGCGAGGAGACGGCAAATGACTGACGTCGTGCTCACCATTCATTGCGCCGCAGCGGATACCGAAAGCCTGGTCGACGCGATGCGCACCGCCACCCGCGCGCCGCTGCATGTTCGCGCCGAGACAGTTCATGGCCGCGACTTCGGCGATGCCGGACCGTCCGAACAAGTCACTGCCACGCTTAAGCGATCCGCGATCGAACTCGTCGAAGATGCCGCCGCGATCGATACCATTCTGCAGGCAGTTGGGGCGGCAAAGCGCCGCTCTCCGGTCCGCTGGCATCAGACGCCCGTCGTGGCGCGAGGAAGAATTACATGAAGGCCGCCCCCCCGCTTCTGGCCCTGTTCCTGGCCGCCGGCAGTTGCCTGGCCCCGGTCGCCGCCTTCGCGCAGCGAGCTGATTTGCCGCCGGAGTCGGCGGTCATCGCCATTCTCGACAATCATCCGGCCGTCGCGGCGGCGGGCGCGCGGGTCGCCGCCGCCAGGGCACAGAACGGGATGCTGCGCCGGGGTTCGCATGAGGTGACCGTCAGCGGCAGTTATGTTCGCCGCACGGTCGATCGCGAAGGCGGCTACGACGAATTCGATGCGACTATCGGTCGCGCCTTCCGCTTGCCCGGCAAAGCGGCACTTGATCGCAAGGCCGGCGCGCTGGGCATCGAAGTCGCGGAGAATCGTGCCGAAGACGTCCGGCACCAGACCGCCCTGATCCTGTCCGGGCTGTGGTATGACTGGTTGACCGCCGGCGCGCTCAACCGGAACGACATCGAAACCGTGAGCCTGCTCGAGACGTCAGTCCAGGCGGTGCGCCGCCGGCGCCAGGTGCGTGATGCGGCCGATCTGGACATCGAACTGGCCAGCGCGGCGCTGGCGCAGGCGCGTGGCCAGGCCGCTCGATCGCTCGCCAATCGGGAACAGGCGCGCGCGATGCTGGCCGCGACGTTCCCCGACCTGCCTCTTCCGGCCGAACCGCCTGCCCTGGGTGCGCCGGAAATTCCCGCGCAGTCGCTCGCCGCCATGCGCGAGCTTGTCATCGCGCGCAGCCATGAGCTTCGCGCCGCAGACCGCGAGGCTCAGCGCCTTGACGTAGTATCGCAGCGTGTCCGGGCCGATCGTATCGCCGATCCGACATTCGGCGTCCGGTTGTTCAGGGAACGCAGCGGCATGGAGCGCGGGGCAGGAGTTTTCGCCTCCATCCCGCTTGGTGGCGGATATCGCAAGTCGGCAGCCGAGCAGGCGAGCGCAGAGGCCAGCGCGGCGCGGTTCGATCTCGCGATTGCCCAGCGCATGGTGCAGGCAACCGCCGACTCCGACTTGTCCGATGCCCACACGCGCATGGCGGTGTGGCGCGGCATGGCCGATGCCGCAGACAGCACCCTGGCGGCTGCGGCCAGAACCCGGCGCGGTCAAATGCTCGGAGCGGTCGATCTCTCGGACATGCTCTATGCCCGCCGGCAGGCCCACGACGCCCGGCGTGCCGAAATCGAGGCGCGGGGTGAAGCGGTGCGAGCGGTGATCAAGTTGCAGATCGACTCGCACAGCATCTGGATGCCCCCCGGCGATGACTGACGGCCGCATTGTCCCGGGAGTTCGGAGCGTGTGCCCGGCACGCGCACGACAATGGCCGATCCGCTGCACCGGGGGCTGCGATCCGGGCCGGCAGAATGGCAAGGCTTACGGCTCCCGGAAAATGTGCGATGACTGATTTCAACCGGGACGCACTTGGACCACCGGCCGGGCTGGTAGCGACTATGCGATTGTTATTGGTGGAGGACAATGCGCGGCTTGCCGCATTGGTCAGCGACGGGCTCGAACAGCAGGGTTTCGCGATCGACCGGTACGAATCGATCGATGGCGCCGAACATGCCCAGACCATAGCGCAATACGACCTGCTGCTGGTCGATCTCGGCCTGCCGGACGGGGATGGTCTCGACCTGATCCGCGCGATGCGCCGGCGAGGCAATTCAACCCCGATTCTGGTGCTGACGGCGCGCGGCGGCCTGGATGATCGCGTGGCCGGCCTGGATGCCGGCGCCGACGACTATCTCGTCAAGCCGTTCCAGATCCCCGAACTGGCCGCGCGCTGCCGCGCGCTCCTGCGCCGGCCCGGCAATGCGCTGGACTCGGTGCTCACCGCCGGCAACATTGTTCTTGTTACTGCAGAACGCACGATCCGGGTCAACGGACAGGCGATCGAGGCGACACCGCGCGAGGTGGCCCTGCTGGAACTGCTCTTGCGCCGATCCGGTCATGTCGTGGCGAAGCCGGCGCTGGAGAACGCGCTCTACTCGATGGAAGCCGAAGTGACGCCAAACGCCCTGGAAGCGATTGTATCGCGCCTGCGCAAGCGACTCGCTGCGGCGGCTTCAAACGTCCAGATCAAGACGGTGCACGGCGTCGGTTATGCCCTGTTCGCACCGCCGGCCGCCGATGAATAGCGCCCAGCCGGCGGCTGCGGGAAAGCCGGGTCCCAGCCTGTTCCGCCAGATTGCCGTCCGCCTGGCAATTCTGACACTGGCATTCGCCGTGCTCAGCATTGCCATTGTGGTGATCACCTACAGCCGTCAGCCAGAGTCACTGGCTCAGGAACTGCTCAGCCTCGAGGCGAGCCGGATCGCCGCCGACCCGGCCTCGGCCGAGGTTCACGCAGGCCCGCCAGGGTCCAGCCACTGGCAAGTCCGGTATGTCGATCAGGCATTTGCATACGATGCTGGTCACGATCTCTCGCCTGACCGTGCCGCGTTGATTGACTGGACCCAAAGCGAGCGCACGGCCGGCGGGTATCGCATCACAGGCGTTCGCACGATCGAGCAGGACGGTCGGCAGCGCTGGCTGTTCCTGCAATTCGAAGGCGATGGCCTGCGGCCATACCTCCCGGTGATCCTCAACGAGATTCTGCAACATGCCGTGTTGCCGCTCGTGCCGCTGTCGGTGCTCATGCTGGCGTTCAACATTCTCGCCGTGCGCCGCTTCCTGAACCCCCTCCGCCGGGCGGAGCGGGAAGTCGACCAGCTCGATCCGGAAAACATGGCCGCCCGTCTTTCCGAACCGTTCGCGCCGCGCGAAGTGCATACGCTGGTTTGCGCCTTCAACCGCGCCCTGGGCCGCCTTGAGGACGCCGTCGCAACCTTGCGCACCTTCACGGCGAATGCCGCGCACGAATTGCGCACGCCGCTCGCAATCATGCAACTCGGCATCGATCGCCTGCCGGAAAGCCGCGACCGCGACGAGCTGTCACGCGATAATCTCTATATGACCCGGCTGGTGGGCCAGATGCTCGATCTTGCCCAGGCCGACGCGCTGATGATCGACGACGCACATCGGATAGACCTGTCCGAAACCGCGCGGGCCGTGGTGACCGCGCTGGCCCCGATGGCTTTCGAACAGGACCGCGAATTGCGCTTTGAGCAGGTGGACGAGGCGTTCGCGCTCGGTCACGGCGAGGCGATCTACCGCGTTTTCAGAAACCTGGTCGACAATGCATTGGTGCACACCACCGGCGCCAATCCGATCGAGATTGTCGCCGGGCCGGGCCCCCAATTCCATGTCCGCGACCATGGTCCCGGTATTCCCGAGGCTGAGAGGGAGCACATATTCGAGCGCTTCTGGCGCGGCGATCGCCGCTCCAGCAACGGCGCGGGGCTTGGCCTCGGCATCGCCAAGCGCATCGTCGAAGCGCACAACGGCACTATCGCGGTTGAAGATGCTCCGGGCGGCGGAACGCTGTTCCGCGTGAGACTTCAGCCGCCGGCCTGACCCCTGCCGCGCGGGCAAGCCATGTCATCCGCTCGCCGGAGACCGGACGGCGCTTCTGCGGCTTGTCATTCCCACTCGATCGTTCCGGGCGGTTTCGACGTATAATCGTAGACGACCCGGTTGATGCCCTTCACCTCGTTGATGATCCGCGTCGCCACGCGGGACAGGAAGGCGGAATCGAATGGATAGATGTCGGCGGTCATCCCGTCGGTCGAGGTTACCGCCCGCAGGGCGCAAACGTTGTCGTAAGTCCGGCCATCACCCATGACGCCCACCGAGCGCACCGGCAGCAGCACCGCGAAAGCTTGCCAGATCGCATCGTAGAGCCCGGCATTGCGGATTTCGTCGAGATAGACCTGATCGGCTTTCCGCAGGATATCGCAGCGCTCGCGCGTCACTTCCCCCGGAATGCGGATGGCCAGGCCCGGCCCCGGGAATGGATGGCGGCCGACGAACACGTCCGGCAGCCCCAGTTCGCGGCCCAGGTCGCGCACCTCGTCCTTGAACAATTCGCGCAAGGGTTCGACGAGCTTCATGTTCATCCGCTCGGTCAAGCCGCCGACGTTGTGGTGGCTCTTGATCGTCACCGACGGCCCGCCGGTGAACGAAACGCTCTCGATCACGTCGGGATAGAGGGTTCCCTGCGCAAGAAACTCGGCTCCGCCGATCTTGGCCGCCTCAGCCTCGAACACGTCGATGAAGGTCTTGCCGATGAACTTGCGCTTGGCCTCGGGGTCGGTGAGGCCCGCCAGCCCGTCCAGAAACAGCGGCGCGACGTCAAGGTGGACCAGCGGAATGTTGTAGTAGTTGCGGAACAGGCTGACGACCTGCTCGGCCTCGCCCAACCGCATCAGACCATGATCAACGAAGACGCACGTCAACTGATCGCCGATCGCCTCGTGGATCAGGACTGCGGCAACGGCCGAATCGACCCCGCCGGAAAGGCCGCAGATCACCCGGCCCTGGCCCACTTGGGCGCGAATCTCGGCGATCTTGGCTTTGCGGAACTCGGCCATCGTCCAGTCGCCGGCCAGGCCGCAGACGTGGCGAACGAAGTTCCCGAGCAGCTTCCCGCCATCCGGCGTGTGCACCACTTCCGGATGGAACTGCATGGCGTAAATCCGCCGTTCGTCGTCGGCGACGACCGCGAAGGGAGCGCCCGCGCTGGCCGCGACCGGGCGGAAACCCGGGGCCAGCCGCGTGACCTTGTCACCATGGCTCATCCACACCTGGTGGCTTTCGCCCTCACCCCAAAGGCCGTCGAACAGCACGCAACTATCGGCAATATTGATGAAGGCGCGGCCGAACTCGCCCGCGTCACCCTCCAGAACCTCACCGCCCAGTTGCTGCATCAGCGCCTGCTGGCCATAACAGATGCCGAGCATCGGCAGGCCCGAATGAAGGATCTCGTCCGGAATGCGGGGGCCATCGTCCCGCGTAATCGAGGCCGGGCCGCCCGACAGGATAACGCCCTTGGGCTGCATCCGCGCAAAGGCCGCCGCTGCGCTGCCGAACGGGGCAATCTCGGAATAGACCCCCGCTTCGCGCACGCGCCGTGCGATCAGTTGGGTGACCTGGCTGCCAAAATCGACGATCAGGATGGAATCGGTGGGCTGAATGCTCATGGCAGGCCGATAAATCGGTGGGGGCGCGCTGTCCAGCGACGCGGCGGCCTCAGTTCCGGACATCCCCGGCATTTCCGACATACGATTGCAAAAACCGCAACCGCTGCAATTCATTTCGCACTTGCAGCAATTGACGGGTCGTCATATTTGACTCCTTGCATACGCCAATTGGCGTATTGGAGGTGCGAACCACCTCCAATTTTAACAGGAGGACCACATGCGCAGCATCGTACATTTCGTGCTGCCGGTCATCATCGCGGCCTCTACCAGCGGCCTGATGTTCACCGCCACGCTCATCTGAGCAGCGGACCGACGCACTGACACAATAGCGGCCGCCCCCACCAGGGGCGGCCGTTCTTGCATTCCGGCCTGGCACGGGCAGTACCGGATGCTCGGTTCTCGCCCTTGACGCAGCTCAGTCCTTGCCCGGGATCACGCTACAATTCCAGCCGCGCGGTCAGGCGGATGTCCCGTCCGGCCAGCGGCGCAAAGTCCTTCAGGTACGAGGCGTGACGGCGCGCCGCGACATCGAAGATGTTGTTGGCCGTGAGGGTGAGCGACAGCGGTCGGTGTTCACCCCACGGACGCCAGCCGATCTCGACGTTGACCCGCGTGAAGCCCGCAGTCGGCGTTTCGTTGAGCGCTGTCCGATTCTGGGCGGTCGTCCGTTCGACTTCGCCGCGGATATCCCATCCGGGAGAGTTCACTCCCAGCCCGCCAAGCAGGCGCAGCGGCGGGATGCGCGGGGCGGGGCCGACATTGCTGATCGTCGCATGGACCAGATCGGCCAGCGCATCGGCATCCAGTTGCCAATCACCGAAACGTGCCAGCGTGAGCTTCCCCTGCGCCTCGAAACCATAGTGGCGCGCATCGCCCTGGCGGTACTGGTACACCGGAAGCCCGTCTTCCACCGCACCGGTGCGCACATCGTAGATGAAGTTGCCGAACCACGTGTAATAGGCCGAAGCTTCGACGCTGTAGTTCCGGCCCTGCCCGCGCAGGATCGCCTCCGCGCTGGTAGCCCGTTCGAGCGTCAGATCGGTATCGCCCATTTCAAAGACCGCAGTGCCGGCGTGCGGTCCATTGGCAAACAGCTCCTCGGCCGCAGGTGCGCGCTGCGTGCGCGACAGGTTAAGCCCGACTTTCCAGCCCGGGACGACCTCGTAAAGCGCACCGAGCGAGCCCGAAAAACTGTCAAACTTGCGAGTTCCGGAAAAAAACTGAGGCTGCGCGGCGGACGGCTGCGCGATCATCACCGAGTGTTCGAACCGGGCGCCGGCTTCGAACTTCCACGCCCCCAGATCAAACTGCTGGAGGGTGAATATGCCGAGCTGCTGCGTGCCGTTTTTCGGCAGGAATGCTTCATCGCCGATCACGTTGAAATCGCGGTTGGAAAACTGGATGCCGGTCGCGCCGCGCCACGCCCCGTGCCTGGCCTGGGCCAGTTCCAGGCGGCCTTCGAAGCCCTTGTTGAGGAACGTGGTGCCGACCGAGCCGTCCGGCCCCAGTTCGGCGTGCCGATAATCGGCATAGCCAAAGCGGAACGTCAGCTTGTCAATGACGCTGCCGCCGGCATTGATTGCGGCGCGGGCATCAATCCGGTCTTGCTGCAGTGACAGTCGGGGCGCTTCCTGATCCTCGCCGGGCAAAGTGGCGAAGCGGATCGGTACGCCATAGAGACTGTCCGTATGGGTGTATGACAGCCCGATCATTCCACCATCGTTGATGTAGCTTGCGCCCGCGCCGGCCGTCCAGGTGCGCGCGGAAGTGTTGGGCAGCGTTCCGCGCACCGCAGCATTGGCGGCGAAATCAATGTCGGAGTCCGGATCGGAGGGGCCGGCGGCGGAGACCAGCGCCTCGGCCCGCAGCGCGGGCGTGAGGGCATAGCCGCCAATCTTGAGATCTTCCGATTTATCATGACTGGCATCGGCATGGATCACCCAGTTGCGGGTGAGCGGAACTTCGAGCGTGGCGGCCAGCGACCGTTCGTTCGCGGCAGAGCCATAAGTCGATACCGCGCCAAGGTGGACGGGCTCGCCCGGAACCGTCAGCGGAATGCGGCGATCGATCACGTTCACCACCCCGCCGATGGCCGACGAGCCATAGAGCAGTGACTGCGGCCCGCGCAGCACCTCGATCCGATCGGCCAGCAGCGGGTTCACCACTGCGGCATGATCGACCGACGTGTTGGAAACGTCGATCGAGCCGATCCCGTCGGACAGCACCCGCACGCGCTCACCCTGCAAACCGCGCAGCACCGGGCGCGACGCGGTCGGACCGAACGAGGTAGCCGAAACGCCCGGCGTCTTTTCAAGCGTCTCGCCGATCGAGGCGCGGATCGCCCGATCCAGGTCGGCCCCCTGCAGAACCGCGACGCCGGAGAGCGCGTCCTGCCGATTGCGGGGCATTGCGCCGGTTACGACGATTTCGCCCGATGTGTGGTCGTGCGGATCGTCGGCGGGACCGGCCGCAAGCGCAGGAGTAGTCAGGACGGCGAGAGCCGCGAGCGCGGAGCTGGCATGAAGCATGGAGCGGTTCACAGGATTCCCGAAATCGTTTGCGAGGGTGCGCAGATCCAGCCCCCTGACCAGCGCTGGCGGCGTTCTTAACAGCTCGAAACTTATGTTACAATATCTCATCTCATTTCGCGGCGCCGAGCCCCGGATTCTCTGTGGAGGACCGGCGTTTCCGGGTTCCGCAATGGCTCGCCAGTCCCTATATGCGCATCATGTCCGAGACCCCCGTGAACACCCCGCCAGACAACCTCCCGAACGCCAACGCCTATGGCGCCGATTCCATCAAGGTTCTCAAAGGCCTGGATGCCGTTCGCAAGCGTCCCGGCATGTACATCGGCGATACGGACGATGGCTCGGGCCTGCACCACATGGTGTTCGAGGTTTCCGACAATGCGATCGACGAAGCGCTCGCCGGGCATTGCGACCTTGTGCTGATCGAACTGAACCCGGACGGCTCGGTTTCGGTCGAAGACAACGGCCGCGGCATTCCCACCGGCATTCATGCCGAAGAGGGCGTTTCGGCAGCCGAAGTCATCATGACGCAGTTGCACGCCGGCGGAAAGTTCGAGAACACCTCGGATGACAATGCCTACAAGGTTTCGGGCGGATTGCATGGCGTCGGCGTCTCGGTGGTGAACGCACTGTCCGAGTGGCTGGAGCTGACCATCTGGCGCGACGGCGAAGAACACTGGATGAAGTTCGCGCACGGCGATGCGGTGGAATCGCTCCGCGTCGTCGGCCCCGCGCCCGTCGGCAAGAAGGGCACGCGCGTGACCTTCCTCGCCTCGACCGACACGTTCAAGAATGTGCTGGAATTCGATTTCGAAAAGCTGGAGCACCGCTATCGGGAACTCGCATTCCTCAATTCCGGCGTGCACATCCTGCTGCGCGACAGGCGCCACGAGGAGATCAAGGAGCATGATCTCTATTACGAAGGCGGAATCGCGGCCTTCGTGAAGTATCTCGATCGCAACAAGGTCGCGCTGCTGCCCGAACCGATCGCGATCTCCGCCCAGCGGGACGGGATCGGCATCGACGTCGCGCTGGAATGGAACGACAGCTACTACGAAAACGTGCTGTGCTTCACGAACAACATCCCGCAGCGCGATGGCGGCACGCATCTCGCCGCGTTCCGCGCGGCGCTGACCCGCACACTGAACGGTTATGCCGAAAAGTCCGGGCTGCTCAAGAAGGAGAAGGTCAGCCTGACCGGCGAGGACATGCGCGAAGGGCTCACCGCGATTGTCTCGGTCAAACTGCCCGATCCGAAGTTTTCCTCGCAGACGAAGGACAAGCTCGTCTCCTCCGAAGTGCGCCAGCCGCTGGAAAGCCTGATGGCCGACCGCATGTCGGAGTGGCTTGAGGAAAACCCGGCCTTTGCCAAGCAGGTCGTGGGCAAGATCGTCGATGCCGCGGCCGCGCGCGAAGCCGCGCGCCGGGCCCGCGAGCTGACCCGCCGCAAGGGCGCGCTGGATATCGCCTCGCTGCCGGGCAAGCTGGCCGATTGCCAGGAGCGCGATCCCAGCAAGTGCGAGCTGTTTCTGGTCGAAGGCGACTCGGCCGGTGGATCGGCAAAACAGGGGCGTGATCGCCACTATCAGGCGATCCTCCCGCTCAAGGGCAAGATCCTCAACGTCGAGCGCGCCCGGTTTGACCGAATCATTTCCTCCAAGGAAGTCGGCACCCTGATCCAGGCAATGGGCACCGGCATCCGCGACGAGTTCAACCTCGCCAAGCTGCGCTACCACAAGATCGTCATCATGACTGACGCCGACGTGGACGGCGCGCATATCCGCACCCTGCTGCTGACGTTCTTCCATCGCCAGATGCCCGAGATCATTCGCGGCGGGCACCTCTTCATCGCCCAGCCGCCGCTCTACAAGGTCGCCAAGGGCCGCAGCGAAGTCTATCTCAAGGATGCCGCCGCGCTGGATCGCTATCTGGTCGAGGCGGGTCTGGCCGGACGCGTGCTCGAAACGAGCGGCGGGGCGCGCGGCGGCGCCGAGCTGGCGGCGCTCGTCGAACATGCCATGCGGTTGCGCAGCCTGATGGCATTCGTACCGCGCCGCTATGACCCGGCGGTGATCGAGGCCCTGGCCCTGGCCGGAGCCCTCGCCCCCGATCTCGACACCGCAGGCCGTTCCGCCGCGGTTACCCGTGCCGCCGAATGGCTTGGGCGCGGCGACCGCGAGGCGGTGTGGAAGGCCGGCGTGAGGGACGATGGCTCGGTGCTGGTCGAACGCGTCTGGCGCGGCGTGGCCGACGCCTATCCGGTCGAAGCCAGCTTCCTCGTCAGCGCCGAAGCGCGCAAACTCGTCCGCCTCGCGGCCGAATTTGCCGACGTCTATGCCGGGACCGCACGGCTGGTGCGGGGCGCAGCGGCCGAAGAGGCCGCCGAACCGGAAATCCCCGCCGAAACCGGCGAAGATGAGGATGTCGCCGCGCCGGTCCGGCCAGTGGCCGGCGACGGCACGATCACCCGGCCCAGCCAGTTGCTGGATGCTGTGCTTGCCGCCGGGCGCAAGGGGCTTTCCATCGCGCGCTACAAGGGCCTGGGCGAGATGAACGCCGAGCAACTCTGGGAAACCACGCTCGATCCGGAAAACCGCGCCCTGTTGCAGGTGAAGGTTGAGGACGCCGACGTGACTGACGAGATATTCACCCGCCTGATGGGTGATGTGGTCGAACCCCGCCGCGAATTCATTCAGGACAACGCGCTGAATGTGGCGAATCTGGACGTCTGATCGGGGGCGAGCCGCAGGATTGCCTGCTTTTGCCACCTTCAACTTGTCATGATCGCGCCATAGAACGGCAAAGTCGTTCCACTCACGCGCGAGATCCCATGTCCGCACCTGCCCTGCCGCGCCTCCTTGCGACATTTGGCCTTGCCCTCGCGCTCGGCGCCTGCGCGACGACATCGGCGACCCGCCAGACGGCGGTAACGGTCGGGATCGCGGCGATCAACGACTTTCACGGCAATCTTGAACCGCCCAAGCAGTCTGCCTTGCTGCCGGACGGCCAAGGCGGATTGACTGCAGTGCCCGCCGGCGGCGCGGCCTGGCTCGCCTCCACAATCGAGGCGGTGCGCGGCAAATATCCCAATCATCTGACGATTTCGGCCGGCGACCTGATCGGTTCCTCACCGCTTACGTCCTCGTTGTTCCTCGATGAACCAACCATTGAGGTGATGAACCGGATCGGGCTCGACTTCAACGCGGTGGGCAACCACGAATTCGACTCGGGCGTGGACGAATTGCGCCGCAAGCAGGCCGGCGGTTGCCACCAGTTTACCGCGCGCAAGCCGTGCCAGCTTGAGCCTTTTCGCGGTGCGCAGTTTGGCTTTCTGGCCGCCAATGTGATCACCAAGGACGGTTCCACGCTGTTTCCCGCAACCGCCATGCGCAGTTTCGGCACGGGACGCAGCCGGGTGAAGATCGGCCTCATCGGGATGACCCTCAAGGGCACCGGCGCGCTTTCCTCGCCGGCCGTGTCGCAGGAGGTGCGCTTCATGGACGAGGCCGATACCGCCAACGCACTGGTCGGCGGACTGAAGAAACAGGGGGCCGATGCGGTCATCCTCGTCATCCATCAGGGTGGACGCACAACCGGGGAGCCCGATCCGAACGGCTGCGAAAACCTGAATGCCGAGATCCGCCCGATCCTCGACCGGCTCGACCCGCGGGTCGATGTTGTCGTCTCGGGCCATACCCATTGGTCCTACGTCTGCGATTACGCGGACTACAACAAGGCCAAGCCGTTCCTTTTGACGAGCGCGGGCCTGTGGGGTGAATTTGTCACCGACATCGCGCTCGAGATAGACCCCGTTTCCCGCAAGGTCGTGGCGAAACGTGCCCGCAATGTCGTCGTTCAGTCCCCGGCCTATACCAGTCCGCTCAGGAGGGTCGCCAACACCGATGCCTTCCCCCGCTACGAACCGCGCGCCGACATTGCCGCCTATGTCGCGCGCTATGTCGATGCGGCCAAGGATTTCACGCTGCGCAAGGTCGGCACGCTGGCCCGCGCTGCCGAGAAAAACACGGGCAAGGAAGCGTCAAGCGGCGGCGTTCTCGGCAACCTCATCGCCGATGCCCAGCTCGCCGCGACCGCTGGAGCGGGCGCGCAAATCGCCTGCACCAATCCGTTCGGCATCCGTCGCTCGCTGATACCGCTGGATGATGGCAGCGTGACGTTCGGCGATCTGTATCTGGTCCAGCCGTTCAACAGCCAGCTCGAAACGCTGAGCTATACCGGCGCTGAACTGAAGGCCGCACTCGAGCAGGGTTTCGACGCAGACGGGCCCGAACAGGTTCTCGCCTGCTCGGCAGGGTTTCATTTCAGCTATGACCGGACCCGCCCGGCCGGTGACCGCATTGTCGACATGTTGCTGAACGGCGCAAAGGTGGATCCGGCGAAGTCCTACCGAGTCACCGTCAACAGCTTCCTCGCCAATGGTGGCGACACTTATTACGGCTTCACCGCCGGCCGTGACATGGTGCTGGGCGTGACCGACATCGTCGCCCTCGAAGCCTGGCTCAAGGCGGTCCCGCCGCGCGATCCGCCACAGGAAAAGCGGGCAAGCGACCTGCATCCCGATACCAACCCAACCAACCTCAGGCCGCCGCCCGGCGTGGAGTATTAGGGCAAGGATTCTACTCGGCCTCAACCCCGGGGGCCGGCCCGGCAAAGGCTGCGCCATCCGGCCATTCAGGCCCGGCAAGGCCCATGACCTTGAACAATTCGCCCATCTGGTCCGGCGCGCAAAGCCGCTCCTTGGCGACCCAGAACGCGGTCGCGTGCTGCGGGGCGATCTGCCCCAGCGCGCGGGCACGGGCATCAGCGCCAAGCCCCTTGAGCCACCGGCCCTGTCCGATCGTGCCAAGCCAGCGCGCACCGAGATCCTGCGCCATCCGCGCCATCATTGCGAAATCGACCAGCGCGGTCAGGTCCACCTCGCCGGGATCGGTGAAGGGGTCGACTTTTTCGTGGGCGCGCACCGCCTGCAAGGTCGAACCTTCGTGCGCGTCGACGTTGCCATAGTCGATGAACAGCGCCGCACCGCCCTGCTCGGCCAGCCGGCGAGCGACTTCCTGCATCACCGCAGCCGCACCCGGGCACGTCTCGATAATGGTGCCGACAGGTGCCTCGCGGCGCTCCACAGGCACCGCCGCGTCCATCGGCAGGCTCCCGGCGACCGGCAGAAAGCGCTCCTGATAATAGCCCACCATCCGTTCACGCCAGCCAGTCTCGGTCCGCACAAGCTGGCGCACCGGCAGCGCATCGAGAAATTCGTTGGCGACGAGCAAAATCGGCCCGGTGGTCGGCACGGTCGAGAGATCATTGTGCCACATGGCTTCCGGCACCGCCGCCAGTTGCACGTCCTTCAGGACCAGCGAAGATTCGACGAAATGCACTTTGGGCACAAGGTCGAAGCGCTTCATGGTGCGCAAGGCATCCTTGGCGAGCGTTCCGCGTCCAGGCCCGAGCTCGACGTAATGGACCGGCCCGGGTCGCCCCGCGCGGATCCAGATATCCGCCAGCCAAAGCCCGATCAATTCACCGAAGATCTGGCTGATCTCCGGCGCGGTGATGAAATCTCCCGCCGCGCCCAGCGGGTCGCGCGTCGAATAATAACGGGCGTTGGCTTCGCCCATATATTGCATCAGGCTGATCGGCCCATGGTTTTGGATCAACCGCGCGAAGACTTTCGAAAGCTTGTTTTCGTCCGAAAGCCTGCTTTCGTCAGTTAGCGGCGTGCGCTTGCCAAAGCTCATTTTCCGAACCTCGTTGCTACGCTGCGGCACCGCTTGCCAGCGGCGGCCTGGCCAGCGCGCGGCCGAGCAGCAGCAGCCCGAGCAGGATCATCGGCACGGTCAGCCATTGACCCATCGAGAATCCGGTGCGCAACGCGAATTCCGCAAGTTGGGCATCGGGCTCGCGGAAATATTCGACCGTGAACCGGGCGATGCCATAACCCATCACGAACACCCCGGTCAGCAGGCCTGGACGAAACCGCGCCCGCGTTTTCCAGAACAGCGGCAGCAGGATCGCAAGCAGTAAGAGGCCTTCCAGAACCGCCTCGTAGAGCTGGCTCGGGTGGCGCGGGCTTGGTCCGCCATCCGGGAAAACTATCGCCCAGGGCACGTCCGGCCCGGCAACGCGGCCCCACAATTCGCCGTTCACGAAATTGGCGCAGCGCCCGAACAACAGTCCGAAAGGCACGCAAACCGCCACATAATCGCAGACGCGCAGGAAATTCAGCCCGCCTCGCAAGCTCACCCAGGCCATTGCCAGTGCGCACCCGATCAGTCCGCCGTGGAAACTCATCCCGCCTTCCCACAGCTTCAGCAGTTCGCCCGGATGGGCCAGGAGCTGCGGCGCGTAGAACGCCGCATAACCCAGCCGCCCGCCCAGAATTACACCTAGCGTGCAATAGAAAAACAGGTCGTCCGCATGGCGCTGCGCCATGGGCGCGCCGGACTGCTTGAGCGACTTCGAGACGTGCCAGTAGGCCAGAATGATGCCGGCGAGATAGGCCAGGCTATACCACCTGAGCGTGAAGAACCCGAGGTCAATCCCCCGCGTCAGCCCAAGATCGAGCCAGTTGATCGGCGCGTGCACCGAAGCTGCGGCGAGGATTGAGAGCACTCGTGAAACCCCCGGAAATAGTCAAACCTGCGCGCTTCTGGCACAGCCGCGCGCCGGATGGAACAGCCTGATCAGCCCGTTGTTGCTTCCCGGGTGCGACGGCGCCCCGAGGAATGCCGCAAGACAGGGTGTTCTTCCGCCCGAAAACTGCTAGCGTCGGACGATGGGAACAAGGTGTGCCGCAACTGATTGCAATGCATGGTATGCAGTCTTGATCGTCCGCACGTGACAGACCGTCCTTCCGAAAAGCCCCCCAGCCGATCAACCCGCGTCAGAGCCAGCCCCGTGAGTTCCACCCGCATCGCCAACCAGCGCGCCATCATCGAGCGCCGCAATCTTGCCGCAGCAATAACCGATGCGGTGGCGGAGCTTGGGGCGGAAGCCGCGCGTCCACGCGTGGTCGAATTGTTGCGCGAAGCGCTCGAAAATGGCCGAACCGAGATTGCCCGCCGGCTTGCCGAGCGACCGTCTTCCGGGCACGACTGCGCCGCAGCACAGGCATTTCTGGTCGATCAACTGGTCCGGCTGATCCACGACCACGCGGTCGGCAACGTCTATCGGGCATCCAACCGCTCGACCGGAGAACGCATCGCGATCCTAGCGGTTGGCGGCTACGGACGCGGCGAGATGGCGCCCCATTCCGATGTCGACATCGCATTCCTGACACCCGGCAAGCAGACCTCGTGGTGCGAGCAGGTGATCGAGGCGATGCTCTATTTCCTGTGGGACCTGGGGCTGAAGGTCGGCCATTCCAGCCGCTCGCTCGACGATCTGGTGCGCATGGCCAAGAGCGACCTGACGAT
>VMTF01000025.1 GCA_013791705.1 Sphingomonadales bacterium | reverse complement strand
GGGAACGCACCGATCGGATGCCCCGCCGGCCGTTTTTCACCCCGATTCGGCCGCCTTGTCCGGGGGTCGCCTGGCGCCCGATTCGCACCCCCGGCGAAGTCTCCGGCGGGGCCTCGTGGCCGGCGGCCGGCACCCGGCGCGCCGCCGCCGCGGCGCGGGGGGCGAGCCGCTCCGGCCCGCCGCGCGGCGGGCGCGCCCAGGCCGGCACCCAGCCCAGGCTCGCATCGCTGCCGCCGAACCGCAGCACGACCGTGTAGGCCATCACGTAAAGGTCCATCGTTTCGTTCGCCGTGTGTTGCGGCCGCACCCACAATTCGCCCTGCTTCGTCTCGGCTCGCAGCTCGGCGAGGTAGGCGTGCGGCACGTCGTGCGGGAAGCTGACATAGCCCGGGCCATCGTCCTTGCGGTTGAGCCGGACATCGAGAATGTCCTTCATCCGGTTCACGTTCGGAATGAACATCTCGGCTTGCGGCGCGCCCTTGATCTGGCGCTTGGCATCAACAGTCGGCGGCGGCAGCAGCCGGCCCTTCGGGTTGTTGCCGCCCTTGTAAAGCGTGATCGCGGTCGGCGGGATCGCCCCGCGCCCGGACGCCACGTCGCCGGCGACCATCGCGTGCCACCAGGCGAAGGCGTTGTCGGTCGCGTTGTCGAGCCCGCCGGTATCGATCACCGTGTTGAAGATCTTCATCCGCAGATGCGCAGCGCCGGCGAGCGGATAAGTGCGCGTCATCACCTTGCGATGGATCACCCCCCAATCCTCCGGCCGGGTGAACGGCCGCAGCGGCCGCTCGCGCCCGTCTTCCTCCACCGTCAGCAGCGGGAAGCGATCGACCAGCCAGGCCTTGAAGTTGTGCCCGAACCCCCAGACCGAAACCTCGAACCGGTTGCCCTGCTGATCGATCGACGCGATCAGCACTTCCGCGCCGGGCGGCACTTCGCCCAGCGCATAGGGCGAGGCCCTGGCCCGGCGCTGCAGGTCGCTCTCGCTCACCGGATCGGAATTGCCCGAGCGCGGCCGGAAGTTGCGGCCGATCACGGTCTGGTCCCAGGATTTCAGCCCCCCGTCATCCTGTTCGAATTCGAACTTCAGTTCGGCCGCGCGGCCCAGCTCGGCGATCTCGCGCCAGGGGCGAAACCCGAACAGTCCGTCGAGCCGGAACCCGGCCCGGACATTCGGCTCAAGCTCGCCGATCTTGCCCGCCGGTTCCCTGGCCCGCGCGATGGCCTGTTCGCCCTTGCCGATCCAGCGATAACCGGCGAGCAGCGCGCGCTTGTCGCGCTGGCCATGGGCGCCACCGCACTCCGGGCAGACCACCGAGGCAGAAAGCGCCGCATCGCGCGGGGTGCCCTGCCGATCAAAATCAAGCCGATCGCCATAGAGCGCGAACGGCTCGCCGCACTGCAAGCAATCGACCCACAGCCGCTCGTCGGTGCCGCCGGCAACGAACCCCTCGATCCCGGCCTGCGGGCCGAGCTTCGGGGTCGAATTGACGTAGATCATCGTCTGGCCATAGGCGGCGAAGGCCCCCATGCGCCCGCGTAGCAGCGAGATCGCATCGCCCTGGTCGGCGATATCGCCGGGGATGTCGTCATAATCATCGAGCCGCCCGCGCGGAATCGGCCGGGCGCGGAAGGTCGGCCCTGATGGCCACAGGAAAAACAGGTCCGCGCCGCGAAACCGCTTGAGATTGATCGTATCGGCCGATGCGCCCGCCAGCATCCGGTCCTGCAGTGCCGGGGTCAGTTCGATCATCTTGTCGAACTGGGTCTTCACGTAGCTGTCGATCGAAGTGCGGTCAGGCATCACGAACAGCATGTCGGCCGGATCGTAGATGATCGCGTGCAGCTGCCAGTTGTTTCCGATCTCGGACTTGCCGGTCTGGGCCGGCCCGATCACCCCGACTTCGCGATAGGGCGAGTCTCCGCCGAGACAGTCCATGATCCGGTCGAGGTGATCGACGAAATATGGCCCGCCGCCCCAGGGGCCGGAATAGGCGCCGGGGTTGCTCAATTCGCGGTGGCGCCGCGCCGCGATCGAGACCGGCACCTTTTCGGGGAATCGCATTTCGCCCAGCGTGCGGCCGACCAGTTCGGCCGGGTCCGCGAAGGCGAGTTGCTCGTTCTGCCCGAAATCAAGCATCCGGTTTCGCTCCCGGCCGGGACGGCAAAGTTTTCACGAAGGCGTCGACCGCACGTTCGATCAGGCCGGCCAGCGGCTTGACTTCGTCGTGCGTCATTCCGGTGAGCGCGGCATATTCGCCTGGGACAAGCGCCAGCTTGCGCCGGATCTCGACCGCCGCGTTGGCCAGCAACGGTTCGAGTTCGATCCATTCGACCAGCTCGCCCATCATCCGGCGCAGCTTGATCCGCTCCACGACCGCCGCATATTCCTCGCGCTTCTGGCGGCCCGACAGGCCCAGCGACTCTTCGTCCTCCACCGCCTCGCCGAGCAGTTCGAGCCGGAGCTGCTGCAACTGCGCCTGCCGCTCGGCCGATGCCAGTTCATCCGCCTCGCGCCGCGCTTTCCACCACCCCACCCCGCCATCGGCGTCGATCTTGTAATCCCGCCCGCGCGACCCGCGCTCGAGCAACCAGGCCGGGTTGCCCTCGACCGTCCGCACATGAACCCGCATCGTCTCCGAGGTGACCCCGCAGAGTTCCGAGAATTCATCCATGTTGACGATCATCGACACGCTCCGGCCAATCCCCGCAATTTCGTTACGTTCCCGCCGCAAGCCGCCGCAAAGCAAGAACAAAAAACCCAAGCAAAACCGAGACTTGCCCTAAAAATCAGAAAACCCCCGCCTTACGCGCTGCCGCACCCCATTGCGTTGGGGGGCGCTGGGAGGACCCGCGAGGGGGGGGGTGGCCCCGGCCGATTCGTCAAGCGAAACCGGTCCCCGCCCGTCCGATTTCCCCTCGCCCGACCACGGCTCGGCCGCCGCTTCCGGCCCGGTGACCAGGAAACCCAGCGCCCGCATCGACAGCCGCCAGGCCAGCTCGACCAGCGCCCCGTGCCACTGCGCATAGTCCGCGCGCCCCCATGCCTCGCGCGAGCGGTCCCACACGATGATGACCGGACAATACCCGCCCTTGCGCCCCGGCCCCTGATACTCGACCTGACCCTCGCGCCCTTCCTTGACCCACATCCGCGGGCGCACCCGGTGCTCCGGCGGCACCCAGGCCGAGGGCCGCGTCCCGGCGCGCGCATGGGCGCGGACCCGCTCGCCGCCGTCGACCTGTCCCAGCGCCACCGCGACCGCATAGGCGGCCGGATGCACCACGTCGCGCACCAGTCCGCCGCGCCGATCGATCCGCGCGCCGAGATGGCCGATCTGCATCATCTGGCCCACCCCGTCGGTCGAGAGCCCGCTCACCTCATAGCCCATCGCCGCCGCCTCGATCGCATGAAGCCCGGTCCGCTCGAACCGGTCCACCATCTGCACCCCATAGGCCCACCGGGCGAGCTGCTCGACATCGATCCGTCCGGTCCGCTCCCACGGCCGCGCACCCGCGCCGGGCGTCTCGTGCACCTGGGTGACTTCGCTCCTGAGGATGCTGACCATTGTGTTGCTCCGATACCCTTACAGTTAAGAACAGAATTCATTCCCTTGTGCGCGCGCCCGCACAGGCCTTGGACCAATTACGGCCAAACCTGTCGGACCTGTCTGAACCCCGCAGAAAAGCGGCTTCCAGACTGTCAGTCCAACTGTCCGGCGACTGTCTGGAAAGCTGTCGGCTCGCCCGGTTTCAGCCCCTTCCGCCCGCCGCCAGCGCCGCTGCCGCACCCCGTCCCGACACCCTGCCAGACGGTTGCCCGGACAGTTCGCCCGACAGTTCACCACTTCGGCAACCCACCCCGTCATGGCGCACCGAACGGATCGAGATCGTCATCCGATCCCGGCGGCAACCAGCCCTCGCCCGCCCCGCCGGTCCCGGCATCCCCGGCTCCGCCACCGCCCGCCTTGAGCCTGATTCCCACCCGCTCCTTCTTGCCCGTCGCATGGTTGGGCACGGAGTAGATCTGCGCATCGTTGAGCCGCAGCCCAAAGGTCGTCTGGCTCATGATCCGGTCTTCCTTGTCGCCGCGATCGATGCAGAACTGCCGGAAGGCCTGGTAGAGCGGCGTGGCCTCGCTGCGCGCCTCGGGATCGGTCAGGTCGCAGCAGCTCTCGATCCATTCGCCCAGCGCGCTGCTGGTCGCCCAGAAGCTGGCGCTGGCCCGCTGCGACGCCGCCGGCTGCGGGATTACCCGGTCGCCCAGCCATTCGAGGCAGCCGGCGATCATCCAGTTGAGAATGCCCGGCAGTTCGCCCTGCAACCGGGCCTTGACCACGTCGCCCGGCTCATCCGGAACGCCCGGCGTCACGCCGAACTGGATCACCCACGGGTAAAGCTTGAAGCGCCGGCGAAAGCCCCGATCGTCGCTGGGCGCCTTGGGCAGCCCGTTGCACTCGAAGATCAGTTGCCAGTGCGGCACGAAACTCATTTCGGTCGTGGCATGGGCGCCGCGCGCGATCATCTCGCTGCCGGTTGCCTGCTTGATCCGCTGGCCATCCCAGGTGCTGTTCTTCTTCGGCTCGTCGCCCACCACCAGGCGGATATCGCCGGAAAGCCGCACGATATCGCTCTGGTGCGCCGATCCGGCCTGCGCTGGGCCTTCGAGGAAGGTCTTGGGATCGGTCTTGCGGGCATAGGGACCGTGCAGCTGGCAGATCACGTCGTTGGTCAGGCTCTTGCCGTCCTGCCCCTTGCCCTGGAAGATGTAGAACGCCTGGTCGGTGATCAGCGCGGTCAGCGTCATGCCGTAAATCCGCTGGATCGCCGTGCGCTGCACCGGGTCATGGTGCATCACTTCCATCCGCGTGATCCATGCCGGCGCGGTTGCCCCGGCATCATAGGCAACATTCGCGATCTGCATGAAGCGGTCACCCGCGTGGTGCCCCGGCGTGAACTGGTGCTCCCACACTTCCGGCCCATCCTGAGCCTGTCGAAGGATAAACCGCACCGTGCCGTTGCCGACGTGATAGGCCAGCGGCTGCGCATCGCACTCGCGCAGCCACGCCTGCGTGACGAACGGACCCTCCTCGCCGTCCCGCAGCCCCTTGAACGCGCCCTGCATCCCGGAAATCTTGGCCATGTCACCCGATTTCACCGCCCAGCCATACAGATGCGTCATCAGCTCGTCGGCCATTTCGCGGGTGAACTTCGGCCCGAACACGGCGGACAGCTCCTCTGGTTCGGCATCCCGCACCGCCGCGACCTCGTCGATGATCCCCGCGGCCGCCTTCTGGGCAAAGGCCAGCGCCAGCGCCGGCCCCTCGTCGATCGACCAGCGCACCCCGTCAAACGCCACCCAGCAGCCCTTGCCGCCGTTGCCGTCGGCCAGCCACAGCAGCTTGGCCTCGCCATTCTCGCCGCGCGCGGCCTCGAACAGCCGCCGCGCATTGCCCGAATCGTTGCGCAGCAATTTCGCCCGTTCCAGCGGGGTGAGGCGCTTCATGGCTGTTCCGGCCGGCCGGTGGTGGTGGCGGCCTCCCCGGCCTCGCGCCGGGCGTGATAGGCCGCGCGCATCGCCGAAAGCGCGACGGCGAATCCGCGCTCGCGCACTTCGTCGTCAGTCAGGCCGGACAGCGCCGCTTTCCCGACGCGGTGGAGCCAGGGCCTGGCATTCCCGCTCATCCCTCCACCCCGCGCGCATCGATCGCGGACATATCGATCAGCGCCGAAACCTTGGCCCGGCGCTTCACCTGGGCCGAGCCGGTCCGCGCCCGGCCGTCGACTAGTTGCGGCAGCAACGCCTCGTTCAGCGGCCCCCGGATGCCCAGCGTGCGGCGATAGAGCACCCGGTGCATCTCGTCTTCCTCGCGCACCGCCGGGCCATGCTTCAGGTCAGCCTCGATGTCGCGCACCGCGTCCAGAATCGCCTTCTTCTGGAACCCGGCCAGCTCGGCCATCGCCATGATATCCTTGATCTCGTCATTGATCTCTCGGCGCTCCTCGCGCTTCTTGAGCACCGCCCGCACCAGCGCGATCAGCCGCGCCGCGCTGTCGCTCTCGCTTTCCGGAAAGGCATAGGCAGCCCCGTCCGCGCCAACCTCGGGCGCGTGGATCACCGCATGGACCGGCTCGCCCGCCAGCAGTTGCGGCACGGCTGAAACCTCGCGCTCGAACCGCGCTCGCCACACCCCCAGGTACTGCGCCCGGGTTTCCGGCTCGGCGATCGTCGCCGCCAGTTCCGCAAGTTCATCCCAGATCGCCGCCCGGGCCTCAGGCGGCAGTTCCGGCGTCGCCCGGCCGCCGGGCACTTCGGCGAGAGCCTGGATTACTACCGCGTCGAACAGGAAGGTGTGCAGCGCCCCCGCCTCGGCGATCACCGCCTCGATCGCGCCGCGGCCCGCCGCGCGCACCAGGTCATCGGGGTCCCTGCCCTCGGGCAGCAAGGCCACCGCCAGCTCGCGCCCCGGGCCGATCAGCGGCAGCGCCATCCTGCCGGCGCGCACCGCCGCCTTGCGGCCGGCCGCGTCGCCATCGAACAGCAGCACCGGCCGGTGATGCTGCCGCCAGCAGCGTTCGAGCTGGGCTTCGGTCAGCGCGGTCCCCATCGGCGCCACCGCTTCGCCGATCCCGGCCGCCGCCAGCGCGACCACGTCGAAATAGCCTTCCACCACCAGCAGCCGGTTCGCCGCCTGCGGCCGCGAAGCCGGGCCAGCGCGATGCAGGTTGAACAGGGTGCGGCCCTTGTCGAACAGCTCCGAATCCGGGCTGTTGATGAACTTCGGCCGCTTGACCGGCGCCGACTGCCCGGTTGCGGAGCCGCCGGGCGAAGCAGAGGTTCGGCCAGGCTCCCACACCCGGCCCCCGAACCCCACCAGTCGCCCGCGCGCATCATGGATCGGAATGGTGATCCGGTCCCAGAACAGCTCGCGCAGGCCCGCGCCGTCGCCGCGCGGCACCAGCAGCCCCGCCGCCAGCCCCAGTTTTGCGCCAAGGCCCGATCCGCGTAGCGATCCGTCGCCGCCGCGCGCATAGCCGATCCCGAACGTGCCGAGCGCCTCCGGGCCGATCCCGCGCCCGGCCAGATATTCCAGCACCGCCCCGGTCTGATCGAGCTGCCCGGCATAGACCGCCTGGGCAATCTCCAGCGCCTCGCGCACCGTCTCCACCCGCGCCGCCGCTTCGGCCGCCTGCGGGCTCGGCGCGGGCAGGTCCAGCCCCGCCAGACCGGCCAGCTCGCGCACCGCGTCCAGGAACGGCAGCCCGTCGCGGTCGGTCAGCCAGCGGAACACGTCGCCATGCGCGCCGCAGCCGAAGCAGTGATAGAACCCCTTCTCGTCGTTGACGGTGAAGCTCGGCGATTTCTCGTTGTGGAACGGGCAGCAGGCCTTGAACTCGCGCCCCGCCTTGTCGAGCTTGAGCCCGCGCCCGATCAGCCCCGAAAGGCTGACACGCGCGCGGATTTCATCGAGGAAGGCAATCGGCAGGGCCATGGTTCAGGCATCACCGCGCCGCCAGCGCGCGACGGCCGCGCGCCAGGCATGGCGGTTCGCGAATTGCCCACGCTGCGGATAGCCGGCCGGAATCACGGCTTGCCGGCGATATTCCTCGCCGTCGGATGAAACCGCCGACTCGGTCATGACCCGCTGGTGAAACCGGTGCAGCGCGGCCGCCTCGTCGAGATTTGCGGCGGGCTTGTACCACTCAACCATCTGCATCCTCCCCCACTGCCGAATCGCCCGCTTCCAGCAGCCGCCGGAGCCGCGCCACCTCGCCTTCGAGCCGCCGGATCAGCACGCTGCGCGGGTCGCGCGGAGACCAGGGCGGGGTGAAGCCGAGCGTCAGCATCCGCCGTTCGATCCGGCGCCGGGTGAGCGTGAGATAGCCGAGCTTCCCGCCGCTGCGGCGCAGCCAGTCGGGATCGGCCGAGCCGGTGAAGCGGAACCCCTCGACGAAGGCCTTCAGCTCCTCGATCGTCTCGCCATAGGCGGCGAACCATCCGGCCAGCACCGCCTCGTCGGCGCAGGCCTCGATGTCGTCGCGGGTCACCCCGTGGCGCTGGGCCAGATCATCGGCTTCGGTCATGATTCCGTTGTCCCGCAGGCCAGATCATCGAACACCCGGTTCAACTCGGCTTCGGCCTGCTCGTAAGCCTTCGCCGCCGCGGCATCCTCGGCCCTGGCCGCCGCCAGCGCTATTTCTGCCGCGTCTCGGCGCGCGCGAGCAGACCGGAATTTCATTATCTCGCCGGTCAGCGCGTCGATATCGATCACCACCAGCGCCGCAATCCGGCTTAGCCCGCTCATTCGCCACACTCCCCCAATATCGCCCGCATCCGGTCGAACTGCGCCAGCGCGCGCGGCAGGTCCTGCCCCGGCCCGCTCACCGCCAGCGCGGTCGCCAGCTCGGCCAGCGCCCGCAGTTCCTTGGCCCGCGCATAGATCTGCCAGCGGCGCGGCCCGCTCGGCCCGATGTCTGCCTGCGCACCCATCATTGCAGGCCCGGCACCAGCCCGGCCTCCGCCATGCCGAGCCGATGGGCCCGTTCCACGGCGGGACCCAGATGCCTGCCGAATAGCTCGACCACCTTGGCCCGCTCGTGTTGGTCTGCGATCGCGCCCAGCAGGATCGCGATCTCATCGCCAAGAATCCCGGTGACATCGACCGCCGCAAGCACGAAAGGCTCTCCTTCGTGCTCGCGGGCGCCCATCATCCGGAATATGGCCTCCCGAATTGTGCCGTGAAGCACTTTGAGATCATCGCGCATCGCCACCTCCCTCACACCCGCGCCGGCATCACGACCTGGACAAGCCGGTCGCTCTCCGATCCATCATCGCGCCCCACGCCCCGCATCCGCACCGGCGCGCCGGCATAGGTCAGCCCGAGCGCCACCTCGTCCCCGTCCAAAGCGAGCAGCGCCTCGCGCCAGTATTTGCTGTCGAGCCCCACCGTCAGCGGTTCGCCGGCCCAGGCGCAGGGCAGTTCCTCGCAGGCCTCGCCCAGCTCGAGGGTGCTCACCGTCAGGGTCAGCTGCTCGGCGGCAAACTTGGCGCGCACCACCCGGCTCTTGGCCGCGCCCAGCACCGCCACCCGCCGCAGCGCGGCGAGCAGCGCCGCCCGGTCGACCACCGCGCGAAGCGGTGGGTCGGCCGGGATCACCCGGGCATAATCGGGAAAGCTCCCGTCGATCGTCTTGGCGATCACCTCCACCGTGCCGCCATCGCCGGCCGGCAGGGCGAACCGCACCCGCGCGCCCGGCGCCTCGCTCGCCGCCTCGATCAGGATGCGCGGCGGTTCGGCGTCCTCGGGCGCGCCCTTGATCGCCGCCAGCATCAGCTTGTCCAGCACCGCAACGGTCAGCCGCGCGAGGATCACCGCCGGGAAGCTCGCCGCCCCGTCGGGCAGGTCAAGCAGCACCCGCCCGAGCCGGGCGCCATCGGTCGCCGCCATCCGCAGGTCCATCGGCGCGCCCTCACCCGCCTGAAACGGATGCAGATAGATCCCGTTCAGGTAATAGCGCGTCTCCTCGGTCGAGATCGCGTGCTCCACCGCCGCGAAGGCATCGCCCAGCACCGTGCAGGGCAACTCGAACCCGGCCGCGACCGCCATCGGCGGCGGCTGCGGGAAATCGTCCGGCGCCAGGCTGTGCAGCCGGAACCGCGCCCGCCCGGCGCTGATCGCCGCACGATTATCGCCGCCAGGCTCACCCTGGGGGCCTGAGCCTGGCGAAAGGCGAAGGCCCGGCGCCGCGATCGTCACCATCGCCTCGCTGTCCAGCTCGCCGATCACTGCCAGCAGCGCCTTCGCCGGCAGGGTCAGCACGAACGGGCGGATCGATTTGACCCACTCGGCGCCGTCCGGCCCGTCCCGGTCATTGCTGGCCAGATCGCGCGTCACCCAGATGTCGAGATCGGTCGCGGTCAGCGTGATCCGCCCGTCCCCGGCCGCGAACAGCACATGGTCGAGGATCGGCACCGTGTTGCGCCCGGCGACCACCCCGGTCACGTCCTTCAGCGCCGCGTGCAACACCCCGGCCTGCACCCTCACGGCGGCCTTGCGCGGATCGGGCGGCGGGCCGCCGCCTGTTCCGCCGCCGGTCTCCGGCTCGTCCCGGTTTGCGCCACGTGCCATCATTCGCTCTCCTTGCTTGCCGAATCCGCCCCACCCGCGCCGCGGTATCCGGCTGTCGGCATGACGCCGCCTGCGCTCCCGGTGTTCCGGGCTGCGCGCTCATCGGCGGCGGCATCAGCACTGCCGGGCTCCTCGGCCGATCCGGCCGACAGCATTAAGCTCACTGCGGCCTCGCCCTGGTGCAGCCCGGCCTTCAGCTCATCGATCATGATTTCGAGCTGCCGCGCCCGGTCGCGGGCCAGCTCGGCGAACTCCGGGCTGCGTCCGGCCACCAGCCCGGCATTGCCGCGCTTGCGCTCGAGATAGGCGATCACGTCCGCCAGCCCGTCCGGCGCCGGGCCATTCTCGCCGCCCTCAGTCATGCCCGATCTCCGCCGTCTCCGTCTCCAGCGCGTCCAGCGCCAGCCCCAGCACCCGCGCCAGCGCCTCGGCCTCGGCGGCGGCGAACGGAATTCCGGCCACCATCAGCAGCTCCGCGCCCATTCCGCTCTCGTCGCCATCGCCGCTGAGCGCGCGCAGCAGGTCGAGCCGCATCCGCGCCGCGCCGGTGCGCGGCAGGATCAGCATTCCCGAATGCGCGGGCGGCACCACCTCGATCGCAAGACTGACGATCCCGCGCCCGCTCGCCGTGGCGGTCAGGTTCCACCCGCGCGGCGCGGCACTGTCGAACGCCCGGAACGATCGGCTGCCGCGTCCGGCCGCCAGCCACCGGGGAATCGCGCGCGGCCTCATGGCCTCGCCCCCGCGCCAGCCAGCACCGCTCCCGGCAACACCGGCCGCGCCCAGCGCCGCACCACGTAGAGCAGCTCGCCCTCGCCCCCGCGCATCAGGTGCGGCGAGAGATACTCCTGTTCGTGCAGCGCCAGCACCAGGTCGCGCAGCGCCTCGGCACAGAACGGCCCGAGCGCATAGCCGCGGGCATAGGCGAGCAGCGCCCCCGGCTGCGCCCCGCGCACCCATTCGCGCAGCCGCTCGCAGCTCATCCGCCCGCTGAATTCGGGCGGCACGACCGCCGCCACTCCGGTGCCGAGCGCCGGCGGACCCATCGGCCGCCGCGGTTCAAATTTTCCGATCCCGTCACTGTACATCGCAAATCACCCCCAAGCAGGCCCCCAGGCAGGCCACCACCACGCAAACGCCGCCGGCGCGGCTCAGGGCGAATCCTCGCGCTGCAGCGCATGGCCCAGCTCACCGAGCAGGTCGGTCATCTCGCCGAGCTCGCGCGCGATCCGCCGCCGCAGCTCGAGCGGCATGGCGGCAATCCCGGGACCGGCCGCGCCATCGGCCAGCGCCCGCAGCAGATCGCCGCTTTCGCCGCCGATCCGCGCCAGCCACTGGCACAGGTGGAGCGGATCGGCGGCCGGCGCGGGGTCGCTCACCCCGGCACCCTGGGCGCGCGCCAGCGCGCGGGTGATATGCGGATGGCCGGGCGCTCCGGCGCCCAGCGCCTCGACCTGCCGGGCGACGTGAAGCGGCATGAACGCGGCGGTGTTCGGCGAGCACCAGTCCGAAATGCGCGACTGCGCATAGCCCGCCTCGCGCGCGACGAACTCCTGCCCACCCGCCGCGCGCACCGCCTCCTCGCAGGCGAGCTTGAGCGCGAGGTCGGCGGGCGAGAGCCGCACGGTCCGGTCCGCGCCCATCAGCCGCGCCCCTTTTCGTCGGACCGAAACGTGCCGGAAACAAATGCGCCTGCCGCTGATGGAGGCAAAGCCACTGCGGCAGGCGCGCGACCCGAGGCGGGCTCGGGAACGGCCCGGTCATGGTCCCCGGAAGCCGCGATATTCGCCGGGCTCGTATCGGGTGACGGCATGGCGGGGTCAGGACAAACACCGACCACATGAACGAAATCGCGCACCGCTTCGGGCACCAGCCCGTCGGGCCAGTTGGCCCCGTCGCCCAGAAAGCGCGCAAACTTTTCCAGGGTAGCGGTGGTGGTGGAGGCCTCGGGCGAATCGATCCGCGCGAAATAGCCGCCGTCATTGATCACCGTCCGGCCAAGTCGGGCCAGCGTTGCCGCGTTATGGTCAGTCCACAGCTGGGCACACAGCCGCAACCGTTCGACCAGCGGTGCGACCGGAACGGACGCGCGCGAATGAGGAGGAGAAGCGTTCATGACGGCGTGTATCATGGATAAATCCATCACTCGTCAAGCGGGTTTTTCCATTATTCCCCCGGCGGCGCCAGTGTGGGAAATCCCATCAATGCCTGATCTGAAGGAAATCCTGCGGGATCGCGTGAAGCAGCGCATCGATGCGACCGGGAAAACCGCTCATGCGGTATCGAAGGAAATCGGCGCCAATGCCGGCTACGTCCGCGATCTGATGGACCCGGACAAGACCGGCGTGCCCTCGGCCGAACGACTGAACAAGCTCGCCGCCGCGCTGGAAACAACCACCGACTGGCTGATGGGCAAGGTCGACGATCCCGCCCAACCGCTCAGCGAGATCAGCTTCCGCGACGCCCCGCTCAACTGGAGCGGCCCGCCCGAATCGCGCATCCCGGTGCTGGGCACAGCCTTTTGTGACGACCTTGCCGTTCCGGACGATGCCAACGGAGAACTGCGGGTGGAGCGACTGCTGCTCGATTTCGACCATACCGTCCGATTGATCGAGCGGCCCCCGGCGCTATGGAATGCGCCCGATGCCTACGCGATCTACTTCCACGGCAGCTCGATGGAAAAGCGCTTCTATTCGGGCGAGATTGCGGTGGTCGATCCGCGGCGGCCGCCCAGTCCCGGCGATTTCGTCGTCGTGCAGTTGAGCAACGGCGCGAACGATCACATCATCACCGTATTGGTCAAACAGCTGATCCGCACCACCAGCGCCTATGTCGAACTGCTTCAGTTCAATCCGGAGGCCACCTTCCGCATCCCGCGCGGCCAGGTCATCCGGATGCACCGGATCTGCAGCACCAACGAACTGCTCGGCGGCTGATCAGCAGCCCGCGCGGCGCCACAATTCGGCAAACAACCCGGCTGACTGGCCGATCGCGCCTTCCCTGACGACCGCGCCGCCGACCACGATCGCGCGGCGCGGGCCATCGGCCGATCCGGTCGAGATGCCCTTCATCGTCTTGCCGCAGGTCACCGCACTGTTCGCCAGTGCCCCGGTGCCGGGGCGCCGCGCGTAAACGTCGATCGCCTCGTCCGGCCCATATTTGCCGGCGAACCCCTGCATATCCTGCAACGCCCGTTCGGCGCGATCGGCCTCCTCGGCGCTGCGCGCACTGCAGGCACATAGCGCGGCTGCCAGCCCGATGAGGCAGATCAACCGCCCGGTGCGACAACCGGCAAATCCTGCCATTGCGATGGCCACCTCCTCGCTCGAACCGTTTCACCGGGGCGCGCCAGACTGCGCAAATCCGCCGGTCACCGCAAGAATGATGGATTTATCCATATTCCCCGCTTGACAATGGATTTATCCATCCTGCATTTAGGCGCCGCAACAGCGGAGGCTTCCATGTCCCACTATCACCCCGACCTCGCCCGCGCGGCGGCAAGCGAATTCCAGCTTCGCCAGGCCCGCGCCCGCGAAGCGGTGCGCACCGGCCGGATGGACCCGCGCACCGCCACCCAGCACTTGCGCCCGTGGCTCGCCATCGCCTGCCTGTGCGGCGCGGACCTGCCCGAGCTGGCCGAGGGCCTCGCCGATATGCGCGAACGCCAGATTGTCTGGCCGGAGGTCCGGCGGCATGACGCCGCGAGCCCCTCCGCCCTCGCTGCTGCGAGGGGCGGCTACTTTGGCGGCGGCATTAGTCCGGCCGACCCGCAGGAAATAGGCGAAGCCGAAGCGCGTGGGCGTCTGGCGGATGAAATCAGCCCCCGCGCGGTCTGGGCGCCGCTGCTCGCCAGCGCGCGCGACAAGGCGCTGACCGGCCCGCTCGCCACACCCGAACAGCGCGCCGGCGCGGTCGCCCTGCGCGAACTGGCCAGCCACCTGATGTTCGATCCGAACGGCCGCAATGATGTGCCGCCGTTCGATTGCGCCGCCGCCTTCGCCCTGGAGAAAGCAGCATGAACCGTCCCGATCCCGACCGCTGGTTGCACCGGCTGCCCGCCATCGTCGTCACCGCGTGGATCACGCTCGGCGCGGCCGCCTTGTGGTGGTTCGCATGATCCCGCCGGGCACTGGTCATCGGGGCCACTGGTCATCGGGGAAGCACCCCCACCCGCTCGCCCGGCTGCAGGCCCGGTGGGACGAGGAGGCCGCCCGCAACCCGCTGCTCGCCGCCGAGCCGCGCCCGTCCGCGCGCGGCCTGGCGCTGCCGATCGCCGGGGCCACCCTGCTGTTCGTCCTCGCCGCGCTGATCATGGCGGCGCTGCCATGAGCCTGCGCCACCAGCTCCGCGCCGCGTTCCGCGTGCGCCGCGCCCGCACCGGCATCCGGCCGATCTGCCCGCACGAACAACGCGTGCAGGACGAACTCCGCCGCCGGCGCGAAAGCCCCGCCGGCGAAGGCGGTGCGGCATGAACCCCGCCGGAAACTGCTTCACGCGCGGCCTGCTGGTCAGCCTGCCCGCCGCGCTGCTGCTCTGGGCGCTGATCGGCGCGCTGACCTGGCTGACGGGAGCCTTGACCCATGGCTGATACCACCAGGATCGAATGGACCGACGCGACGTGGAATCCGGTCACCGGCTGCACCGTCACCTCGCCCGGCTGCACCAACTGCTACGCGATGAAGCTCGCCGGCACCCGCCTGCAACACCTCCAGAGCCGCAAGGGCCTCACCCGCGACACCAAGGCCGGCCCGGTCTGGACCGGCGAGGTGCGCTTCAACGAGCAATGGCTGACCCAGCCCCTGCGCTGGAAGAAACCGCGCCGCATCTTCGTCTGCGCCCATGGCGACCTGTTCCACGAATCGGTGCCGGACGAATGGATCGACAAGGTGTTCGCCGTGATGGCGCTGGCGCCGCAGCATACCTTCCAGGTGCTGACCAAGCGTAGCGCGCGGATGCGGGAGTATATGAACGACCTGTGGCAACCCCGCCTTGTCCCGCATCTTCGTGAACTGCAGAAGCGCCCGAAAGGACATGGGGTTCTGCTGGAAACTACCAATGGCACCCTCCCGAACGTCTGGCTCGGCGTCTCGGTCGAGGACCAGACCCGCGCCGACGAGCGCATTCCCGATCTGCTCGCCACCCCCGCCGCCGTCCGCTGGATCAGCGCCGAGCCGCTGCTTGGGCCGGTGGATTTGACGAAGCTTAATGTGCCGGCAATCGACGATAATTGGCTGAACACCTGCGATGCACTGATCGGATATAATCCGCAGACCTTCGGCTTTGACGAACCTGCCCGGTTAGCCCGGATCGACTGGGTCGTAGCCGGCGGTGAGAGCGGCCCCGGCGCCCGCCCGATGCACATCGACTGGGCGCAGTCGATCGTGGATCAATGCCAAGCGGCCGGGGTTCCAGTGTTCGTCAAGCAGCTTTCCAGCGGCGGCCCGAAGGCGATCAAGGACATTGAGCAATTCCCTGAAGGATTGCGAGTGCGGGAGTATCCAGCATGACGCGGGCAACTGGCATCGGCCGGGGCAATAATCCTGCCTCTCATGGGCACCACGTCAAGGCGTCACGCCAGCATCGCTGGAAGCCTGGCGGGTCTGTCGCGTCGAACGGCTACGTCAAGATCAGGGTGGGGAAGGACCATCCGCTCGCCGACCCGAACGGTTATGCCTACGAGCATACTGTCGTTTGGTGCGCGGCAGGAAATCCACGCCCCCCAAAGGGCTGGCTGATCCATCATCGGAACGAGGACAAGACCGACAATCGCATCGGTAATCTCGAATTGAAGCGGCGCGGTCAGCACAATGCCGCGCATCTGGACAAACGGGAGCGTTGCCCAAAAACAGGTCGCCTTTTGCCCAAAGCCGCCGGACGCCTGCTCGATGACCAGCCCCACGACGGGTTCCCGGCATGACTGCTCCCCGCCGCATCCGCCTCTCGCGCGCCCGGGGCTGGCGCCTGCCGGACAATGCCGTCAACGTCGCGCGCCCCGGCCGCTGGGGCAATCCCTTCGTCGTCGGGCAGGATGGCACCCGCCTGCAATGTGCAGCGAAGTTCGCCTTGCTCGCCGGGGGCTTCATCGCCTTTTCCGATCAGCCCGATCCGGACGCGCAACTTGCGCTGTGGCGCCGCATCCGCCGTGACGTCACATCACTGGCCGGGAAAGACCTTGCCTGCTGGTGCGCGCTCGATGGCGGCGGATGCCATGGCGACGTGCTGCTCCATCTTGCCAACCCCGGCTCGCTCCCGCCGGAATGGATGCGCGGGCCGATCGAGTTGCCCCGCATCCGCCTTGGCCTTGCCGCGACCGACTTCGAGAAACTGCGCCGCAAGGCCCGGACAAAAGGCGCGGCAGGATCATGAGCGCGTCCCTCACCGGCCCCCTCGCCGCTGAAGTCATCGCGCTGATCCAGCACGAGCTCACCCGCACCCGCTTCCCGCACCGCGTGCCCGTCGTCACCGCCGAGGCCGAACTGGTGCGCGATCTGCGCTGCTGCGTGGTCGATTACCAGTGCCTGGCGATGGAGCTCGACGAAGCGTTCTGCATCGAGATCCCCGACGCCTTGCTCGACGCGCATTCGGCGGCGCGCTGGCACACCGTCGCCGATGTGATCCGCACCGTCGCGCAGCTCCGCGCGGCGGAAGGCGCACCACCCCCGCTCACCTCCCCGCTTGGAGAACCCGCATGATCACCACGCTGCCGCTGTCCAGCCTGCTGCTGTCAGACCTCAATGTCCGCAAGACCGAGCGCGATGCCGATATCGCCGCGCTGGCCGACGATATCGCCGCGCGCGGGCTCAAGCAGAACCTGGTCGTCGTGCCAGCGCATTTCACCACGTCTACCGTGAACGAGCAATGGGACGGCGTGGATCGCTGGGCAGACAAGTTCGAGGTGATTGCCGGCGGCCGCCGTTTTCAGGCCATGCAACTGCTGGTCGAAGATGGCCGCCTGCCGGCCGATCACGAAGTGCCCTGCCTGCTCGAGGATCGCGCCGAGGCAGAAGAAACCAGCCTGTCGGAAAACCTCCACCGCGTCGCGATGAACCCGGCCGACGAGTTCGAGGCCTTCGCGGCGATCGTCGCCCAGCAGGTGAACGGCGGCGCGCTGCAGGCCGATGCGGTGAGCTACACCGCCCGCCGCTTCGGCGTTACCGTCCGCCACGTCGAAGGCCGGTTGCGCCTCGCCGCCCTCGCGCCCGAAATCCTCGAAGCCCTGCGCACCGGCGCGATCGGGCTGGAAAGCGCCAAGGCCTATGCCGGCACCACCGATCACGCGCTGCAGGTCAAGGTGTTCAAGGGCCGCCTCAAATATGGCGACCACAATCCCCGCTGGGTGCGCGACGAACTGCGCGGGAAGACCCTGCCCATCAACCATCCGCTGATGACCTTCGTCGAGCTTGCCGCCTATCAGGCCGAAGGCGGCCGGATCGAGGCCGAGATGTTCATGGGCACCGATGGCGAACAGCGCGTGGTCGATGTGGCCTTGCTGGAGAAGCTCGCCCGCACCCGCGCCGAGGCGATGATTCCCGCCCAGGCCAAGGCCGATGGCTACAAGCAGGGTCTGTTCGTCAAGGGTGTGGGTAACGGCGCAAGCTGGTGCGCCGCGCCCAAGGGCTACGAACGCCATTGGGGCTATGGCACCGAGCTTTCGAAAACCGCGAAGAAGAAGGCGATCGGCGTCTATGCGGTCGCTTCGGACGGCCTCGGCCTGCACTGCCTCGGCGCGTTCAAGCCCGAGCAGAAGCGCGAACCGGCCGAAACCCGCGACTGGGATGCCGAACGCGCCACCGCCGCCCGCGATCGCGCGATTGAAGCCCGCGCCGCCCGCATGGCCGTGCCGAAATTCGCCGGCACGCCGCTCGCAGACCGAGCCTTCTGGCCACGAGGCGGATGGCCGGTCGAAGACTGCGACGACGAACATTCCTTTGTCGTCGTCTGGATCAAGGTGCCGATCGCCGAAGTCGAAGCCAACCGCGCCGATGCGACCCGCCTGGTCGACGAGGAACTGGCCGCCAAAGCCGCCGCCGACGCCGCGCGCGAACGCGGCGAGAATGCCCCCCTCGACGACGACCAGGCCGACGACAAATCCGAGGACGAGGAGGTCGCCGCGTGACCGCGCAATACACGCCCGGGCCATGGTTCTCGGATGGTCTCAAGATTTACGTGCCGGACGAAGACATCGAGCGCGGTATGGATTATCCGGTTGCGTGGGCGCAGGGCGTCTCGCCAAGCGAACCTTGCGCCGTGGCAAACGCCCGGCTGATCGCAAGAGCCCCCGAGCTGAACGACATCCTCGAGCGCCTGATGCCCCACCTTTCTCACGAGGTCGAGCAGCGCAAGTGCGGCGGTAACCTTGACGACTGGCTTGAGCTGGAGATGCTGGAAAGCCTCGCCTACGGCTTGATCGCCCAGGCAGGGGGCGCCGCATAATGTCCCGCCCCGCCACCGCCCGGCTGAAGGTCAATCCGCCGCTCGGCCGGCGGCCCAGTCTGGAAAATTGCCGGATCGAGGAGCTCAACATCGATCCGGCCTACCAGCGCTCGATCGACAATGCGCCCAGCCTCACGCTGGTCCGCAAGATCGCGTCGTTCTGGGACTGGTCGCTGTTCCATCCGCTCGCCGTCGCGCGGCGCGAGGATGGCACGCTCTGGGTGATCGACGGCCAGCACCGCCTGGCCGCCGCGCGCCTGCGCCGCGATCTGCTTGACCTGCCCTGCGTCGTTTCCCGCTCCGCCTCGCGGGCCGACGAGGCGGCCAGCTTCGTCGCGATGAACCAGCAGCGCCGCGCGCTGAACAAGCTCGACCTGTTCAAGGCCGCCGTCGCCGGGGGAGACAGCGAGGCCGACGCGATCGCCGCCGCGCTGGAAGCGGCGGGATTGCGCCTCGCGCGCCATACGAATTACACCGCGTGGAAGCCGGGGATGATCTCCAATGTCGCCGGCATCGAACAGGCCTGGCGCCGCCACGGGGCGAAAGTCACCCGCCTCGCGCTGCGCGCCCTGGGCGAGGCGCTGGCCGGGCAGGTGCTGCGCTATGCCGGATCGATCTTCCCCGGCATCGTCGCGGTCTGTGCCGAGGTTCTGAAGGATGGCGCCGGCTTCGCTGACGATCGCTGGGCGCTGTTCATCGAAATGATCGCCGCGGGCGAGCAGGCCCAGTGGCGCGCCGATATCGCGCGCTATCGGGTCGCCAATCCGAACGTGAAATATTCGGCCTCCAGCGCCGCCGTGTTCCTCGCCGCGTGGCATGAACTGCTCGGCGAGCTTGTCGAGGACGACGCCTGATGGCCACCCGCAATCCCGCCCGCGCCACGATGCGCAGGTTCGGCACGAAGCAGCCGACCGGCCACGGCGTGATCCTCTCCGCGCTGCATCCGGCCGTCCGCGCCGGGCGCACCGCCTTTTCCAGCCGGGTGTTCGATCCCGGCGAATTGCCCCGCCTGCTCAAGTCCGGCCAGCACAGCCGCAAGATCGGCAAGCAGGTCGCCAAGGGCCATCGCCGGGGTTGGCCGATCTATACCCTGACGCTGGAAGAACGCGCCTCTTGCCCGCGAACCTGCGATCAGTGGACAAGCTGCTACGGCAACAACATGCGGGCCGCCGAGCGCGTGCTGCATGGCCCCGATCTGATCGAGGGGCTGGGGGTTGAACTCGCCGGGCTCGCCGCCGCCCACCCCGCCGGCTTTCTCGTCCGGCTCCACGTGCTGGGCGATTTCTGGTCGGCCGATTATGTTGCCTTCTGGGGTGAGATGCTGGCGCGCCATCCGGCGCTGCACCTGTTCGGCTTCACCGCGCACGAGCCGCACTCGCCGCTCGGCCGCGCCATCGCGCTGCTGATCCACAATGCCGGATGGCGCCGCTGCGCGATCCGCTTCTCCGGCGCGCCGCACGATCACGGCGCCGCCCGCGTCGTCGGCCCGGGCGAAACCGACCCGGACGCGATTCTCTGCCCCGCCCAGACCGGCGCCACCGATTGCTGCGCCACCTGCGCGCTGTGCTGGCAATCGCGCCGCTCGATCGCCTTCAGGAGCCACTGATGATTGATGATCAGCCCGATGCGGAAACCCCGCCCCAGACTTGCGCGCTCTGCGGCTGCACCGATGCCAGCCCCTGCCACGACGACTTGCGCGGACATTGCTGGTGGGTGGCTGACCGGCTGTGCAGCCATTGCGCCCAGCCCGATCCGCGCCGCAGCCTCGCGCTGGTGGCCGCCGTGCAGCTTTCCGAAGTTGTTGCCGAGCTGCTCAGGTTTTCCCGCGAGGGCGATCAGGAGGCCTTCGAACCTTTCGCGCTGGAGCCGGCCGAGAACGCGGCAGACGCGCTGCGCGCAATCCTGTGCATCCAGCGCGCCACGGCAGCCCCGCCCTACGACCTCGAACGGGAGGACGAGGACAACCGGCTGATCGGCGCGATCGATTGCTTCCTGGACGGGTGGGCATGACTGCCGCCGCTCATCCCGAGCTTGTCGAAGGGTTCGCCCAGCTCCCCCGCGCCGCCTGGCGCCTGATCCTCGCCGATCCGCCCTGGCAGACCGTGCTGTGGTCGGGCGCCAAGCGCACACCGACCCAGAAGGCGGGCGAGGATCACTATCCCACCCTGTCGCTGGCCGAGCTCGCCGCGCTCCCGGTCGCCGATATCGCCGCGCCGGATGCGGTGCTGGCGCTGTGGGTGATCGGCAGCCACCTCGATCAGGCGCTGGCGCTCGGCGAGGCCTGGGGCTTCCGCTACGTCACCGACCTGTTCTTCTGGCTCAAGCAGCGCCGCATCCGGCCCGACCAGCTCGATATCTTCACCGGCGATATCGCCGAGCCCGCGATCGGCATGGGCAAGTACACCCGCAACCAGGTCGAGCTCTGCCTGCTGTTCAGGCGCGGCAAGGGCGTCCCCGTGGCCAGCCACGCCGTCCGCCAGTTGATCGTCGCCCCCAAGTCGCAGCACAGCCGCAAGCCCGCTGCGCAATACGACCGCCTCGAAGCGCTGTTCGGTGACATTCCCCGCCTCGAGCTGTTCGCCAGAAACCCGCGCAAGGGCTGGAATTCATGGGGCAATGAAACCGACAAGTTCGCGGAGGTGGCGTGACAGAGCTACTCGAGATTCTCCAGCATTCGCTCGGTGTTGATTGCCATGGCCAGGGCGAAATGTACCGCGACCACTTCGTCGCAGGACCGGGTCATTCCGACTTCGAAATCTGCCTTCGAGCAGCAGCCAATGGGCTGATGACTCATTATGAGAACCCGCACATCGTGGGTGGCCATATCTTCATCGTAACGGATGCCGGGCGGGACTTTGTTCGCGAAAAAAGCCCTGCGGCCCTGAAGTTGACTCGTGGTCAGCGGCGCTACCGGGCCTTCCTCAATCACGACAGCGGCCTCAATTTCAACGACTGGCTTAAGATTTATGGAGACAGCGTGCGGTGACCGCGCTCTCCCCAATTCTCGATCGCGGGCGCACCCCGGCCGAATGGGTCCGGTTGCTGGCCGCGCGCGGACTCGATATCTCGGAGCGGGCATTGCGCGAGAAGGCCAACCGACTCGGCGCGTGCCACCGCCTCGGCCGCGCGATGCTGATCACGCCCGAGCAGATCGATCTTATCCTGGAGGCCGGGCGCAAATGCCACTCGAACCCTATCGCCGAGGAAGCACCTGGTGGGCGCGCGGCCGCGTCGAATACCTCGGCACCCCCGTCAGCGACTACTATCGATGCAGCACTGGCGCATCTGAGGAAGCAGGCGCGTGGCAATGGTGCCGCGACGAGGAAGAGCGCCGGGTCCGTCGTTACCTTCTCGGCGACGAAAGGGCGCTGACGTTCGCCGAGGCGGTGCTGCTCTACACCGCCAGCCCCGCCGATGCGGGCTATCTGATCCCCATTGTCGCGAAGATCGGCAACCTGTTCGTGCGCGATATCACCCCCCGGCAGGTCCGCGACCTTGGCCCGGAGCTTTACCCGGACGCCGCCACCGACACCTGGATTCGCCACGTCGTCACCCCGGTCCGGTCGGTGATCAACAATGCGCACGATCTCGGCAAGGGCCCGCCGATCCGGATCAAGGGCTATGAACGCGAGGAGCGCATCGCGCAGGATCGTCGGCGCGGCAAGGTCAGCCGGGTCAAGCGCACCCCGGGCAGCTGGGAATGGCTGCTCAAATTCCGGGCCCACGCCGATCGCCGCCATGCCGCGCTCGCGCTGTTCATGTTCATGACCGGCGCGCGCATCAGCCAGGCCGTCGCGATGCATCCCGGCAAACACCTCGATCTCCAGCACGGCCGCGCCTGCATTCCGGCCGCCAAGGGCCACGACGATCGCTGGATCGCAATCCCGCCCGAACTGGTGACCGAACTCGCCAACCTCCCGCCGCTCTACCCGCGCGGCATGGACCGCAAGCAGGACAACCTGCGCCTGTTCGGCTTCGCGGATCGGTCGAGCCCCCGCAAGGGCTGGGCCCGGGCGTGCAAGCAAGCCGGGATCGAGCTGCTCCCCTTCCACGCCGCCGGCCGCCACGGCTTCGGCCAGGAAATGAACGTGCGCCAGCCGGTCGACGAAAAGGCCGCCGGCGAATTCGGCGGATGGTCCGACACCGCCCTGATGCGCCGCACCTACACCCACGCCGAACAGACCTCGGGCAAGATCCACAAGGCCCAGCGCCGGGGCCTGAAAGCCGCCGAAAAGAAGACCCGGCTCACCCTCGCAAAGGGCTGATCGGTACAAATCCCGTACAGCGCCCCGCGCCGGACCCGGTTTTTACCATCTATTTCCAATATCTTGGAAAATTTCGGCAGCGACCTTCACACGGGTGGGGTCACAGGTTCAATCCCTGTCGCGCCCACCATTCCTTCGGCCTTCCCGTTTCGCCGTGATCGCAAGCCCCGCGTTGATCGCCATCAATGCGCGCGCGCTTGCCGTGTGGTCAGTCATGGCCTTCGCTGGAAGGAGTGAAACTCATGTTCAAGACCAATGTCGGCAAGGCCGATCGCATCCTGCGCATCGTTTTGGGGGTGGTGCTGATCGCCCTGGTGTTCGTCGGGCCGCAGACCCCGTGGGGCTGGATCGGGCTGGTGCCGCTGCTCACCGGGCTTTTTTCGACCTGTCCGATCTATTCGCTGCTGGGGCTGAATACCTGCCCACGCAACTAGGCCGCGAATTCGCCGGGTTAACAGTTCGCTCAGACCTTGGGACTATCCCTTAGGCTGTTCATTCTTGCGGGTCTGGGCGGAAAGCACAGTGCCCGCAGGAATGACTGTTCTACGGATTTCCAGGGGAACTTCCATGTTCAAGACCAATGTTGGCGGCAGTGAACGCATGGTTCGCATTGTCGTCGGTGCCGCGCTGCTCATGCTGATGTTCGTCGGGCCGCAGACCAAGTGGGGCCTGCTCGGTCTGATCCCGCTGGCGACCGGCTTCCTGTCGAGCTGCCCGATCTATGCGCTGCTCGGCAGAAGCTCGGTTTCGACCGACACCGAGTAACGCCCGGCCGTTCCGATGCTTGCGCTGCGCGGATGCCGACGGCATAGCGCAGCGCCATGCACGACATACGACTGATCCGCGAGAATCCGCAAAGCTTCGACGCCGGCCTCGCCCGGCGCGGGGTGGAGCCGCAGGCTGACGCCATTCTTGCGCTCGACACGGCCCGGCGCGCCGTTGCGACCCGGATGCAGGAGGCGCAGAGCCGCCGCAACGAGGCCTCCAAGGCGATCGGCGCGGCAATGGGCCGGGGCGACCAGGACGCGGCCGCAGCGCTCAAAGCCGAAGTCGCCACGCTCAAGGACGTGCTCCCCGCGCTCGAAGCGGAAGAGCGCGAACTGACCGCGAACCTGCACGACGCGCTCGCCCGCCATCCCAACCTGCCCGACGCCGCTGTGCCGGAAGGCACGGACGAGGCCGACAACGTCGAAGTATCCCGCTGGGGCACCCCGCGCAGCTTCGATTTCACGCCGAAGGAACACGCCGATCTTGGCCCCGCGCTGGGCCTCGATTTCGAGACCGGCGCGGCTATCGCGGGCTCGCGCTTTACCTTCCTGCGGGGGCAGATGGCGCGGCTGCAGCGCGGGCTTGGCCAGTTCATGCTCGATATGCAGACCGCCGCACATGGCTACACCGAATGCGCGGTGCCGCTGCTGGTCAAGGACGAGGCGGTGTTCGGCACCGGACAACTGCCCAAGTTCGCCGAAGACCTGTTCCGCACCACCGATGGCCGCTGGCTGATCCCGACCGCCGAAGTCTCGCTGACCAACGCGGTGCGCGAACAGATCCTTGGCCATGACGCATTGCCGCTCCGCATGGCCGCGCTGACGCCGTGCTTCCGCTCCGAAGCGGGCGCGGCGGGCAAGGACACACGCGGCTACATCCGCCAGCACCAGTTCGAAAAGGTCGAGCTGGTTGCGATCTGCCGCCCGGAAGACTCGCCCGCCGAGCACGAGAAGATGACGGCGGCGGCCGAAGCGATCCTCCAGGCGCTCGATTTGCCCTATCGCAAGATGCTGCTCTGCGCCGGGGACATGGGCTTTACGGCGCGGCTGACGTTCGATCTTGAGGTGTGGTTGCCGGGCCAAGGCGCCTATCGCGAGATTTCATCGATTTCCAACTGCGGCGATTTTCAGGCGCGGCGGATGAACACGCGCTATCGGCCGGACGGACAGAAGGGCACCGAGTTCGTCCACACCCTCAACGGCTCCGGCCTGGCCGTGGGCCGCACGCTGGTGGCGGTGCTGGAGAACTGCCAGCAGGCCGATGGTTCGGTCGAGCTGCCGCCGGCGCTCCACCCCTACATGGGCGGGCTGACCCGCCTAGTCCCCTCCCCCTGAGCGAGTACCCAGTCCGATGCGCATTCTCCTGACCAACGACGACGGGATCAACGCGGCCGGGCTCAATGTGCTGGAGCGGATCGCCCGGCGTTTTTCCGACGATGTCTGGATCTGCGCCCCGGCCGAGGAGCAATCGGGTGCGGGTCACTCGCTGACGCTCAACCGGCCGGTCCGGCTGCAGCGTCACAGCGAACGGCGCTTTTCGGTGACTGGAACGCCGAGCGATGCGGTGACGATGGGCCTGCGCAAAGTGATGCCGGGGGCGCCCGACCTGATCCTTTCAGGCGTGAACCGGGGCGCCAACCTGGGCGACGACGTGACCTATTCGGGCACCGTCGCCGCCGCGATCGAAGGCGCGCTCGCGGGGGTTCGCTCGATCGCGCTCAGCCAGGTCTATTCGAAAGCGGACGCGGGTCACGACGTTTCGTTCGCGGCGGCCGAGGAATGGGGCGCGAAAGTGATCGCCCCGCTGCTTGAAGCCCCGTTCGCGCCGCGCACGCTGGTCAACGTGAACTTCCCGCCGCTGGCCGCCGATGCGGTTCAGGGCATCCGCGTGGTGCGCCAGGGGTTCCACGACTATGCGCGCGGCTCGGTCGTCGAGGGAACCGACCCGCGCGGCTTCCCCTATTACTGGTTCGGCCTCCACGGGATCGAGCATACCCCGGGCCACGAGACCGACCTCGAGGCGATTCAGGATGGCTATGTTTCGGTGACGCCGCTCCAGCTCGACCTGACTCACCAGGGCTCGCTGGAGGAAATGCGCGGCAGGTTTGCGTGAGACAGCGGCTGCTCCTGCTGGCGGCGCTGCCCGTGCTGCTGGGCGCGGGCGAACCCGCGCCGGCCAAGGCGTCGGACCTCAAGGAAGTCACCGAATACACGGTCAAACCCGGCGAGACGCTGGGCGGGATTGCCCGCCGGGTCGAAGTCCCGCGGGTGCTGATCATCGAGGCCAACGGGCTGAAACCGCCGCATCACGTGCGCGCCGGGCAAGTGCTGGTGATCCCGCGGCGGCGCTCGCACACCGTGGCGGCGGGCGAGACCGGGTTCGCAATCGCCTATGCTTATGGCGTGCCGTGGTCGCTGATCGCTACTGCCAACGGGCTGGAACGCGATGCCAAAGTGCGGGCCGGCGAGAAACTGGTGATCCCGACGCCGAGCAAGCCGGGCGTAGCCGAGGCGGCGGCAGAAGCAGCGGCTGCGGCAGAACCGGCCAAGGCCGAACGCGGCGCGCCACTGGCATTCGCCTGGCCCGCGACCGGCCCGGTGCGGCGCGGCTTCACCCCGCGCGGGCAGCGCGGTTCACATGATGGCATCGACATTACCGGGCCGGAAGGTGCCGCCGTGCGCGCCGCCGCGCCGGGAACGGTGGCGTTTGCGGGCGGAGGGGCCAGGAGCTTTGGCAACCTGGTGATAATCGACCACGGCAAGGGCTGGTTCTCGGCTTATGCCAAGCTGCAGAAGGTCACCGTGAAGAAGGGCGAGGCTGTGCGTAAAGGCAAACGGGTCGGCCTGCTCGGCCATACCGGATCGACCCCGCAGACCGAGCTGCACTTCGAAATTCGCCACAAGACCGTGCCGCAAGACCCGCTGGCGCTGCTGCCGGAACCTAAGAACTGAGCTTCAGCGCAGCGCGAACACCGCGCCCGCCGCCAGCATACCCACAAGGTAGTGCCCGGCATCAATCAGGAACAACTGCATCGACCTTTTCTGATGAAGATAGCTGATCCCGATCGCGGGGGCCATCACCGTCAGTGCGAACCCTGCGGCCATCATCAGTTTGACGTGACCGGGCGGCTGGGTACGCGCGATAAGATGGCCCAGCATGGCAACAACCATAAACTCGGCAAACAGCGTGCCCAGCATCACTTTGGCGCCAGCCGCGCCCCGCGGCGGATCGTCAACCCCGGCCTCGGCCTGCCAGGCCTTGCGGAACAGGCCGCCATACCAGAGTGCGCCCACCAGAAAGAACGCCAATGTGCCCAGCGCAACGGCCAGCCAGTCAACCTGTCCCATGGCGTCTCTCCCTTTGCGGCTGACGCTGTAGCACTTTGGCTCAGCCCAGTGTAGGGCGCGCGCGCATGGCTTCCACGATTCCCGCACCAAAGAAGATCGGCATGGTCAGCCTTGGCTGCCCCAAGGCGCTGGTCGATTCCGAGCGTATCCTGACCCGCCTGCGCGCCGACGGCTACCAGATGAGCCCCGACTATGCCGGGGCCGACGTGGTGCTGGTCAACACTTGCGGGTTCCTCGATTCGGCCAAGGAGGAAAGCCTGGCCGCGATCGGCGAGGCGATTGCCGAGAACGGACGGGTAATCGTGACCGGCTGCATGGGCAGCGAGGCGGAACTGATCCGCGCAAAGTTCCCGGCCGTGCTCGCGGTGACGGGAGCGCATCAGTACGAGGCGGTGGTGGAGGCGGTGCACGAGGCCGCACCGGCCAGTCTGGGGCCTTACGTCGATCTGATCCCGCAGGCCGATCCCGGTGACGTGAAGCTAACCCCGCGCCACTACAGTTATCTCAAGATTTCAGAGGGTTGCAATCACGCCTGTGCGTTCTGCATCATCCCGCAATTGCGCGGAAAACTGGCCAGCCGGCGGATCGACGCAGTGCTGCGCGAGGCGGAAAAGCTGGTCGCGGCGGGGACCAAGGAACTGCTGGTGATCAGCCAGGATACCTCGGCTTACGGCGTCGATGTGCGCCACGAGGAACGGACGTGGAAAGGCCGGCAGGTCCGCACCCACATGACCGATCTGGCCCGCGAACTGGGCCAGCTCCGCACGCCGGAGGGTCATGCCCCGTGGATCCGGCTGCACTATGTTTACCCCTACCCCCATGTCGATGCGGTGATCCCGCTGATGGCGCAGGGGCTGTTGACGCCCTACCTCGACATTCCGTTCCAGCACGCCAGCCCCAAGGTGCTCAAGGCGATGAAGCGCCCGGCGAACGAGGCCAGGGTGCTGGAGCGGCTGAAGGCGTGGCGCGAAATCTGCCCCGAGATCGCGATTCGTTCGAGCTTCGTGGTCGGCTTCCCCGGCGAGACCGAGGCCGATTTCCAGTACCTGCTGCACTGGCTGGACGAAGCGCAACTCGACCGGGTGGGCGCGTTCCGCTTCGAGCCGGTTGCGGGCGCGGCCGCCAACGACCTGCCCGGCGCGGTGCCCGAAGCGGTCAAGGAAGAGCGCTATGCGCGGCTAATGGAAAAGACCGCGGCGATCAGCGCGGCGAAGCTTGGCGCCAAAGTCGGCCGGGTGCTGCCGGTGATCATCGACGAAGTCGGCGAACCGGACGAGGACGGCGATATCGGCGCGACCGGCCGGAGCCAGGCCGATGCCCCGGAGATCGACGGCGCGGTTTACCTGCGCAACGTGCCGCCAACGCTAAAAGCTGGGGATATCGTGGCTGCAGAGATCGAAGAGGCCGATGCGCACGATCTTTTCGGGGTGATCATTCCGGAGAAGTAAGCGGAATTTCACAGTTTTGAAAACCTGACGATCCGTCAATTGCAAAGTATGCAACTGATGTCGCCTCTTTCGCACTTGCAGCAAACCTGAGTCGGGGACATACAGGACAGGCCTTTCAGGCATCCTCTCCCAAAACTTCCAAGGCCCGGTCGGCAACGACCGGGCCATTTTTTGCCTGTATTCAGTGTATTGATCGGGTTCCGGCACGTTCAGCAGGCGATGCCCGGAGCGCATGACTGTACGAACACCGGCATAGCGACCGGAAACGCGCGCGCCGCCTGCCTTTCGATTGGCGCAACGTTCCCGGCAATTGCCAGGGTGCAGATCGCACCACCCGATCATCGGCAGCGAGGCGGCCCGATGCGCCCGACAGCCACTGCCCCTAAAGCCACCCGATCCGGCGGAATTGCCACCAGAGCCCCCCGCACGAGCCGAAGCTCAGCCCGAGTGCCAGAAAGTAGCCATAGCGCCAGTGGAGTTCCGGCATGAACTGGAAGTTCATCCCGTAGATCCCGGCAATCGCAGTGGGCACGGCCAGAATCGCGGCCCAGGCGGCGAGTTGGCGGGTCATCATGCCCTGGCGGTGCTGTTCGAGCAGGCTCGCGGTTTCGACGATGCTCTCCAGGGTTTCCTTGAGCCCGCGCATCCGCGCCATCGCCCGCCGGACGTGATCGAGCACATCGCGAAACCAGACGTGGGCGGCCGGATCGATATTCGGCAATTCGGTGGTGGAGAGGCGCTGGCACATCGCGTCCATCGGGCCGACGATCCGTTCGAATCGGCGGATCTGGCGGCGCAGGCGGAAGATCCGCCGGATCGTGGAGGGCTGCGGGAACGAATCGATCGCGTGTTCCTCCATCGTCTGCACCCGCTCCTCGAAGCGATCGATGATCGGCTGGAACCCGTCGACGATGAAATCGAGGATCGCGTGGGCGACATAGTCCGCCCCTTCGGCCAAGCGCTCCTGGTTGGCTTCGAGCCGGTGGCGGATCGGGGAGTGGGCGCGGGTCGACCCGAACCGGACGGTGACGAGATAGTCCGGCCCGAGGAACAGCGCGGTCTGCCCGTAAGCGATCTTCTCGCCCTCATCGAGTTCGGCGGTGCGCGCGACGATGAACAGCAGCCGGCCATAGACATCGACCTTGGGCAGTTGGGTCGGGCTGGTCGCATCCTCCACCGCGAGTGGATGAAGGCCGAACTGGCGACGCACGGCGTCCATTTCCTCAGGCGCCGGATCGTATAGCCCGACCCAGTCGAACGTGTGCGGCGGGAGCGTGCTGCGGGGGCCGCCATCAATGGCCAGCGCGTGCAGTTCGGTCGTCCCGGAAGAATAGCGGCGCGCGGTAACGATCGGCATGGCGTGCGGTCTGGCAAACTCCTGATGCTCTGGCAACCGCGCGAACCGCGCCCGGCCGACAATCTGCACCAAAGAGCGCGTGCGTGTGGCTTGTCGAACCCGCCGCGCTGACTTAACCATCGGACATGGTCAATTCACGCATCTTTACCGCCGCGCTCATCGTCATCGGTGACGAGATCCTGTCGGGCCGCACGCACGACAGGAACATTTCGCAAGTGGCGGCGTGGTTGCAGGTGCAGGGCATCCGCCTGAAGGAAGTGCGCGTGGTGGCCGACAATACCGCGGCGATCGTCGAGGCGGTGAACACGCTGCGCGCGCGCAACGATTATCTGTTCACCACCGGCGGGATCGGCCCGACTCACGACGACATTACCGTCGATGCGATCGCCGAGGCGCTGGGCGTTGGGGTCATCATCCACCCGGATGCGCGGGCCATCCTCGGGCGCTATTACGAAACGCGCGGCGGGCTGACCGAGGCGCGGCTGCGGATGGCGCGCGTGCCGGACGGCGCTGACCTCATTCCCAATCGCTTCACCGGCGCTCCGGGTATCCGGGTCGACAACATCTTCATCATGGCAGGCGTGCCTTCGATAACCGCCGGCATGCTCGAGGCGCTGACCGGCACGCTGGAAGGCGGCGCGCCGCTGCTGTCGGAGACGATCGGCTGCTGGGTCGGCGAAAGCGACGTCGCCGACCTGCTGCGGGCGACCGAGCAGGCGCATGAAAGCTGCCAGATCGGCTCCTACCCGTTTTGGCGCGAAGGCAAGACCGGCGCGAACTTCGTGATCCGCTCGACCGACGCGGACAAGCTGGCGGCCTGCACGGCGGACCTGGTCGCCGGGCTCAAGGCCTCCGGACGCGACGCGGTTCCCGGCGGGATCTAGCCGGGCCGGAGCCGGCGCCAAGGACACGAAAAGGGCCGGACACGAAAAGGGCCGGAGGTTTCCCCCCGGCCCCTTGATTCGCGTGCCGTTCGGGCTGACCGGATCAGCCGCCCTGCACTTCGGCGAGGTCGATCTTCAGGCCCGGCCCCATCGACGACGACAGGCCGACCTTCTGCAGGTACTTGCCCTTGGCGCCGGCCGGCTTGGACTTGACCACCGCATCGACGAACGCTTCGAAATTGACGCGCAGCGCATCATTCGTGAAGCTCATCTTGCCGATGCCGCCGTGGATGATGCCCGCCTTCTCGACGCGGAATTCGATCTGGCCGCCCTTGGCTGCCTTGACCGCTTCGGCGACGTTCGGCGTGACCGTGCCGAGCTTCGGGTTCGGCATCAGGCCCTTGGGACCGAGCACCTTGCCGAGACGGCCGACGATGCCCATCATGTCCGGCGTCGCGATGACGCGGCCATAATCGAGATTGCCGGCCTGCATGTCTTCCAGCAGGTCTTCCGCACCGACCTTGTCGGCGCCGGCGGCAAGTGCGGCCTCGGCCTTGTCGCCGCGCGCGAACACGGCGACCTTGACGTCCTTGCCGGTGCCCGAAGGCAACGTGACCATGCCGCGAACCATCTGGTCGGCATGGCGCGGATCGACGCCGAGGTTCAGCGCGACTTCAATGCTCTCGTCGAACTTGGTGGTCTTCAGATCCTTGAGGAGCTGGATCGCCTCATCGACGCCGTAGAGCTTCTGGTTGTCGCCGAGCTTTTCGGCCAGGGACTTCTGCTTTTTGGTCTGCTGTGCCATGTGATCAGCCCTCCACAACCTGAAGGCCCATCGAACGCGCGGAGCCTTCGATGATCTTCGTCGCCTGTTCGATATCGTTCGCGTTGAGGTCCGCCATCTTGGTCTGGGCGATCTCGGCGAGCTGCGAGCGCTTGATTGATCCGGCCGAAACCTTGCCCGGCTCCTTCGAGCCCGACTTGAGGTTGGCGGCCTTCTTGATCAGGAAGCTGGCCGGCGGCGTCTTGGTGATGAAGCTGAACGAACGGTCCGAATAGACGGTGATGACCGTCGGGATCGGCATGCCCTTTTCCAGTTCCTGCGTGGCGGCGTTGAACGCCTTGCAGAATTCCATGATGTTGACACCGCGTTGACCCAGCGCAGGACCGATCGGCGGCGACGGGTTGGCGGCACCGGCTGCGACCTGCAGCTTGATGTAACCTTCGATTTTCTTGGCCACTGGGGCCTCCTTTCTTCCTGTTGCCCCGCACGGCGAGGCTCAGAGTGAGCGGTCAAGCAGACGCCGAAGCGCCCTCCCGCTCGGAATCACGGTGGATGGTTCCCACCGCGAAGGCCGCGCGCCTAGCCCAACGAGCGGCAAAAGCCAAGGAATTTCGCAGGTCGGCGCGCCCTCGTCCGGCGAGCAGGGCAAGGCCTCAGGCGAGCGCGGCGCGCTGGCTGCGCCGGTCCCAGCCGGCACGGATCGCCCGCCGGGCCGGCATCTCGACAAACCGCAGCGCAAGGTCCGAGAGCAGCAGGGTCACGGCAATGAACAGCGCGTGGCCCAGCACGATTTCGGCCGCGCTGCCGCCAAGCGGGCCGGACAGCTCGAGGAACAGATCGCGCAGCGGGAGATGAACGAGGTAGATCGCGTAGGAGCGGTCGCCCAGCCAGATCAGCGGCCGGCTTTCGAGCCACCGGAGGCGCAGACCGAGCAGCAGCACGGCCGGAAACGTCAGCAGGACCAGCGGCAGGATCGCGCCGAATGCCGCAGGCGGGATCGCCAGGCCGGCGACGATCAGCCCGGCCAGCACCCAGCCCGGCACCCCGGCGAGGCGCGCGCGCTGATGCCACAGCACCTGGCCAAGAAAGAAGCCCAGCAATCCGCGCGGAAAATTGTCGCGCACATAGGGACCTTCCGGCGCGGCGTTGCTGACGATCATGAAGAGTGCGAGAAAAATCGCGAGGCCGGTCACCAGCCGCAGCGCCCTTGGACCAGCCGCCGCCCCCATCGCGAACAGCACATAGCACATTGCCTCGACCGAGAGCGACCAGGTGGGTCCGTTAAACGTCTGCGCGACCGGAGGAACCAGCGCCTGCAGCATCACCAGGTGAGCCCCGAACGCGAGTACCGTGTTCTCAGGCTTGCTCCAGAACAGTGCTACCGTGAGAAGCAGCATCAGCAGGTGCAGCGGATAGAGCCGCGCGACCCGGGCAATCCCGAAATCGGCAAGATCCGTCCCGTTCTTCAATGCGTTACGCCCGAGATAGACGTGGGCGAAAATATAGCCCGACAGCACGAAGAACATGTCCACGAACAGCCAGCCCGACCAATGCAGCCAGTGCACCACCGGATTGGTCGATGCGAGCGCCCCGTCGGCGAACAGCCCGGTGGAATGGTAAGTGAAGGCGACCCCGCACGCCGCAATCCCGCGCAAGCCGTCAAGCCGCCCGAGGCGGACGATTCCGGCGTGGTGCTGATCGTGCGCGTGCGCCATCGAGTTCCCCATACGGGAACTCCTAGCCGGTCACGCTTGGCATCTGGTTAACGCGAGGAGTTCGCGCCGGGTCGTGCGGCGCGGCAATTCCCGCGCGGCATGAGCCCCGCCGCTCACTTGACCAGTTCAACTTCCTCGAAGCCCAGTTCGACCGGGGTGGCGCGGCCGAAGATCGACACCGCCACAGTGACGCGCTGCTTGTCGAAATCGAGCTCTTCCACGACCCCGTTGAAGCTGGCGAAAGGTCCGGCATTGACCTTGACCTGATCGCCGATCTCGTAATCGACCGAAACTTCGCGGCGCGGCTGGGCGGCCGCCTGATCGCGCGCGCCGAAGTAGCGCGCGGCCTCGCGGTCGCTGATCGCCTGCGGCTTGCCGTTCGGGCCGAGGAAGCCGGTGACCTTCGGGGTGTTCTTGACGAGGTGATAGACATCGTCGGTCAGGTTCAGCTTGGCCAGCACATAGCCGGGCATGAACTTGCGTTCGACCTGGACTTTCTTGCCGCGCTTGACTTCGGTGATGGTTTCGGTCGGCACTTCGACCTCCTCGACCAGCGGCGTCAGCCCCTTGCGCTCCGCCTCGGCGAGGATCGAATCCCGCACCTTGTTCTCGAAGCCCGAATAGGCGTGGATGATGTACCAGCGAGTCATGCTTCTCTCTCGTCCCTGAACGTGGGTTGCTGCCAGTTCCGCCATCAGGCCAGCGACAGCAGCCAGCGCACGATTTCGCCGAACAGCGTATCGACGCCAAGGAAGAACACCGCGAGCAGGACCATCATGATCGCGACGAAAATCGCCGTGGTGACGGTTTCCTGCCGGGTCGGCCAGACGACCTTGCGGCCTTCGGCCTGGACCTGGCGGACAAATTCGCCGGGGTTGATCTTGGCCATGACTGCGCGCTCTTCCTCGAAAAAAATCTGCTGCGAATTCGAAACCGCGTCTTCCGCCACGGGGACAGCGCCGCCCCGGCGCCTTGTGCGGCAACCGGGAGGGGCATCAGGTCTCCGATGTCGGGAGTAGCGCCCAGTTAGCGACGAACCGGCGGATTGGCAAGACGCGCCAGCAGCGAATGCGAAGTGCGATGGACGACCCGCGCCCCGTCCGGCAGCCGCAGCGGCTCGCCTGGCCCGACATACCACAACCAGTCGGCCCGCGCGGCGGCGGGAAATGTCGCCAGATCAGGCCGCTCGCCGGGGCGAACGAAGATACGCTGCGCGGGGTCCGCGAACACCGCCGGGTCCTCGCCGCGCACGCGCAGCATATGAACGCCCGGAATCGCGAAATTGCTGTTGGTCAGCGCGTCCTTGCGGACCACCGCCCAGCCGTGGACATGGGTGAAGACCGGCTGCGCCCAGGCGCTGCCCTCCTCCGCGATCACGCCCGCCACCCGCGCGCCCGGCGGAAGCCGATCGAGCGCGGTGAGAATCCGCGCCGTCTCCTGCGAGTTGCGCTCCCAGGCTACGGTCGTGATCGCGAGTCGCCCCACGAACGGGAGCGCCGCGACCGCCAGCAGCCAGACCGGGCCTTCCCAGCGGATCGCCATGCACCACGCCATCAGCGCCAATGGAACCAGCCGGTAGTCGGCAAAATCGCCCCCGCCCAGATGACGCGGCAGCAGCAGCGACAGCGCCGCAAACAGCAGCGCGGCCCGGCCCATGCGCCAATCGATCCGGCCGCGCCCCAGGGCGACGAGCGGCACGGCGATGAGCAGCGCCGTGACCAGGAGGTCTGCCCGGAAATCCTGATCGCACAGTGCCTTGACCCAGTTGGACAGCTTGTCGATCACCACGCCATCGCCATAGGAGAGAGCGCCGGCACTGCCGGAACCTGTGAGCAACGAGAGTGCGAAGGGCGGCCACAGCGGCCAGGTCGCCGGGATCGCGCGCAGGAATCCGCGCCGGTCCCATTCACACGCAAATACCATCACGCCCAGCGCGGCCCAGCCGGACAAGTGACACAGCCAGAGCAATGGCGCGATCACGACGAACGCCGGCGCCCGCCAAGACTTGCCCTCGGCCGTCAGCCATAACGCCAGAGCCAGCAAGGCCAGCGCCGCCGCCAGGGAAAAGTTCAGGAAGCCCATCAGCAGGGCGGGCGACCAGATGGTGCAGAACGCGAGCACTGTCCCCACCCCGACCCGCCGCCCGAGCGCGCGATCGACCGCGACGAGGCCCAGGCCGGTGAGCAGCGGGATGGCGATCACGACAATGCGGCCGGCGGCGGTCAAGCCGAACAGCCCGGCCAGCGGCCCGATCAGCAGATCGACCCCGAGATTGGGAATCCAGTGCCAGTCGATCGCATAGTAGCGAGCCAGCCACGGACTGCGGCCCTGATCGAGCATGATGTGCCAGCGCGCCAGATGCGCTGGATAATCGGCCATCTGCGGATAACGCGCGACCAGCCCCGGCAGCGCGGCCAGCACGGCGAGCAGGAGCGCGAAACCCGTTCTGACGGTGCTCCCCCTCACCCGCGCCGCATCAATCATCCCGTGCCCTTTTTCGTTCAATCCGGCCGTTTGCGCACGAGCCGCGCCAGCAGCGAGTGCTTGGTGCGATAGATCACCTGCGCCCCCTCCGGCATCCGTTCCGGCGGATACTTGCCGAAGTACCACAAGTAGTCGGCGTCGTCCGCCGGCCTGAACCCGGTCAGGTCCACCGAGCGGCCCTTGCGCGCGAAGATGCGTTGCGAGGGATCGACCCAGTGCCACGCCTGCGGCGTGAGCGTGAGCATATGAACCCCGGAAATCGCAAAGTGGCTATTGACCAGTGCATCGCGCCGGACCGTCGCATAGCAGCCGAGATGGCCGTACAGCGGCTGGGCCCACAGCGAGGATTCCTCGCGCACCGCCACCGCGACTTTGGCGCCGCGCGGGATCCGGTCGAGCGCGCCCATCATTCCGCCGACATTGGCTGAATGGACCGCCCAGATGATCGAGGTGAGCGCAAGCCTGAGGGCGAACGGCGCGAGCGCTATCCACATCACTTTTCGGCTCGGCCGCCAGTCGATCGCCAGGGCCAGCAGCATCAGCCCGACCGCGATCAGGCGCAAATCGGCCAGATCCCCGCCGCCAAGGTGGCGCGGGACGATCAGCGACAGCACCAGGCAGATCAGCCCGGCCCAGGCCAGCCGCCCGTCAAGCCGGCGGAACCAGATCGCCACCAGCGGCAAGGCCAGCAGCAGGATCATCGTCGCATAATCGATGTAGCGGACCCGGTCGCGCAGGGCTTCCTTCCAGAACATCCACTTCACCTTCAGCACGTTCGGGCCATAATCGAACGAGCCCTTGGCCTGATGGCCGGCGAGCAGGGTGGGGAGCAGCGGCAACCACAGCGGCCAGGTGGCCAGCGCGGCGCGCCAGACATCGCGCTTGCGCGGCTGGCGCGACCATTCATAGCCGAACACCATCACCCCGAGTACACCCCAGCCCGACTGGTGGCAGAGCCAGACAAGCGCGCCCAGCGGCACGAAAATCACTTTGCGCCAACGGTTTCCTTCCATCCCGACCCAGAGCGCGAAGGCCAACAGCGCCAGCGCCAGCGCCAGCTCGAAATTGAGGAAACCCATCAGCAGCGCAGGCGACCAGACCGTTGCCAGCGCCAGCAGCGGCCCCACCCCGATCCGCCGGCGCAGCGTCCATTCGACCGTGAACAAGCCGCCCGCGACGAGCATCGGGATGGCGATCACGAACATCCGCCCGGCCTGCTCCAGCCCGAACAGCGCCGCGAACGGGCGGATCAGGATATCGACCCCGAGGTTGCCCGCCCAGGCCCACTTGAACGCATAATAGCGCGCCAGATCCGCCGTGCGGCCATCGTCGATCATGATGTACCAGCGCGCGAGATGCGCCGGATAGTCGGTCATCTGCGGATAACGCGCGAGCAGGCCCGGCAGCCCGGCGGCGACGCACAGCAGCACGATCGCCGCGAACTGATAGCGCGTCAGGCGGGGAGAAATTGCGGTTTGGGTCTGATCGGGTGACAGCACAGGGCTTAGCGTTTCCGGCACGGAGCGGGTAATCGCGGCAGCGCGATTGCGGCACGATTGTGGCCTTATGCCCTAGTGGAACCGCAACTTTTCGCAAGCAAGGATGCGACGGATGCCCACCGCCCGCCGGACCCCAGGGTCAGACCCTAGCTCGCTTCCGGCGCCTTGCTGTTGAGCTGGATGTAGTTTTCCAGCCCCATACGCTTGATCAGGTCGAACTGCTTTTCGAGCATATCGACATGATCTTCCTCATTTTCGAGGATATCGCTGAACAGGTCGCGGCTCACATAGTCGCGCACCGCCTCGCAATGGGCGATGGCTTCCTTGAGCAGGGGGATTGCCTCGTGCTCCAGCAGCAGGTCGCACTTCAGGATTTCCTCCACCGATTCCCCGATGTGGAGTTTTCCCAGCGCCTGGAAGTTGGGCAGGCCTTCGAGAAACAGGATGCGTTCCGTCAGGCGGTCGGCATGCTTCATTTCGTCGATCGATTCGTGCCGTTCGAACGCGGCGAGTTTGGCGACACCCCAGTTATCGAGCATCCGGAAATGCAGCCAATACTGGTTGACCGCAGTCAGTTCGTTGAGAAGTGCCTTGTTCAGGAAGTCGATGACCTGTTTGTCACCCTGCATGGTCGCCTCCAAGTTTTCGCCTGAAGGACTATGCGCCGGCGCGGCGCCGACGGCAAGTCAAGCCGGCGTGCGAACCGGCAGCCGCGCGAATCGGCGCTCCTCGATCAGGATTTCCTCCACTTCATCAAGACACTGCCCGCATTGGGGCATCTGGCCGAAGCTGGCATAGAGATCGGCCGCATCGCCGCGGCAACCGCGCGCTGCGGCCCGCAGATCGGATTCGCGAATAGCATTGCACACGCAGACATACATGGGCGGCTCCCAGTGAGTCGCAATCAGTCTACTGCGAGCCGCTTGCAATAACAATCACAGTCTCACCGATGGCCTGACCGGCGGCCCGGCACGCGAAGATGCCCGGATTCCAGCGCCGCACGCCGGTCGCACGGCCGGCCAATTCGGGAAACCGGATTTCTGCTGAAAAGCTGGCAGGAGTGGAGGGACTCGAACCCACGGCCCTCGGTTTTGGAGACCGATGCTCTACCAACTGAGCTACACTCCTGCGGGCAGCCGCGCCTCTATAGGGCAAGCCTGCCGAAGGCAAGTGCGTAAGCCGCGCCGCGAGAAGCACTTTATTGCGGCACCGTTTTGCAGCTTGCCGTTTCCGCGCTAGAAACGGGCGGTGCACGCGCCGGGCAAGATCATCGATCCTCAGCTACTGATGCTGGCCTACCGCAGCGGGATCTTCCCGATGGCGGACAGCCGCGAAGATCCCGAGGTGTTCTGGGTCGAACCGCGCCTGCGCGCGATCCTTCCGCTGGACGGCTTCCGCTGCTCGCGCTCCCTGGCCCGCACCTTGCGCCGGGGCCATTTCACGGTGACCTGCAATGCCGCGTTCGATGCGGTGATGGCCGCTTGCGCGGCGCCGCGCCGCGAGAGCGACGAAACCTGGATCAGCGGCCGCATCGCCGCCAGCTATCGCGCGCTCCATGAAGCCGGACAGGCCCATTCGATCGAATGCTGGCAGGCCGGGCCGGACGGCGAACCGCTGCTCGTCGGCGGGCTTTATGGCGTCGGGTTCGACCGGGTGTTCTGTGGCGAATCGATGTTCAGCCGGGTGCCCGATGCCTCGAAGGTCGCGCTCGCCTGGCTGGTGGCGGCGCTGCGCCGGGCCGGGACGGAACTGCTCGATTGCCAGTTCATGACCGAACACCTCGCCTCGCTCGGCGCGGTGGAAATTCCGCAGGCTCGCTACCTTGCGCTGCTGAAACAGGCCCAGCGGCCCGCCGGTCAGAGCGCGGCGTCAGGTGTCGCGGCGGGAGATGACGCGGGCGTCGGCACCGGCGCAGGGGCCGTGACCGGCTTGCCCGCAGGCTTCGCGGCCTTGCTGGAAGATGCGGAGGCGGCCGGATCTTCCTCCTCGCCCGGGAAGCTCATCGCACAGTCCTTGACCCAGATGTCATAGACCGGATGCTCGACCACGTTGAGCGAGGGCGAATTCTTGAACAGCCAGCCCGAAAAATCCTTTCGCCAGGCGAGCGGTTTGCTGGAATTCTCGCGCTCTTCCACCCAGACCTGAACGAACGCGCCGACTTCAGGCGGATCTTCCCACGGCAAGGTCCGTTCGCAATTCGCCAGCTTGACGATGACGTTGCCGATCCGGCGCGTTTCGCCGGTCTTCATCACCAGATCCTGAATCAGGTTGTTGCGCTTGTTGAGCAGGCCCAGCGTGGCGACACGGTCCTTCACCGGAGTCCCGTACTTGCTTTCGACTGCGGGCGCCGCGCTTGGCCCGCTGGCGAGCGCGGCCGGGACATCGGTTGCCTCGGGAGCCGACGGCCCCGGCTCGCCCGTGCAACCGGCCAGGCCGATTCCGGACAGGGCAATTGCCGCCAGCGAAACGAGGGCCAGCGCCCGGCACATCAGATCAGGCGCCCGGCGCCGCGGTTCCGGAGTCTGCTTCCGGCGACCAGGCCTCATAGTCCCCGGTAGCCTTGGCGCGAACGCCGCCCTTTTCCAGCGCACCCTGCGGCCGATAGGCCTGCGCGGTGCCGGTGGCATTGGGGGTGTAATCCACTTCCCAGATGCGCGGCGGAGGCAGGAAGCTTTCGGGCACGCCATCGAACGAACCGTGCAGCCAGCCATGCCATTCGGCCGGCACGCGGCTGGCGTCGTTCGCGCCGTTGTAGATCACCCAGCGCCGTTCCTGACCGACTCGCGGATGGCCCTTCGGATAGGGCGCCCGCGCGCGGTAGTACTTGTTGCCTTGCGCGTCGGTCCCGACCTGCTCGCCGTGGCGCGCGCTATCGAGCATGGTGCCGATGGTGGCGCCATCCCACCAGGTGAAGATTTTCGAGAGGATACCCATGGCCCCTGCGCCTAGCGGAAATCAGGGGTCTGCGGCAAGGGGCGTTGCACGCCCTGCGCCGATCTCGTCACTGCGCGGGGCCGGGCACTGACCATTGCACGAGATCGCCGGGCTTGATCCCGAGCTGCGCCGCCCGCCCGCCATTCAATTCCAGCACGGCGGCGGCCTGGCCAAGCGAGGACAGCGGTGTCTCGTCATAGGGAATCGCGTCTGCCGCGATGTTGAGCACGCGCCGGTCCGGCCCGATGAAAATGATATCGAGCGGGATCACCGTGTTGCGCATCCAGAAGCTGGCCGGCCGCGGCGGATCGAACGGGAAGATCATCCCCTCATCCGGGCCGATCTGGGTGCGGAACATCAACCCCCGCGCCTGCTCGGCCCGGCTCGCCGCGACTTCCACCGCAAACTTGTGGGGGCCGACCGACAACGGAATGACCGCGAGGTTCGAGACCGGGTGGCGCTGCTGGCCGGCAGCGGGGGCGACCGTCTGCGCCTGAATCCGGGACTGCTGAATCTGGGACTGCGGGCTGTCGGCATGGGACGGCGAGCACGCCGCAACGGCCATTAACGGCAACGCAAACAGGGCCTTCACGCGCATCACTCGTCCTCCTCCGCCGCCCACTCTTGCGCGCTTTCGATGTCGGGCGCGTGAATGATCGCGCGGGCCATGTCGCGCCGATGGCCCGCGCGCAGCATCGCCGCAAGATGCTTTTCGCGCGCCGGACGATCAACCGGCGGACCCCACGGCCCGAACCGCCGCTTGCTGGCAAGCGCCAGTGCGGACCGGCGCTGGTCCCCTTCCCCGGCGCGGATTTCGGCCCGCACGTCCGACGCGATCCCCGCCGCATCGAGCGCCTGCGCCACCCGCCGCTCGCCATAGCCCCGGCGGCGCAACGATCCGGCCTTGGCCCGGGCAAACGCGGCATCATCGACGTAACCGGCCCGCACAAACCGGGCGACCAGTTCGGGAATCAGGGTATCGGGCGAGATTTCCGGGGAAAAGTCCCCTCCCGATTCCGGCCCCGACTCTGGCCCCGACTCTGGCCCCAACCTCGACTTTGGCTCTGACTCTGGCCGAGTTTCGCCATCCGGACCAGTTGCCTCAACCCAGCCACGCTCACGCACCTTGCGTTTCAGATAGCTTTCGAGTTTAGCCGCGCTCGCCGCGAATCGGGCGACGTAAGCGAGTGCGAGCTCGTCCAGACGCGCGGCATCAAGCGGTCGCGGTGCACGTTTCTGTCTTGGTGTGGACGTCATATGGCCTTATTCGTGCCACAGTCGTTAACGATTGGGGAGGCCCGGCATTGGGGCCGGGGCGCAGCCGGGGGGTTCGCGCGGCCATGACAAGTTCAGTTCAAAGCACTAAGAAGCGCCAACTTTACGACCGCCAGGCGACAACAACAGACGGGCTATCGCGCATGAACGACACCACCACCACGCTGGTGCCGACTCCCAATGAAGATACGTTGCCGCGCCGTTTTTCGGATTTCCGAACCTTCGGCGAAGCGCTCGACTATGCCGCAACCGGCAAGCGCGGGCTGAATTTCCACGACGCGCGCGGCAACCTTGCCCGCGTCTATCCATACTCCGAGCTGCGCACCGATGCGCTGGCCGTCGCCCGCCGCCTGGTCGCGCGCGGGGTTCGGCCGGAAGACCGGATCGCGCTGATCGCCGAAACCGGGCCGGAATTCGCCGCCCTGTTCTGTGGCACGATCTATGCGGGCGCCTGGCCGGTCCCGCTGCCGCTGCCGACCAGCTTCGGCGGCAAGGACAACTACATCGAGCAGCTCGTCGTCCAGCTTGGAAGCGCCGACCCTTCGATCCTGTTCTACCCCGGCGAAATTGCCGAGATCGCCGGAATCGCCGCAAACCGGCAAGGCTGCGAAGGTATCGCCTGGCAGGATTTGCTGGACATCGCGCCGCCGACCGATGCCCTCCTGCCGCAGGCCAGCCCGGACGACATCTGCTACCTGCAATATTCCTCGGGTTCGACCCGCTTTCCCCACGGCGTTGCCGTCACGCACGAGGCGCTGCTCAACAACCTCGCCGGCCACGGCCACGGCATGAAGGTCCAGCAGCAGGATCGCTGCGTGAGCTGGCTACCGTGGTATCACGACATGGGGCTGGTCGGCTGCTTCCTCTCGGTGATCGCCAACCAGGTTTCGACCGACTATCTCAAGACCGAGGATTTCGCGCGCCGCCCGCTGGCCTGGCTCGACATGATCAGCCGCAACCCGGGCACCACGCTCTCCTATTCGCCAACCTTCGGCTATGACATCTGCTCGCGCCGCATCTCGAGCCAGAGCCACGTGGCGGAACGGTTCGACCTTTCGCGCTGGCGGGTCGCCGGCAACGGGGCCGACATGATCCGGCCCGACGTGATGCAGGGCTTCGTCAACGCCTTTGCCGATGCCGGATTCAGGGCCAGCGCGTTCCTGCCGAGCTATGGCCTGGCCGAGGCGACGCTGGCGGTCACGATCATGCCGCCGGGCGAAGGAATCCGCGTCGAACTGGTCGAGGAAGAGCGCCTGTCCGGCTGCCCGCGCGACCTCTCTCGCCCGGCCCGCTATCGCGCAATCGTCAATTGCGGCAAGCCGGTGCGCGACATGGCCGTCGAAATCCGCGGCGAGCATGGTCAGGTCGTGGCCGATCACCATATCGGCAAGGTCTGGTGCAAGGGTCCGTCCGTCATGCATTCTTACTTCCGCGATCCGGAATCGACCGGGGCCTGCCTGGTCGACGGCTGGCTCGACACCGGCGACATGGGCTACATGACCAAGGGCTATCTGTTCATCGTCGGCCGGGCGAAGGACATGATCATCATCAACGGCAAGAACCACTGGCCGCAGGACATCGAGTGGGCGGTCGAACAATTGCCCGGCTTCCATCAGGGCGATATCGCGGCCTTCGCGGTCCAGTCCGCAAGTGGCGAGGAAGTACCTGCGGTGCTGGTCCACTGCCGCATCACCGACCCTGCCGAACGCCGCAAGCTGCACGACCAGATCCGCGACAAGGTCCGCTCGATCACCGGCATGAACTGCGTGGTCGAACTCGTGCCCCCGCGCACGCTGCCGCGCACCAGTTCGGGCAAGCTCAGCCGGGCCAAGGCGCGCAATCTCTATCTGGCCGGCGATATCCAGCCCTACGAACTGGCGGCCTGATCGCGCGACCGGCGGCGGCACAAGTTGCGACCGGATCGATCCGAATGGTGGGCAATTGCGCTCGACACCGGCAAGGCGCTTGACCTGCCGGGCCAATCGATAGTGTAATCGCGTGGTTAACGCTGTTTAGGAATGTTGTGATGGCCACATCGGCAAGCGAAGCGGGCCGGCAGCCGCAAGACACCGGCGCGAGCGACGATTTCGGCGTATTGCTCGGCTGGTCGCACGCCCCCTTTACCCGCGGCATCCAGCTCAAGCTGCAATCGACGATCGGCGACAACCGCGATCACGACACGATTGCCGCGCGCCATTACCTGATGACGAAGAACCAGGCGCTGATCCTCGCCAAGTACCTGCTCGACGCCACCGGACAGACTTTGCCCGAAGGTCCGCGCGAAGGCCGCCTCAGGCGCATGATGCGGCGATTGAGCGGGGGCTGAGCGGGGCCGACGGGGGCGCTACCGTCACGAGAAACTCTGTATTACACTCATAATACAGCTTGAACCTGATGCTGTAACACGCCATCTCAGGCGGCTGGAAACCGGGATATCCACGAGCATGGCAACTGATCCTGACGCGACTGCGACCAAGCTGGCCGAAGGGCCGGGCGCTTCCGGCGCCCTCTCGCTGACCCCGCCGGACCCGGTTCCGCAGGTCACTCCGGCGCAGGCGGTCGGCCTTGTCCCCATTTCGAACGAGAACAAGGACAAGCTCGCGCAGAAGGTCGATGCGTTCATCGCCGATCTCGTCGCACAGGATCCCAACAGCCCCGAATTCGGCAAGCGGATCGACCAGCTCACCAACATGGGCCGCAAGGAAATCGCGGCGGCGGCGGGCATGTCGAACCGGTTTCTCGACCGGCCGGTTCGCGCGATGGACAAGGATTCCGGCGTCGGCGCCGATCTGGCAGAATTGCGCCGCACGGTGGAGGAGCTCGATCCGGGCCGCAGCGGCAAGCTGTCGGTCGGCCGCAAGATCCTGGGGTTCATTCCTTTCGGCAACAATCTCAAGCGCTACTTCAATTCCTACGAGTCGGCGCAGGGCCATATCCAGTCGATCCTCACCCACCTCGGCTCGGGCAAGGACGAGCTGCTGATGGACAATGCCTCGATCGATGTGGAGCGGCAGAAACTGTGGGAAGCCATGGGCAACCTCGAGCAGATGATCCACATCAGCCGCGCGATGGATGCTAGACTGGAAGAAGTTGCCGCCGAATGCGACGCGACCGAACCCGCCAAAGCCAAGGCGATCCGCGAAAGCGCGCTGTTCTACACCCGCCAGCGCACGCAGGATCTGATGACGCAGATGGCCGTGAGCGTGCAGGGCTATCTCGCGCTCGATCTCGTCAAGAAGAACAATGTCGAGCTGGTGAAAGGGGTTGACCGCGCCAGCACCACCACGGTCGCCGCGCTGCGCACCGCCGTGACCGTGGCCCAGGCGATGACCAACCAGCGGCTCGTGCTCGAACAGGTGACCGCGCTCAACACGACGACCGCAAACATCATCGATTCGACCGGCAAGCTGCTCAAGGACCAGACCGCGCAAATCCACGAACAGGCCGCCGCCAGCACGGTCCCGCTCGAAACGCTGCAGCGCGCTTTCCAGAACATCTATGACACGATGGATTCGATCGACACCTTCAAGCTCAAGGCGCTCGACGCAATGAAGCAGACAGTCGACACACTCTCGACCGAACTCGAAAAGTCCAAGGGCTATATCGCCCGGGCACAGGGCGCGGATCAGGCCAAGGCGGTGGAAGCGATGCCCTCGCCGCTCAGCCTCGAAGGTTAGGCCGCTTGCCCTCGCCCGCCCACGACAGCGACCGCATTCTCGCCACGGCGAACGCCGCCATGACGGATCAGCGGCTGGCCCGCACAACCGGCCCGTCGATCGGCGGCCGTTCGCGCGCGCTGAAGCGGCAGCACCTGCTCGGGCGCATCCGGCGCATGGTGCTGGGCGTGATCGGCGTCATCATCGCCGCGATCGGGCTCGGCCTGGCGGTTGACGGCATCGGCTTTGCCGGCCTGTTCTACACCGTGCTGGCCGCGGTACTCGTCGCGGCGCTGCTGCTGCGCTATCCGCGACTCAAAGTGCCGACCCGCCAGCAGCTCGCGCACGGGTCGCTGAAGTCGACTGTCGGCAACACCGAGCTCTGGCTCGAAAGCCAGCGCCCCGCGCTGCCCGCGCCCGCCATCCGCCTGATCGACCAGATTGGCGTGCAGCTCGACGCGCTGGGCCTCCAGCTCGACCAGGTAGACGAGAAACAGCCCGCCGCCGCCGAAATCCGCAAGCTGGTGGGCGAACACCTGCCCGATCTGGTCAGCACCTACACCGCCATTCCGGCCAGGCTGCGCACCGAACCGCGCGCGGGCGGAACGCCGGGCGAGCAACTGATCGAAGGGCTCGGCCGGATCAGCGGGGAAGTCGATTCGGTCACCCGCCAGCTCGCCTCGGGCAAGATCGACGATCTCGCTATCCGGACCCGCTATCTCGACTACAAGTATGGCGCCGCGCCGGTCGGGGGCGAACCGCCGGCCTGAACCGGCCCTGCTTCTCCACCGGAGCAGGCGCTCACCCGCCCCGCGTCTTCACCAGCACATCCACCACCGAGGGATCGGCCAGCGTGCTGGTATCGCCCAGGTTGGATACGTCGCCTTCCGCGATCTTGCGCAGGATGCGGCGCATGATCTTCCCGCTGCGGGTCTTGGGCAGGCCCGGCGCGAAGTGGATCGCATCGGGCGTGGCGATCGGCCCGATCTCGGTGCGGACCCACGCCACCAGTTCCTTGCGCAGTGCCTCGTCCGGCTCCACTTCGACGTTCGTTGTCACATAGGCATAGATGCCCTGCCCCTTGATATCGTGCGGGAAACCCACAACCGCCGCTTCGGCCACCTTGGCATGGGCGACCAGCGCGGATTCGACCTCGGCCGTGCCCATGCGGTGGCCCGAGACGTTGATCACATCGTCGACCCGGCCGGTGATCCAGTAATAGCCGTCCGCGTCGCGGCGGCAGCCATCGCCGGTGAAATACTTGCCGGCATAAGTGGTGAAGTAAGTCTGGAAGAACCGCTCGTGATCGCCCCACAAGGTGCGCATCTGCCCCGGCCAACTTTGCGCGATGCACAAGTTGCCTTCCGCCGCCCCCTCCAGCACCTGCCCCTCGCCATCGACGAGCTGCGGCACCACCCCGAAGAACGGCTTGCTGGCCGAACCGGGCTTGAGGTCGGTCGCGCCGGGCAAGGGCGTGATCATCGCGGCGCCGGTTTCGGTCTGCCACCAGGTGTCGACGATCGGGCAGCGCTCGTCACCCACCACCCGCCAGTACCATTCCCAGGCCTCGGGATTGATCGGCTCGCCCACCGACCCCAGCAGCCGCAGCGAGGACCGGCTGGTGCGCTTCACCCACTCATCGCCCTCGCGCATCAGCGCGCGCAGGGCGGTGGGGGCACCATAGAAGATGTTGACCTGATGGCGGTCGACGATCTGCCAGAAGCGGCTGTGGTCAGGCCAGTTCGGCACGCCTTCGAACATCACCACGGTCGCGCCGTTGGCGAGCGGGCCATAAACGACATAGGAATGCCCGGTGACCCAGCCGATATCGGCCGCGCACCAATAGACGTCACCCGGCCGGTAATCGAACACGTAGTGATGGGTGGTCGCCGCCCAGGTGAGATAGCCGCCGGTAGTGTGCAGCACGCCCTTGGGTTTGCCGGTCGAGCCCGAGGTGTAAAGGATGAACAGCGGATCTTCCGCGCCCATTTCCTCCGCCGGACAATCGGGCGCGGCGCGCTCCCGCTCGTCTGCCCACCAGAAATCCCGCCCTTCGGCGATGTTGACCGGGTTGCCCGCGTGGCCGACCACCAGCACCGCCTGAACCGAGGTGCAGTGCTTGAGCGCCTCGTCCACATTGGCTTTGAGCGGCACCAGCTTGCCGCCGCGCATGCCGCCATCGGCGGTAACCACGATATTGCTGTCGCAATCCTGGATGCGGCCGGCCAGTGCCTCGGGCGAGAAGCCGCCGAACACGACCGAATGGATCGCGCCGATGCGCGCGCAGGCGAGCATGGCGATGGCCGCTTCGGGGATCATCGGCAGATAGATGGTGATGCGTTCGCCGCGCGTCGCGCCCAGCCGCTTCAGCGCATTGGCGAAGCGGCAGACCTCTTCGTGCAACTGCCGGTAGGTGATCTTGCGCTGCTGCGCGGGATCATCGCCCTCCCAGATGATCGCGACCCTATCGCCATGCTCGGCAAGGTGGCGATCGAGGCAATTGGCCGCAACGTTGAGCGTCCCGTCCGCAAACCATTCGATCCCGAAATCAGCTTCATCGTAGCTGCACCGGTTGAGCTTCGTCCACGGCCTGATCCAGTCGATCCGCGCGGATTCCTCGCGCCAGAACGCCTCCGGCTCGGCGATCGAACGGCGATACTTCTCAGCATAGCCGGCGGCATCGACATAGGCGCGCCTGGCCCATTCGGCGGGGACGGGATGAACGGTCACTCGGGTATTCCTCTCACGATCAGGCCACGCGGCACTTTGGTTGCGGGGGAGGGTATCCCAGCCATGGCGGCGGGAGCAAGGAGCCTTGCGCCGGCCGCCGCTCGTGCGGTGCCCGTCTCGGTAAATCCGAAGCGGGCGTTAACCAGATCGCTGCACCTGATGGTGAACTTGCGGCGACATTGTGCCGGCAATGAAGTGCCGCACCCTGCCCCTGCTGCTGACCATGGCCTCCGGTCTTGCCCTTGCCGGGCAAGCCTCGGCCGCGACCGGCTTCGGCCTGCTGCCGGCCGCGTTCGCGACGGCGATTTCGCTGCCGGCCCAGCCCGGCTGTGCAGGTGCCGGACCCGCTACCGGCCAGCTTGCGGCACGAGCTTCTCCGTTTTCCAAGGCTTCGGCAATCCTGGGCGGCGAGCCAAGCCAGCTCGAACGGATCATGCGCCAGCAGGCTTCGGCCGCGTCGGCAGGTCTGGCGCCGGCTCCGGCCAGCCCGTCCGGTCCGGCGGCGGGACCGACCGGTTGCAGCGGGTCCGCGCAGTTCACCTTCAGCCAGCCGGCGATCACCCGGATGGCGCCCGGACTGGCGCTGCCCCGCCCGGCCCGCACCGTCGGCCCGGACGACTTCCTGTCGAGCCGGCGCCTGCCGGTTTCGCACACCAGCTTCGACGCGCAATGGGCGCGCGTGAGCGGCGCCGCGCTGCCGGGCGGCTTGGTGCGGGGACTGCCGCTCGGCTCCGAAAACGGCGGTCAACTGGCGCGGATCAAGGCGGTGAACGTCTGGGCGAACGGACGCATCCGCTATGCCGAGGACCGGGATCTTTACCGCAAGGCGGATTTCTGGGCCGATGCCCGCACCACCTTGCGCCGGCGCGCCGGTGATTGCGAAGACATCGCGATCCTCAAGATGCAACTGCTGGCCGCCGCCGGCGTGCCGCGCGATGCGATGTTCCTGACGATCGCCCGCGACCTTGCCCGCAATGCCGATCATGCCCTGCTGGTGGTGCGCGACGGCAGCACGTTCTGGCTGCTCGACAACGCGACCAACACGCTGGTCGATGCCAATGCCGCGATCGACTACCGCCCGATCATGCCCTTCAACCAGCAGGGCAAGTGGCTGCACGGCTACTGAGACAGGCGCCGCACCCGGCAGCCGTCACCGCTCGGTCAGCGCCTCGTCGAGCCCCCGCAACACCGGCTTCATCAGATAGGCCAGCACGCTCTTGCTGCCGGTGATGATTTCCACATCGCAGATCATGCCCGGCATGATCGGCAATCTGCGGCCACTTTTCACGAGGTAGGCCCGGTCGGTCTCGACGACCACGGTGTAGTAGGCCTGCTTTTCGGCCTCGTCATAAATGCTGTCGGCGCTGATGTTGCGCACTTTGCCGGGCAGGCCGCCGTAGATCGAGAAATCGTAGGCGGTGACTTTCACGTTCGCCCGGTCGCCAAGCTTCAGGAAAGCGATGTCCTTCGGGGAAATCCGCGCCTCAACCAGCAGCTTGTCATCGACCGGGACGACCTGCATCACCTTTTCGCCCGCATTCACGAACCCGCCGACGGTGGCGATCGCCACATCGTTGACGAGGCCGTTGACCGGTGCGCGCAATTCGTTGCGCTCAAGCCGGGCCGCGGCGCCCTTCATCGTCTCTTCGTTCACGGCGAGCTTGGTGGTGACGTCGCTGCGCTCGTTCAGCGCCTGCTGGCGGAAATCGAGCCGTGCCTCGTTCAATTGCGCCTGCGCCTCGGCGATCGCGGCGGAAGCGCGCCCGACGCCCTGCCGCGCGGCGGCGAGGCGGCCCTGCACGTCGACCAGCTCGCGCTGCGCGGTAAGCAGCTCGGTCTTGGGAACGATGCCCTTGGCCGCGAGCGGCGAGAGCATGTTTACCTGATCCTGCGCCAGTCGCGCGCTGTTCGTCAGCGAGGCCACGGTGGCCTGGCCTTCCTGCAAATCGCGGCGGCGCTGCTCCACCGCAGCCGCCAGAGCGTTCTGTTTGCTGGCTGCGGTCGCCCGCCGCACTTCGGAGAGCGCCTCTTCCTCGGCGCAAACCGTGCCTTCCGCGCAGCCCCCGCCCTGCCCGGTGCCTTCGCGCTGCAGCCGCTCCGCGCGGGCCGTCAGGCGTTCGCTTTCGGCCTGCAACTGGCCAAGGGCCGAGGCGGACTGCGAATCGTCGAGCCGCACGAGCAACTGGCCTTTCTTGACCAGTTGGCCCTGCCGGACGAGGATTTCCTGGACCACCGAAGGCGCCGCTGCCTGGATGAGCTGGACCTTGCTCGACGGGATCACCTTGCCCATTCCGCGCGTGATTTCATCGACCGGCGCCACCGCCGCCCACACCAGCATCACCGCCATGCCGACCGCAGAAACCGCGATCAGCCGCTGGTTCGGACTCCAGATGCCCCACTGCCAGAATCGCGCCAGCACCGCGCGGAGCCAGCTCACTGGGCGATCTCCGCCGCTGCCGGCGATCCGCCGGTCTGCGGCGGCGCACCTGCGTCAGCGCCACTCACCAGAGCCCGGTAGCGGCTGCTGCTCTCGGCCGGATCGGGGATAGTCAGCCGCCACGCGCGCGTCACATCAAGCCGCCCACCGACGTCGTCGCTCGCATGACGGTCGGTCACGTGCGGCGCAACGGTCAGGCCGGGAACGGTATCGGCCAGTCCATCGGCAGGATTGCCCGCCGCCAGCAGCCGGGCCTGCAGCCGGGCGAGATCGAAAGCGGGAATGCTTTCCTGCGCGCTGTATTGCCCGTTGAACTTGCCAGGCCGCCCGCCGGCGCCGGTGAACCGGTAAAACAGGTGCCGCCCCAGCTTGTTGACCTTGGCCAGTTCGAACGCCCAGCGCGGCAGCACATAGTCCGCATGGTAAAAGGTTGCCGTGCCCACGCTCGGCTCGACCCGGCCCGCCAGAGCGGCCTGTGCGATGCCCTCTGCCTCGCGCCACGGACCAGCCATCGGCTGGCGCAGCAACGATCCGTCACAGGTGAAACTGAACTGGCACCCGGTCGCCCGTTCGGCGCCCTGATAGACAACGCCGCACACGCTTTTGGGATAGGCCGGATGGCGCATCCGGTTGAGCACCACTTGCGCCACCGCGCGGCGCCCCGCGACCGGCTCGGTCGCCGCTTCGTAATAGATCGCCTGGGTCAGGCACTTGAGCGCGGTGGCCGCAGCGGGCGCCGACGCGTGGAGGAGGAAACCGCGCATCGGCGCATTTGCGCCCGCGGCGAACGGGATCGCGGCATTGCGCGATTCGGCGTCGGTGCCTTCGGCGATGATCTGGGTGCGATCGTCCACAGAGATCGCGGCGACCGCTGCCGCCTGATCGAAGGCGATCCGCAACACCGGGCCGGACGGCGCATTATTCGCCGGTTCGGCGATAAAGCGCCACCCCGCGAGGGAAAGCCCCATGCCGAGCACCACGGCCAGCGCGAGAATCACAAATTTTGCCCGCCGCGCGCGCGCGGCCGGAGGCGGCGGCGGTGCGGTGCCCTCCGCAAGGTCGAGGACGGGAAGCGTGGACACCGTCATTGGCCGATCTCCGTTCCGGCGCGCGAAAGCACCTCCGAAGCTGGGCCGTCGACCACGATCCGCCCCTTGTCCAGCACGATGATGCGGTTGCAGACCGCCAGAAGGGCCGGACGGTGGGTCGAAATAACCAATGTCTGCTGCGGCGTCAGAAAGCGGGACAACCGCTCGACCAGAAGTTTCTCGCTCTGGCTGTCCATCGCCCCGGAAGGCTCATCAAGGAACAGGATGCGCGACGGGCGCACCAGCGCGCGCGCGATGGTCAGGAACGAGCGTTGCCCGCCAGACAGACGCCCGCCGGATTCGCCCACGCTGCGATCGAACCCGCCCTCATCCCGCGTGAGGAACTGCTCCGCGCCGACCGCCTCCAGCGCGGCCAGCAGGTCATCGTCGGCGGCTTCCCCCCCGCCGAGCATCAGGTTGTCCTTGATCGTTCCGCTGAACAGCGCCGCATCCTGTCCGACGAAACGGAACGCCGCACGGATATCACGCGGCCGATATTGCCGGCTGTCGAGCCCGTCGATCAGCATCGCGCCGCCGGTCGGCTCGTGCAATCCGCACAGCAGGCGCCCCAGGGTCGATTTGCCCGAGGCCACGCGGCCGATGATCGCGACGCGGTCGCCCGGCCGGATCGTCAGGTTGATCGCATCGAGCGCGGGCTGGGCGGCGGCCGGATAAGCGAACGACACGTTTTCGAACCGGACTTCGCCGGCGCGGATCGCGGGGGTCATCGAGGCGGCGCCCTTGCGCCGCTCGTCCTCGCCGACCCACAGTTCCTGCAACGCGTCCAGCGTCTGCTTGGCCTGTTGCCCCCGCGTCAGCAGGAAGGCGAGCTGCGCGGCCGGCGCCAGCGAGCGGGCCGACAGCATGACGATCGCGATGATCGCGCCCATCGTGATCTTGCCCGCATCGAACAGGTAATATCCGCCGAGGATGAGCAGTACGTTGCAGGCTTGCTGACAGGTGGCCGCGGCGCCGATGGCGGTGGTCGAAACGTCGCGCAGGCGCTCCTGCGAGCGGGAACCCAGTTCCGCAAGGGTCCGCCACCGGCCCAGCATCACCCCTTCCGCGCTCACGCTCTTGAGCGTTTCGAGCCCGGTGATCGATTCGACCAGCAGTGTCTGCTGCAACCCGTGATCGGCCTGCGCCTCCAGCGCGCTGCGCTCCACCCGCTTTTGCAGGCGCAGGCCCAGCAGCGCCATCACCGCCATCGCGAACAGCGGGACGAGCGCGAGCCAGCCCGCCAGCCACGCGATCAGCAGCACGAACAGGAACAGGAACAGCATATCGACAATCAGCACGATCGTGGTCGAGGTGAAGAAATCGCGGACGATCGCATATTCGCTCACCCGCGCCACGAGGTTGCCGGTGTGGCCTTTGCGCTCCGACAAGGGCGCCGCGAGGATCTTGCCGAAGATCTTCTGCGACAGCTTGAGATCGAGCTCGCGGCCCAGGTGATCGATCACCCCGGTGCGGGCACGGCGCAGCACATAGTCGAGCGCGAACGCCAGCAGCACGCCGATCGCCAGCACCCACAAGGTGGCCTGCGCGCGATTCGGAATGACCCGGTCGTAAACGTTCATCGAGAACAACGGCAGCGCCAGCGAGAGCAGGTTGATCAGCACGCTCGCCAGCAGCACCATGCCGAAGCGATGGCGCAATTTGTCGACCTCGCTCCAGAACCAGTGTCCCCGCGCGGCCGCCCGCCACGGCTGCGCCGCATCGCGCAGGACGGTGGGATCGCCATAGACGGTGGCGAACCAACCCGCGTAGGCCGCCTCGAGCGCGGCCAGCGGTTCCCATGTCGCCGCGCCGGTTTCCGGCCGCCAGACCAGCGCATCGCCGTCGCGCAATTCGTGGACGACGATGCATTGCCCGTCGCCGCCAACCGCCAGGATCACCGGATAGATTTCCGGCCGGCGCGGCATCCGCGCGGCGCGGCGCCCATGGCCATCCAGACCGATCAGTTCAAGCGCCGCCTCCGCCTGATGGAGCGGCAACCGGCCCCTCACATCCAGCGCGAGCGAATCGAACTGCCCCGGCCCGCACGACACGCCGAAGCGATCCGCGAGCTGGACAATACAGGCGCGCAAGCTGTCGGGCGTGCCCGAAATCGGATCCGGCCCAGCGGCCATCATCATTACCTCGGTTTGCGGCTACTTGGGCGGCGTTCGGTACTGCACTTCCGCAGGTGCCGCCGGCCCGAACTTGAACCGCTCGCGCTCGGTCTCGCCGGCTCCGGCGCCGGGCGCCACATTCAACGCCGTCAGCAACCGGTTGGTTGCCGCAAGAGTTTGGTATTGCGCGAAAATTTCGGAGAAGCGCGCTGTTTCAAGCCGGACTTGCGCATTGTAGCGGGTGTTCTGGGCGTCGAGCACATCGAGCAGCGAACGGCGGCCGACATTGAACTGGCTGCGATAGGACAGCAACAGATCGTCGCTCACGCGGGTCTGCGTGGTCACCTCTTTCACCAGCCGCTTCTGCGTGTTCATCGTCGTCCACGCAATCCGGACATCTTCTTCGGCCTGACGGGTCACGTCATAAAGCCGGTAGCGGCTCTCGCTCGCCCGGCGCACCATCTCCTGATAGTTCGCGCGGCTGATCCCGCCGTCGAACACGTTCCAGCGCAGATAACCACGCGCCTGCAGGTCGGTCGTCCTGCCCTTAAAGCCATCGACGTCTTCGCCGATCCGGCTGATCAATTCGACGCCAATCTTCGGTAAACCATCACCCTTGACGCTGCTCGCGTGGGCCGAGGCAGCATCGACATCCGCCATCGCTTCGCGGACCAGCGGATTCTGGCTGCGGGCCAGACCCACCGCCTCTTCGAGCGTGGCCGGCAGGCTCGCGGCCAGCTCCGGCGGCATCTGCACGTCGGTGATGTCAAGCGCGGTCAGGTGGCGCAGTTTGATCCTGGCTTCGGCGAGATCCTGCTCGGCTTCGGCCTGGCGCACGATCGCCGCCTGCAAGCGCTCTTCGGCCTGCTGCTTGTCCGCGATCGAGATAGAACCCTGCTCCACCCCGGTGCCAAGGTCGCCCGCCAGGGTCCGGTGGAACGAAACGTTGTCGAGCGTGGCCGCGACCACCCGCTGCTGAAGCATCAGGTCGAGATACTGGCGCGTCACCTGCAGGGCGATGAATTCCGAACGCTCGAGCACCCGCAGCGAAGCGCCGTCTACCCGCGCGGACTGGCGATGCAACTCTCCCCGGCGGCGTCCGAAGTCGAACACGGTCCAGTCGAGGCGCGCATGCGCTTCCAGCGGATAGAGTTCATCATCGGCAATGCCAAGCGAGCGCCGCGTGGTATTGTCCAGGCTACGAATGCCGGCCGAGCCTTCGATATCGACGCGCGGCGCATAGAGCCCCTGGGCCTGCTTGCGTTCGAACTGGATCGCTTCCTTGTTGTATTGCGCCTGGGCAACCTGCGGATTGGAATTGACCGCAACGGTGATCGCTTCGGGCAAGCTGACCGGGGCGGACTGCGCGAGCGCCAGTTCGGCAGTGCCCGCGAGCAGCATGGCCAGCCCGGTCGAGATGCGCTTGATGGTATTCATGATGGTCTCCACCCCTGGATTACTTGACCGTGATTTCCACGCGGCGGTTGGTCGGATTGCGTTCGCCGTCAATCGTGGGAACCTTCGGCTCGGTCTCGCCCTTGCCTGACACGTGCACGACGCCGGCGGGAACTCCCCGCGACTCGAGCAGCGCGCCAATCGCATTGGCCCGGCGTACCGAAAGGGCCTGATTATAGGCATCGCTGCCGGAGCGATCGGTATGGCCGGTCACCACCAGGCCGGTCCAGTTGCAGACCTGGGTGAAGTTGACCACCGAATCGATCGTCTGGTTGGCCGATTCAGGCGGCACCGCGCTATCGAAATCGAAGAACACGATCCCGGCGATCGGCTCCGAACAGGCATCGGGCCGCACGGCCGGCGCTTCGGACGCGGCAATCACCGGCGGCGGCGCGATGACGCGCATCCGCCTGGCCGCATCCTCGCACTTGCCGATGCTCACGGGGTCTTTGGTCCCGCTCTTCAGAAAGCCGAGCGCGATGCCGCACTGCGCCTTGGCCTGAGCGGCCCAGGTGAAGCGGTTGCTGTCGGCCGAAACGATGGCGGAATCCTGGGTCAGCCCCAGCGCCTCGTCGTAGCGGGATCCGATTTCGCTCTTCAGGCTCTGCCCGTCGAGCGCCATCAGATCATCCCCGGCTACCTGCGCCCGCGCAGGCGCAGCCCATGCCAGCGCCGCTACTGCGCCTCCCGTTGCCATGAAGGCAGCTTTCCAACGCATTGCTCGGTCCCCCTTTTCAGTCTCATCATCGTTCCCCCGCTGGTCAGGCGTGGGCAGTTGCCAGTGCGGCTTCAAGCCCGGCATGGCCCATGTCGAAGTTGGCCGGTGCCATCGTCATTGTCGCGCCCGTATCGACGTGCGCCGCGAGCAGTTCCGCCAACATCGGCGAGTGTCCCGCGCCTGTCGCGCCCGTGTCTGCCGCTTGTCCGATGACGGAGTCAATCAGACTATCTACGAAGTTTGCGGCATGACCCTCGGCCAGGGCTTCCTGCACCGCCGGCAATTCCGCCGGACCCTGCGTGCCGGCCTGGTCGCCGCCCGCCGCTGCCACCAGCAACGCGTCCATCGCCTGCACCGTCGCCGGAGCATCGAACGTGAGCGCGGCGAACTGCTCCGCCCCTGCGGCATGATCGCCCTCGGCGCCGCCGCTGCCCAAATCGGCCGCGTTGTCCGCCAGCGCGGCCAGATGGGCCGGGGCCGCAGGCTCGGGCACAGTCTGAAGATCATGAGCCGGTTCGGGCGCCTTGGCCGCCTCGTCGGACGTGGCCGGCGGAAGGTCGAACGCGGGATGCGCGGCGCCGGATTCGCCCGTCGCGGCAGTCACCGTGGTCGTCTCGGCGTGCGCGCCGCCCACTGACGGTGCGGCCGGCGAAGTGACGATTTCGGCCACCGCGATCGCCGCCGCCGCCGTGACGAGGCTGCTGGCCGCCGCCACGGTTACCGCGCTTTCCACCTGCTGGCTGAGCCGCGATATTGCAAAGCTCGCGTCGGCGGCCGTGGTAGTGTCGCCATTCCCGTACTGCACGACAGTCGTGCCGGCTACGACCACGTCGCCGTCGGCCGCCGCATAGCTGACGCCGTCCGACGTCAACTCGATCGACGCGATCCCCAGATCGGTGAGCGTGTGGAACTCGCCGGCATCGCTGACCCCGTTCGAATTCGCATCCTGCCACACGCCGAAGCTGGCAAACTGGGCATCCTGCGCGTCAAGCACGCCATCGCTGTTGCTGTCATACTGCGCAGCGAGCCCCTGAAGGTCGGTCAGGCCATTGCCGCCGAACACGAACTCGGACGCCGACGAAACCTGCCCATCGGAATTGAGGTCGATTGCCACGATGCCATCGTCCGGCGCGGCCCAGGCCGTCGCCACCTTGATGCCATCGCCAGCATAATCATACGTCACGCCATCAAAGGTGCCGAGGAAGTTCACCCCGTCGCCGTTGAGGTCGACAACCACCGGAGCCGCCGGGCTGAGCGGCACAAGTCCGTCAGCAACGTGAACCGTGAACGCCGAGCTTGCGGTCGGAGCGCCATCGGCATCGGTGAGCTGCACCGTGAAGGGGATGGTGTTGTTCACGACAGTGGACTGGACACCGACCGAGACCAGGTTGATCTTGCCGCCACCGTTCGAAACGCTCGCGGTATAGAGATCGATCCAGTCAATGAATTTCCCGCTCGGCGCTGTGAACGTCACCTCGCCGCCGATGGCCGCCCCGGTAACCGTCTGGATGCCCGATGTGCCGTCGGTATAATGCACCCTGACCTGGACGATTTCGCTGCTGGAGAAGCTGATGAAGTCAATCGTGGCGTAACTCACTTCAGGGAGGGCCACGGCAGGGGGCACATAGGGTCCGGCGCCGTCGAAATCGTCCATCGGCGCCCCGAAATCGAAGCGCATGAACTCCAGCGGACTGCCGCCGTTGAAGTTGTTGTTGTCAACGCCCCAGCCTGAAGTCGACCCGTTCACGGCAGACAGTGTCAGGCCGGCGGGCAGCGCGGGTCCGGCCGCGGCAAACCAGGCAGCGGCATCGAAGCCGGCCCCTACGGCGTACCCCGAGATGACCGCCAGCGGTGTGGAACCGCCGTCGTTGAGAACCTGCAACTGGGTCGGCCCCGCCCCAAACGAGGAAGCACCGCCGATCGCAGTATCGACGACCGTGCCATCAAGCGGGGCCACCAGATCGAACACATACTGACCCGAAGTTCCGGCAGTGGGGTTCACCGTGAGCGTGAACACGGCGGTATCGCCGGCATTGATCGTCCCGCTGCCGTCGACGTCGGCATAAGCGGTCAGCACATTGCCGGACTGGCTGGCGAGCAGGTTGTGGCCGCCCGACTTGATCCCTGTGAGGTCGGCCGTGATGGTCATGGCCGATCCGGCGCCGTCCGCCCCGGAAGCAAAGTGCAGCGTGCCCACTGCCGGTGTCTGCACGGGGTTGTTGCTGGCCTGCTGGTTCTGGACCGTGCCGAGCGTCGGCGTGTCGTCGTTGAACTGCACCGAAAGGCTGCCGGGAGCCGCAGACAGTTCGCCGCCCTGATCCTGCAACTGATAGGGGATCGCGATGTTAACGCTGTTCTCATTGCCGCCGGCCGCGTGCAGCACGTTGTCCGCCAGGGTCAACGTGTAGGCGCCGGTCGCCTGATTGGTGATCTGCACCGTGAACAGCGGATCACCAAGCCGGCCACTATCGGGCGACGCAGTGATTGTCGCGGTCAGCAGCGCGCCGTCCGGCGAAACCGAATAGGTCACCGTTTCCTGCCCCATGATCTGCGTCGTCCCGGCGAGGCTCGCCTGGAACAGGAAGGTGCTGGTGCCATCGCCCGCAGTTCCGCCGAGCACGCCCTTGAAGATGGCCTCGCTGGTCAGATCGAGATCGCCTGTGTTGGCGTTGATGTCGCCCGTCCCGCCGGGGATGCCGCCCAGCCCTTCGTCATCGACTGTCGCCGAGGCGGTTCCCGCCACTGGAACAAGGTTATCGATGGCGATCGTCAACGTCGCGGTCGAATAATCGCCGTCATTGTCGGTCAGCGTATAAGTGAAGCTGTCGGAAAGGCCGCCGCCTGCCCCGGCCGTACGGGCATAGGAATAGGAGCCGTCGGCAGCGATTGTCAGGGTGCCATAAAGGCCAGCAACGAGCGTGGTACCGGTGCCCGGAACGCTGACCGGAGCGCCTACGCCGGTGACCGACGAGATGAACGCGCCATCGGCGCCGACATAGTCGGCCACGCCGTCGGTCGGGTTCCCGTCGGTCCCGCCCGCTCCGGTGATGAGGTTGCCATCGGCCGGCCCGGTCGAACCCGCGGCGATGCTGTCGGTATCGTCGTTCGCGGCCGGACCATCATCGCGGAACGTGATGTTCGCGCCGATCGCTGCAGTTGCGCTTGCGGTGTCGCCGTCGAAGTCCTTCGCGGTCACCGTCGCCGAAATCAGGCTTGCGCCCTGCGCATCGGTGAGCGTGAGCGGATCGTCGTAAGCAGGTGCGGTATTGCCGTCGAGGTTGTGCTCAAGCGGCACGAATTCGGTGACCGTGACTTTGCCGTCACCGCCGATGACCAGCCGGAACGCCACCTGCGTGACGGCCGCGCCATCGACATAGCGGCCCTCGACCGTGTCTGCGCCGACTTGCACCAGGCCGATCGGATAGTCGCCGATAGCGGTCTTGAGCGGCGTGGCGCCCCCGCCGGTGATCGTGAGGCCATAGACCAGCGAACCGGACGCCGCCGGGCCGTCCGCTCCGAAGGCTGCGGTGGCCGAGATCATCGCCGTGGCCGAAGTCACGCTGATCCCGGTCGCGCCATAGCCGGCGGGCGAACCCGCCACTGTTTCGTCGAGTGTGACCGTGCCGCCGGCCGATACGCCGGAAAAGCCCGGACCGTCATCGGCAAAGCGGATGTTGCCGCCCAGATCGACCGTCTCCTGATCGGTCGCGACGTCACCGTCGCGGTCGGTCAGCGTGGCCGTTGCGGTCAGCGAGAGCTTGCCGTCGGCGAGGGTCGTGAACTGCGTGTCATAGGGGCCGGTCGATACGCCCGGCGCGCCATGATCGATCTGCTGATACTGGGTGAGCGTGACGACGCCGTCACCGGCGACGCCGACGCTGAACACCACCGACGGGCTCAGGACATTTGCCGGCGCGCTGGCCGAGGTGGCGCCGACCACGGTGCCGTCCGCCAGTTCGTAAAGCGTGATCGCCGTGCCGTGGCTGGTCAGGCCCGAAACCGCATTCGCGATCGTCAGATCATAGGTAACCGACTGGCTGGCCGCGCCATCGGCCCCGGCGCTGGTGCCGGCGGCATTGATCGAGAATACGCCGCCAAAGCTCGCGGTCGAACTGGCGGTGTCCTCGCTGGTCGGCGTACCATCCGTGTTGGCATCGAGGGTGCCCAGCACCACGCCCGCGTCCGCGCCCATGGTCAGATCGATCGACGGTACGTCATCAAGCTCCGTGATCGCGAAGTTGCCGGTCGCGGTGCTGCCGTCGCTGTCGGTGACCTGGAAGGTCACGCCGCTCAGCGTCACGACGTCTTCGGTGCCTGCGGTCGGATGCTGGACCGGCTGCGAGAGCGTGACCGCATAGGTATAGATCACGTCGCCCGGGTTTACTCCCGCGCTCGCGCCGGTGATCGCGACGCTGATCACTTCGGTGCCGCCAGTGCTGCGCCCGACCAGCACGCCGCTTTCCAGCGCGAACGTCACGAAATTGCCGTCGAGCGTCTTGAGCTGGGTGTCGAGCCCGGCGGTATCGACCAGCACGATCGACGCGGCGAGGTTCGCCGGGGTGTCGGCGCCGAAGTTCACCGTGGTCGAGCCACTGGCGGCGGCAAGGCCGGTGCCGGCCGTTTCCGCCGGCGATACCTGCAGCGGCGCGGTGTCGCTGTTGGCGCCCGGAAGCCCGTCCTCGTCAACCGCCAGGTTTGCGATCGAAAGAATGTTCGGAACCGAATCTGCCGCGATGTTCAGCGTGACGGTCGCTGTCGAAGGATCGCTGTCACCGTCGGTGATGGTATATTGGAAGCTGTCCAGCCCCTCGGCCCCGGCCGCCGGAGTATAGGTGAACGCGCCGGTGGCAGAATTGTACGTTACCGTACCTTTAGCCGGATCCGTCGTGATCGCCACCTTGGTCGCGATATCGACGCCGTCGGCACCGAATGTGTCGTTCGTCAGCGCGTTGAACGTCAGCGGCGTCTGCTCGGCAACGGTGAATGTCCCGTCATCGACGGCGGTCGGCACGTCGTCCTCGATCCCGATCACCAGCGACGTCGAAGCCGGATCACCGTCGCTGTCCGTCACCATGACGGAGAACGTATCGCTGTCGGGGTCGCTCAGTGTGTTGTCGGTCAGCGTGTAGCTGTAGCTATAGACACCGGCCGTCAGCGTGACGGTCAATTCGCCCTTGGCCGTGGTGACGGTGCCGCCTGCGGTTACGTCAGTGCCGTTGATCACCAGCGACGCGAGCGTATCGTTGCCTGTACCGATCGTCAGCGTGCCGGTGGTCGTCGCGCTCCCGCCACTGCCCGAGCCGGCCGGCTCATCCACCGGACGCGCCGGCAGACCGGCCTCATAGACCGTGTTCTCGCCGCTCACCGATACGCTCGGTTCCGAATCCTCCAGCAGCGTGATCGTGACCGTCGCGCGCGAAGGATCACCGTCGCCGTCCTGGATCGTGTAGTCGAACGTGACGGTCCCTTCCTCGCCCGG
>VMTF01000224.1 GCA_013791705.1 Sphingomonadales bacterium | reverse complement strand
GGCAAAAGTTGACAGGGACGATCAGATAACGACTTACTGCATGCTTGTCTATCTGAAATATAAAAAGATTCCGAAAGAGGTTTGGCTTGACTGGCTGAGAGAAAAGGATTTACACTGGTTAATGGGGAGGAGCGTTATATTAAAAATTGCGGTTTTAAGTATCGTTGTTGTTGGGGTCTGCGCATGCGGGCCCCAATTTGAAGGTGCCGGGGTCGTTGGAGCGGCTGCGCTGCCTCACCCTCCTCACAATCGTGGACATTCGCGCGGTCGGCCCGGGCGTGTGGAACTCGTGGAAGCGGCAGCTTATTGCCGAGCTTTATAATCTATCCGAAGAACGGTTGCGCCTTGGCCATGCCGAACACGGGCGAGCCGACCGGGTCGAAAGCAAGAAGCGCGCTGTCACCGCAATCCTGGGCGACAATGCGGCACTGGTCGATACGGTCGGCGCACAACTGGTCGACGCATACTGGATTGCCGAGCCGGACGACATCATCGCGATGAATCTCGTGCAACTGGAACGCGCAAAGGGCACCCCGCTCGATATCACCACCGAATACTACGCTGCCCGCGGCGCCACGCTGGTCACGGTGATTGCGGCCGACCATCCAGGGCTGTTCTATCGCATCGCAGGAGGCATCCACCTTGCCGGCGGCAACATCATCGACGCCCGCATTCACACCGCGCGGAACGGCATGGGCGTCGACAACTTCCTGGTGCAGGATCCGCTGGGCCGTCCATTCAGCGAAGAAAATCAGCTCGCCCGCCTCAGGACGGCGATCGCCGATGCACTTGCCAACCGCATCAAGCTGGTCCCCCAGCTCGCCGCTCGCCCGCCCGCCCGCCTGCGTGCCAACGCCTTCCAGGTGCGCCCTCGTGTCGAGTTCGACAACAAGGCCTCGAATCGCTTCACCGTTATCGAGATCAATGCGCGGGATCGTCCCGCGCTACTCAATCGGCTTGCCCGGGCCCTGTTCGAATCGCGCCTGATCGTGCACTCTGCCCATATTGCAACATATGGCGCGCGCGCCGCAGACACGTTTTACGTGACCGACCTGCTCGGCGAGAAAATCGACCAGCCGGCGCGGCTCAAGGCGGTCGAGCGGAAGTTGCTCAAGGCCGGCGGTGAGGAAGCACTCGAAGTGGACGTCGCCTGAACGCAAGCGAAGCTGGGCAAATGCCCGCTTCCGGCAGCCGAGCATGACCGCCTGCGCCTCCGCTCACTTTCTCTGCTTCCCCGCAGCCGAGAATCGCTTTAAAGACCCGCAAAACACGCACGATTTCGGGCAACATCAGGAGAACGAACTATAGCCCCCCCACCCCGGCGAATGCTGCAGCCCCCAGTCAAGAGCGGGCCGCGCTACAATCAGCTCATCCAGTCGGACAAGGTCCGCGTTATCGATGAGAACGGCGAAAACATCGGCGTGATGTACACGCGCGAGGCGATCGAACAGGCCGCCGAAGTCGGTCTTGATCTGGTCGAAGTCTCTCCGAATGCAGACCCGCCGGTCTGCAAGTTCCTCGACGTGGGCAAGTACCGCTACGAGGCGCAGAAGAAGGCCAATATCGCGCGCAAGAGTCAGAAGACGCAGGAGATCAAGGAGATCAAGATGCGTCCGAATATCGACGATCACGACTATGACGTGAAGATGCGCGCGATGCACAAATTCATCGGCGAAGGCGACAAGGTGAAAGTCACCTTGCGTTTCCGCGGCCGCGAACTTTCGCACCAGCAACTCGGCATGAACCTGCTGCGCCGCGTGCAGGAAGACATCGCGGAGATCGCCAAGGTCGAATCTTATCCGCGCATGGAAGGTCGGCAGATGCTGATGGTGGTCTCGCCGAAGTAAGCGCGAAAGATCATCGGGAAAACGAAGTGATGGGCGCCCCACCGGGGCGCCTTTTGCTTTGCAGGCAAGGCACGACACCGCGCCCAATCCTGCGATGCCATGCGGGCTTCAGGCTCAATTGCCGAGGCCGCCGATCAAGCGCGGCAGCGTCGTTCCCGGCATCAAACCCGGCCCTATGCCGATGTGCCGAAGCGGTTCCAGAAGTTCGGCGTCATATCTACGCGGATGCGCACCAGCTTGCGCGAGGAAATCAGCCAGCGCTCACCCACCTTGCGGAAGGTCTCATAATAGTGGCCGTAACCGTGAAGATGCTCTTCCACATTCCCGTTCTGCCACCACAGCATGTCTTCCATCGAATGGATCGCGGTGGCCTCGGTATCCGAATGGAACTCGATTTCCGCGCAGTGGCCGTGATGCACAGATGTGATCGGAGAGGGATAAGTGAAAACCTTTGCGAGTTGCGCTGCGATCGCCTGCGGGCCGACTACCCGGCCATCATTTTCTTTCGGCTTTTCCTCGTCCGGCAGGCTGTCCTTCCACGTTTCCGAATAAGCATCTTCGGTGTGGACCGACGCATATACGTCCCATTGCTTGAGATCCATGGAGCGCAGCTTCTTGGCGTAAGTGTCCTTGATCGCCTCAATCGCGAGCAGCTTTTCCAGGTCGGTCATCCGTCTCTCCTTGTTGGCCTCGCTTCGCATCAGCGCGCGGCCTTATGCGGCAGGGTCAAACCAGCGTTGCCAGCGAATCCCGCGAGAACCGCGTCGGCGTTTCGCCGGTCCGCAGCTTGTTGACGTAAGCGGGATCGCTGATCAGCGACCGCCCGATCGCGATCATGTCGAATTCGCCCTCGTTGAAACGGTCCATCATGCGGGCGACGTTGTAATCCGTGTCCTCGGTCCCGACCTTCATGAAGGTGTCCGAGGCGGTGAAGCCCAACCCGACGCTGCCCACCGCGATCACCGGCAAGCCGGTCAGCTTCTTGGCCCAGCCCGCGAGGTTAAGATCCGAACCTTCATAGGCCGGCTGCCAGAAGCGGCGGATGCTGGTATGGAGAATATCGACACCGGCATCGATGATCGGCCCCAACATGGCTTCGAGTTCCTGCGGCGTCTCGGTGGTGCGAGCATCATAGTTGCTCGATTTGTGCTGCGAGAAGCGGAAGATTAGCGGCATGTCTGCGGGCATTTCCGCTCGCGCCGCCTTGACCACTTCGCGCGCGAAGGTGGCGCGCTGGGCGATGTCTCCGCCCCAATGGTCGGTGCGCAGGTTGCTCTCGCCCCACAGGAAGCCGTCAATCATGTAACCGTGCGCGCCGTGCAGCTCGATCCCGTCAAATCCGATGCTGACCGAGTTCCTGACCGAACGGGCATAGGCGGCGATGACATCGGCGATTTCCTCTTCGGTCATCGGTTTGGTCGGGATCTTGGCCCGCTCGATGAACTCGGGAGCGAAGCTGGTCGGCCCCGGCGTGCCGATCACGCCCGAAGGGCGCATGCTGTCCATCGGCTTCGTTGGATTACCGCCACCGTGCAACATGCCCTGGTGGAACAGTTGCGGGACGATCAGCCCGCCGACGCGGTGAACGTCATCCACCACGGTCTTCCACGCAGCAAGCGCTTCCGCGCCGTGCATCACCGGCGTCCCGGCGGTGTCCGCCGACAGCGGATGGTCGACCCCGGTTGCCTCGGTCACGATCAGGCCGACTCCGCCTTCGGCCCGGCGACGGTAATAGGCCGCCGCATCCGGGTGGGGCACATGGTCGTTCGCGAAGCCGCGACCCATCGGCGCCATCACCGTGCGGTTGGGGATGGTCATCCCGCGCGCGGTGAGCGGCTGGAACAGCGGTGCGGTAAGGTCAGCGGTCATGCGAGTCTTCCAAGGCAAGTGGCATCATAGGGAGTGAAGGGTGCGCCCGAACGGGCCTTTTGCACCCATTCGGGATCGCTGATCAGCGCGCGGCCGACCGCGACCATGTCGAACATGCCGCGATCGTAGAGCTGGCGCACTTCGTCGAGATTGTTCACCGCAAGCGTCTCGCCGCGGCCCTTGAAGGTATCCTGCAACCAGTTGTTGAGGCCAATTCCACCGACCGTCATCGACGGCTTGCCGGTTAGCTTGCGCGCCCAGCCGGCCTGGGTGAGTTCGGAGCCCTCGAAGATCGGCACGTTGAAGCGGCGGCTGCTCGAATCGAACATATCGACCCCGGCATCGGCCAGCGCGCCCAAAGTGATACCCAGTTCCTCGGGCGTTTCGCCAAAGCGGGCCTTGTAGTCTTGCTGCTTGTGCTGCGAAAACCGGAAGATGATCGGCTTTTCCTCGCCGATCTCACGCCGGATTGCCTTGGTGACCTCCACGCCGAATTCGGCACGAGCCCGTGCATCACCGCCCCAGCGATCCGTGCGGCGATTGGTGTCAGCCCAGAAGTAGGTGTCGATCAGGTAGCCGTGCGCACCGTGGATCGCGATCCCGTCGAACCCGACATCGATCGCGTTCCTGGCCGAACTGGCGTAGGCGGCAATGGTATCGGCAATTTCTTCGTCGGTCATCGGCCTGGTTGGCGTCTGCATCTGCGCGACATAGTCGTCCTCGTAGGACGTCAGGCCGGGTGTGCCCCACAGGCCGGAAGGACGCAGGCCGGGCAAATCCGGCCGGGCCGAACGCGCCGGATTGCGCAATACACCCTGATGCCAGAGCTGCGGCACGATCACGGCGCCTGCGCTATGAACCGCATCGACGACCTGCCGCCACCCGGCCAGAGCAGCCTCGCCATACATGAGCGGAACCCCGGTGCCGTCGACTGCGGCGGGCTGCTCGATCCCCACCCCTTCGGTCACGATCAGGCCGACACCGCCGGCTGCACGCTTGCGATAGTATTCGGCAACATCCGCGCCGGGAACGCCGCCGGGGGAGAATTCTCGCGCCATCGGCGCCATCGCGAAGCGATTGGGCACTTTCATCGAGCGGAGCGCAAAGGGCTCGAAAAATGGAGCGACCACATCAACCGCTGAAACGGCTTCTGGAGCTGGCGCGCTTTCGGCCACGGACTTTCCTTCCCGATGATTGCTTTGCGCCGTGAATAATGGTCATGCCGGTTGTCTGTCGAATGAATTTTGTTCAATGACGTGCAAATGGCGTTCAATGGTCCAGACTCTGCCGTATCGGGTATGCGGCCCACCGCCGCTTTGGCCGGCCAGACCGGCGCACTGCAATTGCACCAGCTCCGCGCGATCGATGCGCTTTACCGTGACCGCAGCGTTACCCTCGCCGCAGCGCGGCTCTGCGTGACACCATCGGCAATCAGCCATTCCCTGCGACGCTTGCGCGAAATGCTCGGCGACGAGCTCTTCCGTCGCGGTCGTCACGGAATGCAGCCGACCGAACGCGCCCACACCATCATTCCCCGCATCCGCGAGGCGCTCGGCCTGCTCGACAGCGCGTTTGACAGCGGCTTCGACCCCGCCGTGGCCGGACGGGAATTCCGCATCAGCGGCCTCCTGTCGATGCGCATGCTGCTTGCCCCGGTGCTGGCCAAGAAGGTTGAAGAATCGGAGCGCTCGGGATTGCTGATCGACTTCCGGCAAATCAATGATTCCTTCGCCGATGATCTTGAGTCCGGACATATCGATCTGGCCATCACCACGCTCTCCCAGCCCCATCCGTGGATGCGCAGCCAGGTGCTGCACCACGAGGCGATGGCATTTGTCATTCGTGCCGGCCATCCCCGCGGGAACGGGCCGCTCAGCCTGATCGAACTTGCGAACATGACTCACGTGAACTTGCGGGGCACGGATTTCTACCGGCGTTCACAGGGCCAGCGCGGCGACGGCTCGCTGGAATCAATGGAGGCCGTCGGACTGGGAGTTGCGCTGGCCCAGCATCGCCTGGAAGCCAAAGTCGGTATCGTGGTGCCCGATACGCTGTCGGCACTCGAAGTGGTCAAACACACCGACCTGATTTCACTTTGCCCCCGCCGGGTCGCCGAGCTGCACGGCGGCGACGAGATCTGTGTGCTGGACGTGCCCTATCCGGCATATCCTTCACCGATGCGGATGATCTGGAACGTGCGGCAGGATCGTGACGCCGGCCTGCACTGGCTGCGCGAGATCATCGTCGAGGCCTGTCGCAACCTGTAGGCGGCGCACGAAAGGCACACCTGCTCCTACCGCTATTGCGGCCAATACCGCGCACGCAAATCCTTCTTGTAGAGCTTGCCGTTTTCCGCGCGCGGCAGGACCGCTTCGAACTCGATGCTGCGCGGCATTTTGATGGGCGAAAGATGCTCGCGGCACCAGGCTTCCAGCGCCTGCGCCAATTCCGGCCCGGCCTCTTCCCACCGCACCGGCTGGACCAGCGCCTTGACCTGTTCGCCCATATCCGGATGCGGCACGCCGAACACCGCAACGTCAGCGACCTGCGGGTGCGAGACGAGCACGTTCTCGATTTCCTGCGGATAGATGTTCGCGCCGCCCGAGATGATCATGAAGTCCTTCCGGTCGGTCAGAAACAGGTAGCCGTCCGCATCGACGTGGCCGATGTCGCCGACAGTCGTCCACGTCGGATGGAGGGGATTGCGGGTACCTGCGGTTTTCTCGGCATCGCCATGGTACTCGAAGTGCAACGCGCCTTCGAAATATATGATCCCGTCAGTCCCGGCCGGCACCTCGTTGCCTTCCTCGTCGCAAATATGCAGCGTTCCCCAGCTCGCCCGGCCCACCGAACCGGGCTTCGCCAACCATTCGGCGGAAGAAATCTGGGTCGAGCCATTGGCTTCGGAGGCCGAATAGTGCTCGGCGATGATCGGCCCCAGCCACGCGATCATCTGGTGCTTGATCGGCACCGGGCACGGCGCGGCAGCGTGGATCACGGTGCGCAGCGAGGAGAGGTCATAGCGCCGTCGCGTCTCTTCCGGCAAGCGCAGCAGGCGGACGAACATGGTGGGCACGACTTGCGTGGCAGTAACGCGGTAACGCTCGATCGCGGCGAGGAAATCCTCCGGGTCGAACCTGGGCATGAGGATCACCGGGGCGCCGCAGCGCTGGGCCGAGGTGCTGCATACCAGTGGCGCGGAGTGGTACATCGGCGCCGGGGTGAGATAGACCGAGCTTTCGCTGATGCCATAGCCTTCGGCCCACTGGGCGGCGAGCTGATTGGGTCCATCGGCCGGGCCGCCGCGCAGCGGATTGCGCAGACCTTTGGGCCGACCCGTGGTGCCCGAGGAATAGGCCATATGGCTGCCGGCTTCTTCGCCGGCGATGGGGGTTTCCGGCAGGCCCGCGATCTCGCCATACCAGTCGCGGTAGCCCGGAAGCGCGCCGTTCACCGCGAAGAACTCGGCGACGCCGGGCACATCCGGGCGATCGGCGAGGATCTGCCGCGCCACATCGGAATAGGCTGCGGAGCAGACGAAGACCTGGGCCTCGCTGTTGTCGAGGATGTACTTGACCTCGCCCGCAGTCAGCCGCGTTGGCACCGGCACGAGGAACAGGCCGCTGCGCTGTGCCGCCCAGAACAAGTCAAAATAGGCGAGCGAATTGTCGATCATCAGCGCAAGCGTGTCACCCGACTTGAGGCCGAGCGCGCGCAACAAGTGCGCGCCGCGGTTGGCGATTGGCCTGCTGCCGGTTTGGTGGACACCGAGATAAGCTCATTCAGGCTACCCCAGCTTCTCGTTCGAAGTCGATAGGACTGCGATAGCCCAGTGTCGAGTGACGCCGGGTCGGGTTGTAGAAGCATTCGACGTAGCCTAACACGTCCGCCTTCGCCTGCGCCCTTGTGCGGTAGACTTTCTTCCCGATCCGCTCGGTCTTGAGCGAGGAGAAGAAGCTTTCCATCGCGGCATTATCCCAGACATTGCCCGACCGGCTCATCGAGCAGGTGACGCCATTGTCAGCCATCAGCCGCTGGAACTGCTCACTGGTATACTGGCTGCCCTGATCTGAGTGATGCAGCAGGGCGTCCGGCTTGCCCCGCCGCCAGATCGCCATGATCAGCGCGTCGGTGACGAGCTGGGCGGTCATGGTGTCGCTCATCGACCAGCCTACCACCCTGCGCGAGAACAGGTCGATGACGGCGGCCACGTAAAGCCACCCTTCCGCTGTCCAGATGTAGGTGAAGTCTGCCACCCACTTCTGGTTGGGCCTGTCGGCGGTGAACTGGCGATCCAGCACGTTGCCGGCGATGACCGAGCGTTCGCCCTGGTCCTTGGGCAAGCCGCGACGCCGAGGACGAGCCCGCAGTCCCTGTGCCTGCATGAGCCGTTCGACCCGATGCAGACCGCAGGATATGCCTTCGGCAAGCAGATCATGCCAGACCCGGCGGGCACCATAGGTGCGGTAGCTGCCAACATGGCTGGCGCTGACCCTGGCGCCGATCACCTCGTCATCGTGGGCACGCTGCGACGGTGCCCGAGTGAGCCAGGCATGGAAGCCGCTCCGCGAGACACCGAGCGCCCCGCACATCCAAGCCACCGGCCAGATCCCTCGGTGCTTCGCGATGAAGGCAAACCTCATATCGAGTCCTTCGCGAAGTAGGCGGCGGCTTTTTTTAGTATGTCGCGCTCTGCCTTGAGCTTGGTCACCTCGCGACGGAGACGATCGATCTCCAACTGTTCCGGCCTCATCTGACCATGACCCGGAAAGGCATGGCCGGGATCGGCGGCAAACTCCTTCACCCATTTGCGCAGCACGTTCTCGTGCACATCCAGATCGCGAGCAGCCTGCGCAACCGAGACGCCGCGTTCGCGCACCAACCTTACCGCCTCAAGCTTGAACTCGCGGCTGAACTTCCTTCGTTGCATTGCAGACCTCCGATAGGTGGAAACATCCTATCTCGGTGTCCACCAATCCGGCAGCAGGCCATGGGTCACCCCGTTGCGCGCGCCAGGGCGATTGAGCGTGAGCACGCCAATGCCCTCGCTCTCCTCGAACTGGATGATGTCCTCGCCCATTGTCGCCCTTTCCCGGCTTGTGCACGAAGCAGGCTAACGCCTTGCGGCCGCCGCACACAACCGTCTGTCACAATCAGCGGATTTGCGATGGGCTGGATCAGGTGCACCAAGGTCGCGCCAGATCATTTCGGGCTGCCCCGCGCAACCAACAAGTCACCATGCACACTCTTGCGCCAGGCCTCGGCGCGAGCGGCGGTTCCTGCGCCCGGCAAGACCTCCACGAGGCGCCTCGGAACGATCGATGGCGGGCGCCCGGCACAGCGAACCGCGCTCCAGAGGGCAACCAGCGGATATACAGGTCGCACTTGGCGGAACGCGCGCCAAAACCAGTTCTTGCCAAGGTGGCCCGGCACCAATTATTCGTCGGTCGTTTCGGGGAAGGATGAGACGATGATTGAGGCCACCCGACATGGATCAGTGCGGATCAAGGTCCATGGCTAACGAGGGATACGGGGTTCTCGTCGGGTGGAGGCATGAGGAGGTCGGTGGCCGGCTCATCCTGAAGATCGAAAGTGTTCGCTCGCTCGAGCAAAGTGAGCGCCACGATATTGACACGCAGCATCTGGTTATGTCCCACAATCAGGCTGCGGTGATGGCCAATTACCTGTTCCACATTTCACGGCAGAGCCCACCCCTTATGCCCAAGCGGGGCTGGCTGTCGCGCTGGTTTGCTGGCGGGCGCTCGTAGCGACGTAATCGGCAATGGTCAGGCCGGCAGCGAGGGGATCGAGCTATCCGGTACGCCCGCAGAGCAGCGCACGGCAGTGCCGCTTGGCCGCGCCGCGAGCTGGTCGTGGCAACGCGAACCCGCCCGGTGCATCCTGGATGCCTGACGTCACCCAGACGCTGACAGTCAGCCATTTGCCGCATGCCAACCTGACCCGGCGCCGTGGCCAGTCCACATTTGCCCCCCAGAACAGCCCGAAGAGTGGCGTGTAGACCATTTGCCCGTGTGATTCAGGGGCATCGCGTAATAGTTTCTGCCAAAGGGTGGCACGAATCACGAGCGCGGCGCGCTCGAAGTCGTTCATCTGGCCTTCGCTGAACAGCATGAACAGTGGGCGGCAACGATCATCGCAAACTGCATGTAGCCTGGAGTTCTGGCCGTCTCCGGTGCCGCCGATACCTCAGGGTACAGCCCCCTTTTTGCCGCAGGCTGGCAGCAGCACGACGCCCCGTCAGGTGGGTCACATCGATCATCAGTTGATCAGGCTTGCCGCGCTTCGTCGCGAACAATGTGAAGGTCCTGTTGAACACACCGATGTGGCTCCAGCTGGAGAACTTCCGCGTCATCGGGGCAAGGCCAATCAGGATTGGACTGCCCTGGAAATGCACTGTGTCGATAGTGCCTAATGATCTGTTTGGTTAATTTTCATAATTGGCATGCCATACGGCGATTTGGCGCGCACCGCGGCCTCAGAATTTGTCGATTGCAAGGGTGTATTTCAATGGCACTGCAACCTGATGGCCACCAGGACCCGTCGGAACTAGCGCGCGCTGAGGCATTGCTGATCGATGCGCTCAAGATCTTCGATGCGGCGGGAGCGCACCTGGCGGCAGCACACGCAGCGAGTGCTTTGGAATCCTTGCGGGCATTTGTAAAAAATAGGGCGTCTCGGAGCGCCCTGCGCTGACCGACATTCATCCGCTTGCAAGTTCTCTCGATCCGTTACATCGTTGCCACCAACAGCAGCCAGGGAGCGGTTTCAATATGGCAAAACGGGCAACGGCCGAGAGCGGGAGAATTTCAATCGTTTCGGTCGGCGGATCCAGCGAACTCGCGCAAGACCACAAGGGTGGCCAACCCACATTCTCACGGCTGGATTCCATAAAACAGCGAAATTTTGTTGTGGCTCAAGAACTCAAGTCGCAATTGATAGACGCGATCGACTCATTGCTGCTTAATTCCAGTCAACCAGCCCACCTGTTTCACGAGAATAACGACGATACTCATCTGAGGACCTTTGCCAAGCGCCTCTATGATTCGCGACGCCGCCGCAATAAGCATCTTCCGGTAGGGTTCTTGGGTGAACCCGCTTGGGACATACTGCTTGATTTGTTCATTTCAGGGCCAGATCAAATAGTGAAAAGCGTCTGCGTTGCGGCGGACGTGCCTTACTCTACAGCATGGCGCTGGATTGCGACGCTCGAAGCAAAAAAACTTGTTTGCAAATCCTCTGGCGATTTTGACGGACGACATACTTACCTGAGTTTAACGCCGGAAGGCAAAAGCGCCGTTGCAGCCGCTCTCAATGATATGCTGGAGTTGATTGGATAATCATCCAATGCCTCATTGCAGTTCTTCACAAGCAAAAAATGAATCTCCTGCAAAGTCAGGCCAAGTGAAACACCCTCGAGAGGTCGACAGAGGCGCTGACGTGACCCCCAGCTTTCCCCCAGCTGGGATTAGGTCACCGACTCTTTATGCCGCAACCATATCCTGATGGACGCGAGTTGGACTGAGGCGAGGTAGTTGTCGGCGCGCTTGTCATAGCGGGTGGCGACGGCGCGGAAATGCTTGAGTTTGCTGAAAAAGCGCTCGACGAGATTGCGATATTGATAGAGGAACGGGCTGAACGCCGGGATGCGTTTGCGGTT
>VMTF01000268.1 GCA_013791705.1 Sphingomonadales bacterium | reverse complement strand
GGCTTCGACGACTGGTCGACCGCCTATTCGGTGCGCGGCTACCAGACCAATCTCGATCAGCAGCAAGTCGGCATCACCATCGATGGGTTGCCCAACGGCGGTTCGAACTATGGCGGCGGGGCCAAGGCCAACCGCTACGTCGATACGATGAACCTCGCCACGGTGAACGTTTCGCAAGGGACGGCCGACATCGCTTCGCTCTCGAACGAAGCGCTCGGCGGTACGCTTGATTTCGTCACCTCCGATCCGCTCGACGAACGCCGTGTCCGCGCCTCCGGTTCGCTGGGTTCGCACAAGGCTTCGCGGTATTACCTGCGTTACGACACCGGTTCGATCCTGGGCGGAACGACCAAGGCGTGGCTTTCCTATTCGCACCAGGAAGCGACCGACTGGATGGAAGGTTCGGCCAACAACCATCGCGACAACTTCGCGGCCAAGTTCATCGTCGACACGCCGGTCAGGATCACCGGCTATGTCGATTACGACAAGGCGAACGAGAACAATTACGATCAGGTCTATTCGGCGGCGCAATATGCGCTCTATCCGCATAACGACGGCCTGACCGGCATCTGGACCGGCATTCCCTATCAGGACCAAGCCTATCGCCAGGCGTGGGGCACCCTGCGCGAGAACTTCTTCGCTTATCTCAAGGCCGACACAACCATAGCCAATGCCATCGATCTGCGCGGCGCGATCTACTACCATGACATGGCCGGCCGGGGTGACTGGGATCCCCAGTATATCGTTGACGTGACGGCAGACGGCGCGGGCAATCCGGAAAGCGAAATCAAGAACGTCAACGCCACCGTGAACGGGGGATCGCCGCTCGGCCAGATCTACTTCGTGAATGCGGGAGGCGTTGCCCTAACCCCGACGGCCGGCTGCGTCGGCACATTGACCTTCCCCTACGGCGGCACAACTGCGGGATATTATGACCCGGCCTGTTATGCGCCCGGCGCGATCGGCGCGCAGTCCTATCGCCACACCCACTATCGCAAGGATCGCAAGGGCGGCACGCTCGATGCCACCTGGAAAGCCGATTTCGGTTCGGTCGAAAGCAGTCTGCGCGGCGGCCTGTGGTACGAGGATACCAACCGCACCGAATGGCGCGACTGGCACAACATCATCAATACCCAGGTCGGCCCCGCCTACAACCCGACGCCTTATTGGGTGCAGTACAATCGCGAGTACCCGCAAGACACCTTCAAGTGGTATCTGCAGGAACAGGTTCGCTTCGGCCCTGTCACCGCCAATGTTGGCGCGAAGCAGTTCATCAACCACATCGACCGGATCGACCTGTTCGGCGAGAGCGCCAACACCAGCATATCGTCGAAGTCCAAGGTGCTGTGGTCCGGCGGCATCCAGATCGAGCCGATGGACGGCCTGAACCTGTTCGGTGGCTATGCCGAAAACTTCAAGGCGCTCACCGACGCGCTGCTTGAATATAACAACGCCGACATCAGCCAGATCAAGCCCGAAACGGCGGAAAACTGGGAAGCGGGCATCCGCTACCAATCGCGCTGGCTGCAGGCTTCGGCCACCTGGTTCAAGAGCAAGTTCTCCAACCAAGTGATTTTCGTGCCGAACTCGACCGGCGCGGGCAACGACTATCTGTCCGAGGGCGACGGCGCGTTCTTCAACGCCGGCGGGATCGACTCGCAGGGCTTTGAACTGCTGGCCAACGTCCGTCCGGTCGAGGGGCTCAACCTCTATGGCACCTACACCTATATCGACGCCAGTTATCGCGGCACCGGAAATCCCACGCTTGACGCCGAGCAGGGGGTGACTGCCGGGAACCGGGTGGCGGGCATTCCGGAGCACATGTGGGTGCTTTCGGGCAACTACAGCTACGGTCCGGCCCGGGTCAGCCTGACCGGAAAGTACACCGGCAACCGTTTCGTCAACGCCAGCAACTCGTGGGTGGCGAAGAACTACTTCCTCACCGACCTGACTGTCGCGGTGAAGGGCGAGGAACTGGCCCCGTTCCTCAGGCAGGCCGAGCTTTCGCTCAACGTGACGAACCTCACCGACGAAGACTATCTCGGCGGCATCTCGGGCAACTATGCCTGGATCGGTACGCCGCGGACCGTGATGTTCTCGCTCACCGCAGACTTCTGATTGTCGCAAGCCTGAAACGGGATGCGGGCAGGCTGAATACCTGCCCGCATCCGCTTTTGTTTCCCACGCAGTTAAGGGACTGGCCCCATGACCCGTGCAGTCCGCAGAGCGTCCGTTTCCCGCCGTGCGCTGCTGGCCGGCATGGCCGGGGTCGGAGCCCTGTTCGCCCTGCCGAGCGTCGCATTCCCCCAGGCGGGTCCTGATAACGAAGCGTTTCGGCATGGCGTTGCCAGCGGCGATCCCGCTGCAGACAGCGTGGTGATCTGGACTCGCGTTACCGGGCAGGGCGAGGTGAAAGGCGTCTGGGAGACCAGCGCGACGCCCGATTTCGCCCGGATTCTCTCCTCGGGGGGCTTTGTCACCGACGCCGCGCGCGATCACACCGTGAAAGTGCTCCTCACCGGGCTTGGCGCTGGCGCCAGCGTTTACTATCGCTTCCGCGTCGGCGAGGCCGTCTCGCCGGTCGGGCGAGCCCGCGCCTTGCCGCAGGGACACCTCGATCGCCTCGGGATCGCCCTGGCTTCGTGCTCCAACTACGCTTTCGGCTACTTCAATGCCTATCAGGCCATCGCCCGGGATGCCGAGGTCGACTTCGTCCTGCACACGGGCGACTACATCTACGAATACGGCGGCCAGGACGGCTGGGGCGCGCCGATTGCGCACAAGATCGGCCGTGTGCACGAACCGCTGCACGAAATCGTCTCGCTCGCGGATTATCGCGCGCGGCATGCCCAGTACAAGACCGACGCCGGCGCCATGGCGATGCACGCCGCGCATACCCTGCTGGCCTGCTGGGACGATCACGAGAGTACCAACAACCCGTGGACCGGCGGAGCGCAGAACCACCAGCCGGAATCCGAGGGCAACTGGACGGCACGGCGCGAGGCCTCGATCCGCGCCTATTTCGAATGGATGCCGGTCCGCGAACCCGAATGGCTGGCCCACAAGGGCCGCAGCCGGGCACAGTTCTGGCGAGAATACAGCTTCGGCGACCTGGCGCTGCTGCACACCCTGGAAACGCGCCACACCGCCCGTGCCCGGCAGATCGACTATTTCGACTACGCCGAGGGGATAACCGACAAGGCCTCCGCCGAACGGTTCCGCAAGGATGTGCTGGGCCAGCCCGGACGCCGGATGCTCGCCCCGGAACTGGAAGCGGACCTGTCCGCCGCGCTGGCCCGTTCGCGGGCAGAGGGCCAACCCTGGCGCATCATCGGCTCGCCGATGGTGATCGCCCGCGTCGAAATTCCGGACGTGGCCGGGCTCGGCATCCTGCCCGACCCCCTAAAGCGCCTGGCGGCAGCAAGGACGAAGGAAGAACGCGCCAGGCTGGCGATGGACCCCGCTGTGGCCTTCGCCTGGAAAGGCCATTTCAATCTTCCCGACTATCTCGACGCATGGGGCGGCTATCCCTGGGCCCGCGAGCAGCTCTATGGGCTGGCCCGCAAGGCCGGGGCGAACGATCTGGTGTTCCTCTCGGGCGACAGCCACAGCTTCTGGGTGAACCGGCTGGCCGACGATGCGGGGCGCAGCACGGGCATAGAATTCGGGACGGCCGGCATTTCCTCGCCCGGCGACTTCATCGACAGCGGCTTTGCCCCGGACGTCGCGAAAGCGCTCGACCGTGCCTATGCCGATCACATCCCCGAGGTGGTGTGGACGGACAACATGCACCAGGGCTATGTCCGCATCGATTTCGGGCGCGATCGCGGCGAGGCAACGTTCGTCGCGGTTGATACCGTGCTGTCGCCGCGTTTCCAGACCAGTGTGCTGCACCGCGCCGGGTTTGCCAAACAAGCCGATGGAACGGTCGCGCTCGCCTGATCGGATGGCATGAATCGGCAGAGCGGTCATGCCCGGGCAGAGGCAGTGTCAGGTCCGGGCGTGATGAAGGTCTTTTGACCAGCTCGCGGCAGCCAGTGGCTTCAACCGTTCGAGCAAGAGCAACAGGCCGAACCCGACGGCAGCCGCAACGGCGCAATCAACCGGATTGAGCTCGCCGAACTTGAGGAATTCGCGAACCGGGCGGACCAGCAGGATCGTCGCCGACACCAGCCCCACTGCGGTCAGAACCATGGCAAGGGCCTTGTTATGGCTCCTGAAGGCCTTGGCGAGCGACGTGCTGTATGAGCGGTTTGCCAGGATCAGCGCCACAATCGCCGCGATCAGCGAGAAGAACATCAGCCCGCGCAGTTCCGTTTCCGGCAAGTCCAGGTGCATCCCGGCGAAATAGACCCCCGCCAGCAGGATGAACGACAGCCCGCCCTGGAACACGCCCCAGATAACCATCGGGATCGAAAACATCGGAACCGCCGGATCGCGCGGCTGGCGCGACATCTGGTCCTCTTCCGCGCCTTCGGCCTCGAACACCAGCGCGCAAACCGGATCGATCACCATTTCGAGCAGCGCGATATGGATCGGTCCGAGCAGCATCGGCTGGCCCAGCAGCAGCGGCATCAGCGCGAGTCCCGCGATCGGTACGTGCACCGCGAAGATGAACTCCATGGCCTTGCGGATGTTGTCATAGATGCGGCGGCCAAGCGCGATGGTCTGCATGATTGATCCGAAATCGTCTTCCAGCAACACGATGGCCGATGCCTCGCGCGCGACATCGGTGCCGCGCTTGCCCATGGCGACGCCGATATGCGCGGCCTTCAGCGAAGGCGCATCGTTGACCCCGTCGCCGGTCATGGCGATGATCTCGCCATCAGCCTTGAACGCTTCGACAATCCGCAGCTTCTGTTCGGGCATGATCCGGGCGAAAACGCTTACTTGCGGGAGGCGTCGGGCGAGGGCGGCATCGTCGAGTGCGTCAAGCTCCTCGCCGGTTATGACTTCGCCGTCCTCGATCCCGGCCGCCGCAGCGATCGAGCGGGCGGTGACCGCATAGTCACCGGTTATCATCACGACCTTGATTCCCGCCCGGCGGCACTGGGCAATGGCATCGGGCACGGAAGGTCGCAGCGGGTCGGCCAGTCCGAGCAGCCCGGCGAGCGCGAACTTGTACTCGCTATGCGATTCAGGCCGATCGGGACCGGACGTCTCGGTGGCGGCAACGCCCAGCACCCTGATCCCTTTTTGCGCCATCGCGTCGGCCGCGCGCAGCAGTTCGTCCGTCCCGGCCTGGTCGAGCCGGCACAGCCGCGCAATTGCTTCGGGCGCACCCTTGGCGGCGACGACAAACTTGTCGGGCCGGCCGTTGTCCTGCCAGACATTGGACATGGCGAGCAGATCGGGGCGCAGGCCATAGCTGTGCGTCAGCACCTGATCGGCGCGGTCGCCATTGAGGTGGAACTGGCCGGCCTCATGGATCGCGACTTCCATCGGATCGACGGCTTCGATGGCGCTGGCCATCACGCTGGTTTCGAGGATCGCGGCGAAGCGATCCGGCAAGGGCCGGTCCGGTTCGACGGTCGCTTCGCCGTAAGCCGGCAGCCACAGCCGCACGACGGCCATGCGGTTTTCCGTCAGCGTACCGGTCTTGTCGGTGCACAGGACGGTCGTCGAGCCCAATGTTTCGATGGCGGTGGCGCGGCGGGTGAGCACGCCGGCCTGGCCGATCCGCCATGCCCCCATCGCCATGAAGACGGTCAGCACCACGAGGAATTCCTCGGGCAACATCGACATGCTGATGGTAATTCCCGCCAGCAGCGCCTCGATCCAGCCGCCGCGCGTCAGGCCGTAGAGCAGCACCACGAGCAGGGCGACCAGGCCGCCGCCGGCTGCGCTGTACCGCACGATCCGGGCGGTTTCCTTGCGCAATCGCGGGGCTTCGGTATCAAGCGAGGCCAACGATTTGCCGATCTTGCCGATCTCGGTGTCGGGGCCGGTGGCAGTCACTTGCGCCAGACCATAACCGCGCGCGATCATGGAGCCGGAATAGACGAAGGGCTGGTCTTCGCCGCCCGGACGCGGTGCCTGCGCACCATTTTCCACTGCCCGGTCTGCCGGCCCGCCGACCTCGGGCGCGCGCTTGCCCACAGGCAGGGATTCCCCGGTCAGCAACGATTCGTCGCATTGCAGGTCTTGCGCGTCGAACAGCAGCGCGTCGGCCGCTATCCGGTCGCCGGCTTCAAGCACCAGTACATCGCCGCGCACCACTTCGCTACCGGCGACCCGCTGATGCTCGCCGTCACGGATCACCAGCGCGCGCGGCGCGGAAAGATCGCGCAGCGCTTCGAGGACATGCTCGGTCCGGGTTTCCTGAACGGCCGTGATGATTACCGAAAACGTGGCGAAGGCCAGCAGGATAAGCGCTTCGGCCAGGTCGCCGAGCAGCAGGTAGATGCCGCCTGCCGCCAGCAGCATGGCCAGCATCGGTTCGCGCAGAACTTCCCCGACAATGCGCAGCGCGGTGCGGCGGCGAGCTTGCGGCAGCTGGTTAGGCCCTTCGGCCGCCAGGCGGCGAGCAGCTTCCGCAGACGTGAGACCGGCGCGATCGACCTTCGTCGGCAAGGCCGGGCGCGGATTGAGGCTTGGTTGCGGCATTGCCTATTGTCCGATCAGGAAGCTGACATAGGAACTGAAAAGATAGACCGCGAGCAACGACATGCTCATCCAGCTTATCGTTCCGCGGACGCGCGAGTCCGGGCGAAACAGCACGGCCACGACAAATATGCCCGACATGATGACGGCGGCAAAGGCGGTGATGGCGTGAGCCGGCGAAACCGACAGCAGCAGCGGTCCCTTGCGATACAGGATGTCGTCGATGCCCAGGATCAGCACGTCGAACAGATTGCTGCCCAGCAGCCCGCCGATTGCCATGTCCACCGCGCGCATCCGCAAGGCGCTGAAGGTCACGACCAGTTCGGGGACCGAAGTCGCGCCGGCGATCAGCAATGTGCCGACAAAAGTCGTCTGCCACCCCATGGTTCCGGCAATTTCGAGGCCGACGAACGGCAGCCAGATCCCCGCTCCCACGACGACCCATGCGGCGGCGGCATAGCGGATGATCGCTTTCCTGAGTTCGCGGTCTGCCGATGGACTCGATGGGGGGCGGACAACCACTGTGCGCCGCTGGTAGTCGAACGCCGCCCGCATCGCGACAATGTAAAGAAAGATGAGGAACGGCGTATAGAGGCTGATGTGCAGGAACTGGACGTTCAGGCCCATGTGATTGATCAGGATGATGGCGCCGACTGTCCCGATCAGGATAACGCCGAAGCCCGCCGTCAGTATGTGACCCTGATCGATCTTTCGAAACAAGGGGTCGGAGCGGCTTAGTTCATCGAGCATGACCAGCATCAACAGATTGAATATGCAACTGCCGAGCACATCCGCCACGGCGATATCGGGCGAATCGGCGAGCGTGACCGCACTGATGCCGGTAAAGAGTTCCGGCAAGGACGTGGCGGTCGCCAGCAGGATAAGTCCGGCCCACGAGCTGGACAGGCCGGTCAACTCGGCTATGCGCTCGCCGTTTCTGACCAGTACCGGCCCCGCCGCACCGATGAGAACAGTGCACAGGCCAAGCTTCAGCCAGGGCCAGATGACGTCAAACATCGATGCGCTCCTTGTCAACGCGATGCTGGTGTCTCAGGCGAGCGGCAACCTTACGCAAAGCCCCGGCACAGCGCTACCCGCCGGGTGCGCAATATTTTCCTGGGCGAGGCGCTGCGACTGAGGTCGCGGGCTGAACGGAGCCGGGTTCTGTCAGTTGTCCACCAATTCCAGATCAGCGCGGATCAGAATTCCCGGCGAGAATCATATTCCGTTGATTACCCACCGGTGCCATTCTTGACGGGATTCTGAATCACCTCGTGACGCAGCCGTGTCAACTCAAGTGATGCGATCTTCCATTGCCCGGCTTCGCGCCGATAGGTTTCGTGATAATGGCCCGCCCCCAAAATCGTCGAAGGGGGTATTCCCTCGTCAGGTTTTCCGGGCAAGAAGACTTCGTCTTCCATGGACCAGATAGCCCGGGCATTGTCCGCGTCGAGCACTTCGATTTCCGGCATATGGCCATGATGAATGCTCACTGCATCATCCAACAGGGCGGCAATAGCCGGATAGGATTTCGAGATGGGCGACGGTTTGTCGTAGGCTTCAGGGAAATACAGTGTCGCGTCATCCGTGAAGAGCGCGCGGAACTCAGGCCACAACTTGGTGTCGACGCAGCGGAAGTATCGCGCCTTGAGACAGCGGATATCCTCGATGGCGGCGAGCCGCTCCCAAATTGCCAATTCGGTTTCTTGCAGTGCCATCGGTGTTCAGCCTTCCGTGCTTGTGAGAGCGGCAAGATAGTCGCGCATCGCGATTGGCGGGCGGCCGAGCAGCCGGGCAAGGTCGTCATGCGGCGTCGCATATTCCCCTGCCGCAGCGGCGCTGTAGATGCTCGCCAGATCGGCTGCTGCGGCGTCGTCCAGCCCCAAAGTTCCCAGAAACGCGCGGAAATCGCCGAGCGGGATATCGGCGCTAATGATCGGCCGGCCGGCCACTTCGGACAGCAAGGCGGCCAGATCGCCGGCGTCGAGCGGTTCGCTGCCCGTCAGCTCATAAGTCTGGCCGGCATGTCCGGCTTCCAGCGCCACCCGGGCCGTTGCTTCGGCAAGGTCGTCATGCCCTGAATAGCAGATCTTCGCCGCAGCCGAAGGCATGGCGAGAACGCCGGATTTCAGCGCATTGCCGACGAAGCCTTCGAGATTGGACGCATAGATGCCGTTGCGCAAAATGGTGCAGGCAATGCCCGACTCCGCCAGCGCCCGTTCTGTCTCGACATGGGCCTGGACAAGCTTGAACCGTGACGTGGCGACCGGATTGGAAAAGCTGGTGTAGACGATCCGTTCGACCCCGGCGTCCTTGGCAGCTTCGATCACGGCGTGATGCTGGGGGATGCGCACGGCGTTGCCGGCATTGCCGGAGATAAAGACCAGGGTCTTGATCCCCTCGCAGGCGGCAGCCAGGCTGGCCGGAACGTCATAATCGGCGGTGACCGCCGCACACCGGGATGCCAGACGCGCGTCAATCCTTTCTACCGAACGCGCGCCGACCTGGATGGCCGGCGCATCTGCACGGTCCAGCAGGTTGCGGACGACGCGTTCGCCCAGTTTTCCGTTCGCACATGTTATCAGGATCATGGTTTCTCTCGATCCGGCGGTGCGGTCTGCCTAGTCGTTTGCGGCGGCGGCATGTTTCGCCGCCACGTAGCCGAACACCAGTGAGGCGCCGATGCTGGCTCCGGCGCCAAGGTAGGCCCGGCCCATGACCGATGCAGTCGAGTTTCCGGTGGCGTACAATCCTTCGATCGGCCGGCCGTCTTGTCGGACCACCCGCGCGAACTCGTCGGTCATCAGGCCGCCGGCGGTGCCGACGTTGGTCAGGCACAGCTTCACCGCGTAATAGGGCGGCTTGCTGACCTCGCCGAGCGCCGGATTGGGTTTGTGGGTGTTGCCACCAACCCAGCGGCTGTTGACGGATTCGCCGCGATGGAACTCCTCGTCCACGCCCTTGCGGGCGAAACCGTTGAAGCGGTCAACCGTTTCGCGCAGCGTTTGCGGGTCCATGCCGCACTTGACGGCCAGCCCCTCGATCGTGTCGTCGCGAATGAAATAGCCGCTTTCGATCCATTTCTCGGGCGTGCTGCCGGGCAGACACGGTCCCCACGGATATTTCTTGCGGGCCTGGCTGTCCATGATCGCCCAGGTCTGGCCGCCGGTGCGGATCATCCGCTGGCCGAATTCCATATAGGCACAGGTCTCGTCGGCAAACCGGCTGCCCTTGGCATCGACCGCGATATGGTGCGGCTTGCCCGTGCCCATCGGCACGTTGAAATAGGGGGTGCCGTCGGCGTCCATGGAACCAGGCACCCAGATGGCTTCATCCATCAAGTCGGTATAGCCGCCGAGCGCTTCCACCTGCCCGATCAGATCCCCGGTATCGCCCGGGCTTGACCAGTTCCAGCGCGGATCGATGCCGAACGGCTGATGCACGTCGCGAATGGCACGATTATGGGCATATCCGCCGGCATTGAGCAGGACGCCCCGCGTGGCGCCGATGCGGCGCTCTTTGCCATCCTGCTCGACCGTCACGCCAACGACGCGGCCATTTTCCTCGATCAGACTGTTGACCTTGGTGCCGAGCCAGATGGGCAGCTTTTCACGCAGCGCGATCTGGAGCAGGCGGCCCTGAACCGCGACCCCTGATCCGCGCACTTTCCGGCGGAGCAGCACGTTTTTCAGCATCATCCATCCGGCTTCTGCCGCGAGCAACTTTGCCTTGAAGCTGGTCTTTGCATTGGTCATCCGGCAATAGTCGGGCGTGTTGACCGGGACTTGCGGCATGTTGGGGCTGTGGCCGACCTTGTCCTGCCATTCGCCCAGTTCGCACAAGTCGAACAGCGGCGCATTCAGCGAGCGCCCTTCCTTGCTGCCGCCCGGCCGATCGCTGTAATAATCCGGCCAGCGGCTGTGTTCGAACTGCATTCCGTGTTGTTGCAGGAGCGCGATGACCTTGGGTGAGTTCTCGATGAAGGTCTTGCGACGTTCCAGGCTGGAGGCCGGACCGGAATCGCCGGCGGTCGCTTCGAAATAGCGCAGCGCGTCTTCCATGGAATCGCCCTGCTCGAGATAGGGGTTCAGCGGCATCCAGAACACGCCGCCCGAATAGGCCGTAGAGCCGCCGAACTTGTCGAGCTTTTCGATAATGACCGAAGTCAGCCCCTGCGATTTCGCCACGCATGCTGCGGCCACCGCAGATGCGCCGCTTCCCACGACCACCAGGTCGAAACTTTCGTCGAACGGCATACTCTCCACATCCCTTTTTTCTTGGCGCCGGTTCGGGTGGACCCTCGACTTTTCGATGGCTCCAGCGGCGAGGACGAAACTCAACTGCAGCGCCCCGACAAGCCTCGAACGGGAGGCGCGTCAGTGGCTGACCGGTCGCAGCGTAAGTTGCTTTTCGTTTGATGGGAAGGCTGTTGTCGCGTTGGCGCGATTGGTTTGGCGATAATCCCCCTATCGGCAGCCCGGCGAGCAAATGCTGCGGTTCGAATTTGCCGCCAGGCTGCCGTTTGCCGTCCCGGCGGGGCCGAACCAGCAGCAAATTCGGATAGGCGAATTGTTCCGGTTTTGGCTTGACGCTCAGACCCGCGAGGCGAAACCTGCGACCGGTATATTTCAGTCTGCGAAAGAGCAACGAACATGACAGACGTCGCACAAGCTACCAAGCCGGCGATCAAGGCCAGGCCGGAAGTCGGACTGACCGAAGCGATCTTGCTGGAGCGACTTGCGGCAATGGTGCCCGATCTGCGGGCACGGGCGATCGAGACCGAGCAGCTCCGCAAATTGCCCGAGCAGACCATGATCGACGCCCGCGCGTCCGGCTTTCTCTCGGCGTTCCGCACGCGCCATTTCGGCGGCCCCGGCCTCGGCCTCTCCGCCCTGGCGAATGGTGCGCGCGTTCTTGCGCATGGCTGCGCTTCCTCTGCCTGGACGCTGGTGTTTCTGGCGCAGCATACCTGGATGTTCGCCAAGGCGCCGCTGGCGTTGCAGGAAGATCTTCTGGGCGGCGAGTTCCCCGGGATGATGGCCGGCGCGCTGGCCAAGCTCGGCACCGCCGAGAAAGTCGATGGCGGCTATCTGATCAGCGCGCGGTCCGAATGGAATTCCGCGATCATGCACTCGGAATGGGTGAACATGAAGGTGGATGTCGATGGGGTCGTTCACCTTGCCGTTCTTCCGGTCAAGGACGTGACGGTCGAGGACGTCTGGTTCACCTCGGGCCTGCGCGGCACCGGCAGCAATACCGTCGTCGCGGAGCGGGTTTTCGCCCCCACGCATCGCGTCGCGCCGAACGAGGCGATGATGGGCACCCAGGCGCATCCGGTCCATGACGATGAACCTTTCGCCAGCTATCCGTTCCTGCCTGTCGTGCTGATGACGATCTCCGGCATCTCGCTGGGCTCGGCCGAGGCTGCGGTGGACGCGTTCCGCGACACGATCAGCAAGCGCGTGGTTGCTTTCACCGGCGGCGCGCGCCAGGTCGACCGCCCGGAATCCCATCTGCGGCTCGGCGAGATCATGGGCACGTTGCGGCTGGCGCAGACGATCTGGCGGGATTCGATCGCCCAGATCGTCGATGCCTACGAAGACCGCAGCGGCATGGAAATCGAGCAGCGCGTTGCCATCCGCCAGAATGCGAGCCGCGTGACCCGCATGGCCGCCGAAATCCTGCAGCAGATCACCGCATCGTCAGGCGGATCGAGCTATTTCGACGCTTCGCCGCTGCAGCGGATGCAGCGCGATGTCGAAGTGATCAAGAGCCACGCCACGCTGGATTGGGACCGCGCCGCGCAAATGATGGGCAAGGTTGCACTTGGCCTGCCGCTCGACAAAACCGACATGTACTGAGGACTGCTATTATCTTGCCCGCTTGCGAACGGCGCGATGCTGTGGTCAATTGGCGCGCAAAGCCAAATACAAGAAGCGCAAGTGGGAAGGTTTTCGGGCAATGGCAAGCAGGGCGGCCACGTTCGCCGAAGAAGGCGGGTCGCGTCGGGCCAGGGGCGATTTTCGCGTCAAGTCCGGCGCCCGCGTCGCTGCGGTACTCGATCTTTTCCGGCAGCTCAAATGCCCGTTGCGGGCTTGCGAAATCGGCGAACTGCTGCAGCTTGCCCCGTCGAGTACCAACGATCTGATGAAGACGCTGGTCGAAGTCGGCTATCTGGACTTTGACCGCAAGGCGAAAACCTATTTTCCGGGCATCCGGGCGGCCATGTTCGCGCAGTGGCTGGCGAATGAACAACCTGGCTTGCAGCGCCTCGAAGCCTTCGCGCACACCTTGCGCGACACCAGCGGCGAAAATGTCGTGCTGTTCGCGCACCAGCAGCATCAGGTTCAGGTGATTTCGGTGACATGCGGCGAGATTCCGCCGCCCGGCAACATCTATGAAGGCGCCAGCCTGCCGGTGTTCGGCACCGCTGCCGGGGGCGCGGTGCTGATGGTCAAGACGCCGGCGGAACTCGATGAAATCGCGCGCCGGACGTTCCGGACCAAGGCTTGCGGCAAGGCCGTGGTTTCGATGGAAGACGTCGTCCGGAAATTCAAGCGCCGGGGCTATGCCTCGTCGGTGCGCGAAGACATCATCCCCGATAACTGGGCGATTGCGCTGCCATTGCCGGCGATTGCCGGGCGGCAGTCGATTGTCGTCGGGCTGGGCGGGCCGATCGCGCGTGTTCGTGACCACGAGCGCGAGCTGGCGGAACTCACCCGCAACACGATTTTCTCCTGTTTCGGGCAGCGGCCGGTTTCGCTGCGATAATGCGAATGCGCCCCTGACATGGCCGAATGTGATCGGCGCGGCGTTTGCGCCGGCAACCCGCCAGTGAGACTGGCCCGCTGAGGGCGGAATCTTCACCAACAAGGCACCGAGAATTGAGCACGATGACATCCGATTTCCCCGTCTGGCTGGCACCCGAAGAACGCGAACCGGCAGAAGCCATTGCGGGCCTCGCCGGCAGTTCGCCGCTGGACCGCGCCCGCGCCGTGGGGGACGGGCACGGCGGGCTCGATCGCGCGTTCATCCGGAGTGCCGGTGCGGCTGGTCGCTATGGCTGCATCGCCGGCGAGGAGACGATCGCACGCGCCTGCATCGCCGCAGAGCAATGGGGCCGGATGGTGGCGCCCGAGCCGTGGATCGAGACCAATGTCGTAATCGAAACCCTGTCGCGTGCCGGGCCGGCTCCCGGCCATGCGGTCATCGTGGCGTCCTTGCTGGAAGGCCGGGAGCTGGCGAGCTGGGCGAGCAATAACCTTCCGGGCTGGTGGGGCAGCGGGGAAGGGGTTCGCGTCGAAGCGGACGCGGTGGCTGGCGGCTTCGTCCTCAACGGCGAAACGGGCGCGGTTCCCCATGCAGACAGCGTCGACTGGATATTGCTCGCCGCAATGGACGGAGGATCGTTCAGCCATTTCCTGCTGCCGACCGGGACGGCAGGAGTTTCATTCGAACCGCGCGAATGTCTTGATCTCACTCGCCCAAGCCAGACTGTCCGGCTGGATCAGGTCCGTCTTGGCGCAGCGGCGCTGATCGGCGCGCGGGGCAGTGCTCCGGCGGAAATCGCCCGTCAGGTCCAGGTCGCCATTCCGCTGGCGCTGTCGCAGTCGATCGGCGCGATGCGGGCGGTCACCGAAGGGGCAATCGCCCATGCCAGGTCGCGGATCGCGTTCGGACGGCCGATCGGTTCCTTTCAGGCGGTCAAGCATATGCTGGTCGATGCCAGCCTCGGCATCGAGATGAGTGCTGCGCTGCGCGATGCGGCGGCGCGCGCGGTGGACGAAGCACAGGACGATGCCGCCGAGATCGTGAGCATGGCCAAGGCATTCGTCGCCCGCACCGGGATCGACGTGGCGCATGTCGCCTGGCAGGTTCTGGGCGGCATGGCCTATATGTGGGAAAACGATTTCCACCTCTACCTGCGCCGGCTCACCGCCGACGCGGCGTTTCTGGGCAGCGAGGCCTGGCACAACGAACATGTCGTGGCGCTGCATGAGAGGAGCCTGTGAACATGCTTCCCGACCCTCAGGCCGACGTCCAGGAATTTCGTGAGACTGCGCGGGCGTGGCTGGCGCAAAATCTCGAACGGCGCAGCGGGCAGGAGGAGCGCTCGGCCCGCGGCCTCACGCACCGTACCATCGAGGATATCGCCACCCAGCGGGCGCTCCAGAAGCGCGTTTACGAGGCCGGTTTCGCAGGGATCACCTGGCCGGTGGAATATGGCGGGCAGGGGCTGACGGCCGATCACGAGGCGGCGTTCCTGGACGAGAGCGAGCCCTATGCGATGCCCGACATGGGCATTGCGGGCGTGGTCACGATCAAGGTCTGCGCGGAAGTGATCCTCCGCCACGCCAGCGAAGAGTTCAAGCGGCGGCATTTGCCCAAAATGCTCTCGGGCGAAGAGATCTGGGTCGAATTCTTCTCCGACTCGGCGGCGGGATCGGATCTGGCCGGGGTGGTGACGACGGCGGTGCGCGACGGGGACGATTGGATTCTCAACGGCGAGAAGGTCTGGAGCAGCGGCGCGTATTATGCGGATTTCGGACTGTGCCTTGCCCGGACCAACTGGGACGTCGCCAAGCACAAAGGCCTGACCTGGTTCGCCGTCGCGACGACGCAAGCCGGGGTCACGGTCGAGCCGCTGCGCGAAATCACCGGAGATATCGAGTTCTGCCGGGAGACCTTCGACGATGCGCGCATTCCCGATAGCGAGCGGATCGGCGAAGAAGGCTCCGGCTGGCAGGTGGCGCAGACCGCGCTGCGCTTCGAGCGCGAGGCCAGTTCCGGCAGCCTGACCACCGGCACGAAAATTCCCCGGCCCGGCCCGCTCGCCCCCGATCTGGTCGAACTGGCCCGGCGCGCGGGGCGGTCGGACGACAGCCATGCCCGCCAGTTGATCGCCAAGGCCCATGCCGACGATTTCGCGTCGCGGGCGCTGGGCGAGCGACTCTCTCGAATGATGGCGGCGGGTCATCCGGCCGGCGGAGCGCTGATTTCCTATGTGAAACTGGCCAGGGGCATTGTCGAGCCGGTTCATGCCAAGGCTGCCATCGAGATTGGCGGCGCTGCGGCCGTGACCTGGCCGCAGGGCGACCGGCTCGGCGCCACGTTCGCGCTGGATTACCTGAACTCGCGCGTCACCGCGATTGCCGGCGGAACCAACGAGATCCAGCGCAATACGCTGGGGGAACGCGTGCTCGGCCTTCCTCGCGAGCCGAATGTCGAGCAGCAGCTTACCTTCCGCGAGAGCCAGGACCGCGCGCGAGGCCTGTCCAAAGGCCAAGGCTGACGCGAGGCCGAAGGCTCTTTTCCCGATTGACCGGCGCGGGGCTTTTGACGCAAACCGCGTGCACCGAATGTTAGGTCAACTAACGCGAACGCGCGCGACGAGAGGGTGAACCGATGACAAAATATGCAGCCGACAACGATCTCACCGAAATTTCCAACCTCAAATATGTCTACGGCGAAGTCATCGACCGCCTGGTGCGTGATAGCGGCGCGGGTGGCGGGGACGAGCTCAAGACGGTGTTCACCGAAGATGCGTCGCTCGATCTGGTCGAAGCAGGGCTGCCCTATGTGGAAGGGCACGATGCGATCATCGAACTGTTCACCAAGATGCTGCCGGCCGGCGTCAACTGGATGTGGCATGCGTTCAGCAATCCGCTGATCACGATCACCGACGACAGCGCGACCGGCCATTGGCTGCTGCTGGCCTATTCGACCGAAACTGCCGGAGCGGCGCCGCGAGCCACCGTCGGGCGTTATGAGGAAGAGTATGTCCGCACCGCGCAGGGCTGGCGCGCGAGCAAGGTCAAGTTCCACCGCGGCGCATTGTACCAGACCCTGCAGGCCTGACCGGCCGGCTTCCCCGAAGCCCCGGCGCGCAGCAATCTTCGTGCGCGCCGGGGTGAGCGGGTGCCGGTCGCCATGCGGCGCTCAACTGTCCAGACGGGCACCTCGCAGCCGCAGTGCGTTGCCGATTACCGAGACGGAACTGACGCTCATGGCCGCTGCCGCAATCATCGGGCTCAGCAGCAGGCCGAAGGTCGGATAGAGTATTCCGGCCGCAAGCGGGATGCCGAGCGTATTGTAGGCGAAGGCGAAGAACAGGTTCTGGCGGATGTTGCGCATGGTGTGACGCGATAGTGCCCGAGCCTTGGCGATCCCCGACAGGTCTCCTCTGACCAGTGTAATTCCGGCGCTTTCCATCGCGACTTCGGTCCCCGTCCCCATGGCGATACCGATGTGGGCCGCGGCAAGGGCCGGGGCATCGTTGATGCCGTCGCCGGCCATGGCGACGATCCTGCCTTCGGCCTTCAACTCCTCGACGATGCGGTGCTTGTCTTCCGGTGAGACATTGGCGCGCACTTCGTCGATGCCGATCTGGCTGGCGACTGCCCGCGCCGTTCCTTCCGCGTCCCCGGTCAGCATCACGACATGGATGCCCGCCTTGCGGAGGTCGGCAATCGCGTTGGCGCTCGCAGCCTTGATCGGGTCGGCCACGCCGATCAGGCCGGCGGGCTCGCCATCGATCGCAACGAACATCACCGTTTGACCCAGCGCGCGGCCTTCTTTCGCCCGTGCGCCGAACGCCGCGCAATCGGCGCCGACGCGGGCCATCAGTTTTTCGTTGCCAATCGCGATCCGGCGGCCATTGACATCGGCCTCTGCGCCTTCGCCAGTGGTTGAACCGAAACCCTCGGCGCGGGCAGGTGACAGGCCGCGTTCCCTGGCTCCTGCGACTATCGCTGCGGCGAGCGGATGTTCGCTCGACTGTTCGACAGCGGCGGCGAGCGAAAGCAGTTCGTCTTCGCCAACGCCCTCGGCGGGCGCGACCATCACCAGCCGGGGCTTCCCCTCGGTCAGCGTACCGGTCTTGTCGACGACCACCGTATCGACCTTCTCGAAGGTTTCCAGAGCTTCGGCATTCTTGATGAGAATGCCGTTCTGCGCCCCTTTGCCGGTGCCGATCATGATCGACATCGGCGTTGCCAGGCCCAGCGCGCAGGGGCAGGCGATAATGAGGACCGCAATGGCGTTGACCAGCGCAAATCCCAGCGCCGGGGCAGGGCCCCAGATTGCCCAGGCGACGAATGTGGCGAGCGCGGTCACGATGACGGCCGGCACGAACCAGCCGGACACGCGATCGGCCAGTCGCTGGATCGGCGCGCGGCTGCGCTGCGCTTGCGCAACCATCTGCACGATCTTGGCGAGCAACGTGTCCTTGCCGATCCGTTCGGCGATCATCACAAAGCTGCCGGTCTGGTTGACCGTGCCGCCGGTCACGGCATCGCCGGCATCCTTGTGCACCGGGACGGGCTCGCCGGTCACCATCGATTCGTCGACATTGCTCGATCCGCTGGCAACTCGGCCATCGACCGGCACTTTCCCGCCAGGTTTGACGCGCAGCCTGTCACCCTCGTTGACTTCATCGAGCGGAACTTCGTGCTCCGATCCGTCCGCGCCGATCCGTATCGCTACGGGCGGCGCAAGTTCCAGCAAGGCCCGCAAGGCGCCCGATGGCTGCCCGCGTGCTTTCAATTCCAGAACCTGACCCAGCAAGACCAGCGTCGTGATCACGGCCGCAGCCTCGAAATAGAGCGCGACGTGGCCATGCATGTCCCTGAACGCGGGCGGGAAGGCACCGGGTGCGATGGTTGCCGCGAGGCTGAAGCCATAAGCGACCGCAATGCCAATGCCGATCAGCGTGAACATCTTGAGGTTCATCGTCCGAAGCGAGGCGATGGCCCGGCCAAAGAAGGGCCAGGCGCCCCACAGGACGACCGGACTGGCGAGCAGCAATTGCAGCCACGGTGACCAGCGCGACGCCATCAGGTCCGCAAAGGGCTGGCCGGGAATGAGATCGCCCATCGCCAGGACGAACAGCGGCAGCGCGAAAATCGCACAGACCCGGAAGCGGCGGCGCATATCGAGATATTCCGGGTCCGGGCCATCGGTAAGCGTGACTTGTTCGGGCTCGAGCGCCATTCCGCAAATTGGGCAGGAGCCGGGACGATCCTGCCGGACTTCCGGATGCATCGGGCAAGTCCAGATCGAGCCGGGCGGGGCGCTCTCCCGTGCTTCCCCGGTGGGCTGGAGATATTTCGCGGGCGCCGCGATGAATTTGCTGCGGCAGCCGGCGCTGCAGAAATGATAGTCGCGCCCATCGTGGCTGGCGTGATGCGGCGTGGTTGCGGGATCGACGGACATGCCGCAAACAGGATCGCGGACTTTGCCGGGAGCGGACGCGCCGCCTTCACCATGCCGGTGGGAGCAGTTTGCGTGGTCGTACTGGTCGGTCATTTCACGGTCCTTCGGCCGCCGCCTCTGCTGGTCCCACGCCTGTACCACGGATCACGAACGTCGGGGCCGGGCAAGCGCGATGCGCGGGATGCGATGCTGGCCGGAGTGGCGTACGCTTATCTGATTACCGCTCGATAGCGCGCATCCAGTTCGATTGCGCGGTCGGCGTCCGCATCGGCCCGCATGTCGTCGCCCAGGCGGCGCAGCAACAGGCTGCGATTGTAGTAGTTGCGCGCCGCGCCCGGCGCATGGCGCACGGCGCGGTCAAGATCGGCCTTCGCTTTCGCGAGCTCTCCCTTGCGCTGGTAAGCCAGCCCCCGATTGAGATAAGCGAAGGCGAGCTGCGGCGACTGTGCGACGGCCTGATCGAACCGGGCGATGGCGCCATCGAGATCGCCCCCCCATGCCAGCGAAAGACCGTCCGCGAGGTGAGCCGCCGCACGTCCGGCGGGGCCGGGCGCGCCCGGATCGATCAGCTTCTGGCAACCATCAAGGCGATGGGCCGGATCGTTTACCGTGCAGGCGTTCCAGTCGCCGCGCCCCTGCGGTTGGTTCGCCGTGCCTCGATTCCGGGGGCTTGCCGCCTCGCGGGCCGATGGTGCGGCAACGCTCCGAGCGGTAACAACCACCTGTTCGTCGGAATTGGCGCGGGCCTTTGCCGCATCCACATCCGCAAGCACCGGCGCAGATGCCGATTTCGCCGCGCCAATCGCGGCGGCTGGCGGCGGTGCGCCACTTTGGGCATACCGGGCATTGCTGTCGGGCCGGGGGGCGGCGACTTTCTCCCGTCTCATTGCCTCGGGCGCGAGCGGGGCAATTGCATCTGCGGCCGGTGCCGCTGTCTGGGGCCGGATGACCGGTGGCTCAGCCTGCCGGCTTTCGGCAAGTTCGGACGAGATCGAGCCGGTGAGCGCTGGCTCGGGCTTCAGTTCGGCATCGGGGGAGGGAAGCCCGGAGCCCGCCACTGCCGGGCTCGCGGCCGGCCTGGCGGCGGGAACGGGCGATGGGCTCATGGCAACCTTGCTTGCCGCGCTCGGCTCCGCTGCCGGCATGGAAGAGCGATCTCGCGCCATCCAGACCGGCACGGCAACCACCACCAGAAGGACCGTGGCGACCAGTGCGCCAAACTGCGGGCGCATGAATCGCGCCGTCCTGCCGGGCTGGCGTGGTGCGGGCCGGGCGGCGGCGGCGCGTGACGGTTCGCCGTGCCCGTCGAACCGCCGCATGGCCTCATCGATCGCGGCATCGCGCCGCGCGGGCCGAGGCGGCGGCGGATCGGGCAGCAGCGCGGCAATGTCGCCATCGTGGTCCACTCAAAATTCCTTGCCCGCGCAACGCCGCCGGGCGTTCGAACCGGAGAAACTGGCGCGGGGAATTCGCATCACCCAGCTTATAGCTTCAATTCCTGAATCGTCGAATGCCCTATCGGTTGCGGGCAGCGGAATGCGATGCTGCCGCATCGCCGCCCCGCCGCCCGTCCCGACTTATCGGTCCAGCCGCGCCATCGGCGCCGCCGCTTTCGCCTGCCGGACGAGCTGGACGAACTCTGAGCGATAGCCGAATTCGTCTTTGCCTCGTGCCGCAAGGGCGATCTGCAAGACATCGTCGAAGCTCAGCGAACCGCTGAACTTGCCGCCCCGTAGCAGTTCGGCAAAGCCCGCGACACTGGCCGCGAACCGCGCATCGCGCGGCGCATCCCCGAACCGCACGAACTCACCGGCGCGGGTGATCGGAGTGGAAATCAGGCGGCTCCGGTCCGATTTGGGCAGCTTGTAGCGAATCTTGACGAACCCGTATTCGGTGCCGAGCCCCTGCACGGGCCGTGCGGCAGGCTTGCTATAGCGCAAGTCGCCGATTGCGCGGGGGCCGCCCACCGGCACGATTTCGTAAATCGCGGTAACCGTCTGGCCCGAACCGACATCGCCCGCATCGACCTTGTCATTGTCGAAGTCGTCGCGATTGAGCATCCGCGTCTCATATCCGATCAGCCGGTATTCGGCGACGGTGGCAGGATTGAATTCGACCTGGATTTTCACGTCCTTGGCGATCGGGAACAGCGTTGAAGTCGCTTCGTCGACCAGCGTCTTGCGGGCTTCGCTGACGGTGTCGATGTAGGCCGCCGCGCCGTTGCCGTTCTGCGCCAGCGTTTGCATCAGCGCGTCGTTATAGTTGCCCCGGCCGAAACCGAGCACCGAGAGAAACACGCCCTTGGCGCGCTTGCGTTCGATATAGCCCTTCAATTCTTCCTGATTGGTGATGCCGACGTTGAAATCCCCGTCGGTCGCCAGGATGACGCGATTGACGCCGTTGGGGTCGAAATTGCTTTCGGCCAGGGTATAGGCTTGGCGAATGCCCTCGGCGCCCGCCGTGCTCCCGCCCGCGCCGAGCCGGTCGATGACGGCCATGATCCGGTCTTTCCGGCTGGCGGGAGTCGGTTCAAGCGCGGTCCCGGCGTTGCCGGCATATGTCACGATCGCAACCCGGTCATCGGCGCCAAGCTGATCGAGCAGCATCGCCATCGATTGCTTCACCAGTGGCAGCTTGTTCGGCGCGTTCATCGATCCCGATGTGTCGATCAGGAACACGAGGTTGGCCCGGGGCCGCGCCGCGTGCTGGATCGCATAGCCCCGGATGCCGATCCGGACGAGTTTGCGTCCGGCCGTCCAGGGGCTGGGGAACACCGCGACATTGCTGCTGAACGGCAGTTCGGCAGACCGCGGCGCGGCGTAGTCGTAAGGGAAATAGTTGACCATCTCCTCGGTCCGCACCGCCGCCGGCTGGGGCAGGACGTTGCGGTTCAGCGAGGCGCGGACGAACGAATAGGAGGCGGTGTCGACATCGATCGAGAAAGTCGAAACCGGGTCTTCGCGGACCACCTTGAAGGGGTTTTCCGCAGCGCTCGTGAACTTGTCGCGGCCGACATCCTGATAGTAACCGGGCATCGGGCGATGGGGTTCCACATGGCGAGCATAGCCTTGCGACGCTCCCGCCCTGTTCTGCGCGTCGGCCACCGATGCGGGCGGAGGCGGGGCGATCATCGCATGAGGCGCGGCGACTTTTGCGATGCTTTCGGCGCGCTCTCGTTGCTCCTGGGCGGGCGCGTCCATGCGCCTTGAGGTAACCACTACCGCATCGGCGGCAGGCAGCGATGCAACTTCGTCAACCCCCGATTTGGTGCAGGACACGAGCAGCACGGCCGTCAGGCCGCTGGCGAAAAGCAGATAAGCGCGTGACATGGATCACTCCCGGATAACAGCGGGGCACGATTGCCCGCATGTTACTGGGACGCGCCGCGACCGGTTTTCCTTGGGGTGTGCGAAAAATAATTTCCGCCGCAATCAGCCATCGGCCTGTTCGGCGGCAAGCAACCGGCGGACCTCGTGCATCCGCCAGGAGATGGTCGATTCCGCTACGCCCAGTATTTCGGCCGCCTCGGCGTGGGTGAGTTCCTGGCCGGCAACCAGCACAACCGCCTCGCGATAGGCGGGCTTGAGGCGGGCGATCGCGCTCTTGATCCAGATCGCGTCATGCAGGTCGCGGCCGTCCGGCCCGCGCATGGCGGCTGCGAATTCGATCAGCCGGTCGGTCAGGCCGCGCAGCGACCGGCGCCGGCGATGCAAATCGCGGCATGCGTTGAAGACGATGCCGCACAGCCAGGTGGTAAACCTGGCCTCTCCGCGAAATCCGCCGATTTTCTCGACCAGAATGCAGCAGACATCCTGGGCAATATCATCGGCGTCGGCACGGGATCCGGTCAGTTGCCAGGCGAGGCCGTGGATGCGGTTGTAGTGCCGTTGCAGCAGCGCCGCAAAGGCGTCGCGGTCGCCGCTGATCGCGGCGGCAAGCAGATCGGCATCCGGATCGTCACCGCGCTCCGCCATTCGTCAGGACCGACCAAAGCGCAGGGCACGACCCGGCGACGAGGCCCGGCAGGGCGCTCCACCGCGCAAGTGCGGCCTCATTGGCAGGATTATCACATTGCCCACGACAATGCGGTGTGTGCCTCATTCGCCCTGAAGATGCCATTGCAGACCGCTCGGTCAGAATCGCTATTCGCTGCTGAAGCCCGGGTGTCCCGGCAGGCGGGATGCCCGCACCGGTTGCCCTGCGGAAACGGGCGACGCTACAGGCGCTTCACTTCGATCCCGTATTTGCGCAAGGCATAGCCGATCTGGCGCGGGGTAAGCCCGAGCATTCGGGCGGCCTTGGCCTGCACCCACCCGGTCGCATCAAGCGCGGCGAGCAGTTCGGTCTTGCCGATCTTGATATTGTCAGTCCGGTTGCGATCGCTGTCCGCCGGGCGTGCCGGCGCAGGGCTGGCGGCGAATTCAGGGATGTCCTGTTCCGGCGGCCGCGATTCGTCGACTCTTGGGCGCGGCTGAATGATAGGGAAGGGCGGGGAAGTGGTGGACTTCCACAAGGTGGCCGACATGCATTCGTCGTGATGGCAGGCGAAGTCGTCGTCGGTAATGCGCTCACCGGGCGAGAGCGTGGCCGTTCGGCGAATGCAGTTTTCCAGTTCGCGGACGTTGCCCGGAAAATAGCAGTTATCGAGCACGCGATAGGCGGAAGGTGCCAGATCGTGGCGGGCATGGTGCTCCTCGTCGAAGCGGCGCAGGATTTAGCGGGCCAGCAACGGGATATCCTCGCGCCGGTCGCGCAGCGCGGGCAGCCGGACCGAGACGACATTGATCCGGTAATAGAGGTCGGCGCGGAATTCGCCCTTGCTCACGGCCTCTTCCAGATTGCGGTTGGTGGCACAGACCAGCCGGACGTCGACCTTGATGGTATTCATGCCGCCGACGCGTTCGAACTCACCTTCCTGCAGAACCCGGAGCAGCTTGACCTGAAATGCGGCGGAAGTGTCGCCGATTTCGTCAAGGAACAGCGTGCCGCCATCGGCCAGCTCGAACCGGCCCTTGCGCTGCGAAACCGCACCGGTAAAGGCGCCCTTTTCGTGGCCGAACAGCTCCGATTCCAGCACGCTTTCAGGCAGAGCCGCGCAGTTCAGCTTGATGAACGGCTTCTTGGCGCGCGGCGAAAAATCGTGGGTGGCGCGGGCGAACAGTTCCTTGCCGGTGCCGGATTCGCCGCGCAGCAGAACCGACGAGTGGCTGCGCGCGACGATCTTGATCCGCTCCAGCGCCTGGCGCAACGCGGGGCTGCCGCCCACGATGCCGCGCACGCCGGTCGGGTTGTCGGGCGTGGCCTGTTTCGACAGCTCCTTTTCGAGCCGCCGCTGCTGATCCATCAGCCGCTCGCGATCACGGCCGACCATCTCCATCAGGCGCACGGTCTGGCCGATCAGGTTCGCGACCATGGTGAGAAAGCGCACGTCCTCGTCAGCCGCGTGATAGGTGGTGGTGTCGTCCCACATCTGCTCGATGGTCAGGGTTCCGACCACGCTGTCGCGGTCCTTGATGGGAACGCCAATGAAGGAAACGCGGGCGCCGACCGGCGTCGGCTCCTGACGCTCCCAGCCTGCAAACAGCGCACTGGTTGCCATGTTGTGGACTACGACCGGCATTTTGGTCGTCACGATCTGGCCGACCGCGCGTTCCGGCAGGTGGCCGAACCACCTGTGGGCCTGTTCCTCGCGCCAACCCATGCCGACCACACTGCGGGTTTCGCCCTGCTCGTCGAACAAGGCGACGATCCCGTGTTGCATGTCGAGGAAGCTCGACAGCAAAGTCAGGACATTGGCGAGCGTGCTTTCCAGCCGCCCGGGAACAGCGAGAATCTTGGAAATCTCGTAAAAGCCGCGCAGGGCAATATCGGCCCTTGTATGCGTGGCGGAACTTCGGTTGCGGGCAGACGGGATCACCGGCTTCAGCATCGGCGGCGGAGCAGTGGGACGAGGAGCAATGATGGGCATAGCGACCACCTTCCTGCCGTCAGCACAACCATTCCCGGAGTGCTCGCCATGTCAACCCGATGGGCTGGCGAATCAATTTTGCGATGCAACATAAACTCTCAGATAATCGCCGAGTCGGCAAGGGATTCCGGCGAAATCCCGGCCTTTCTTGCGTGACGCGCGGGAACTGCCGCTGGTAAACCGCAATTTGAAGGCTAGCCGAACTTGTAGAGCACGCCGAACCCGCCGCGCGGATAGTTCCATTCAAGTTCGCCGGTCCCGTGCGTTACGATCCGGCAAGTCCCGCATTCGACGCAGCCATCGGCGGCAACCTCGACTTGTCCGCTTTCGGTCGCGCTGTAACAGCCGGCCGGACACAGATGGACCATTGCCAGCAGTCCGGCCGAGGGCACGTCGTGCGCCTTTACCTTGATATGGGGTCGTCCGGCATCAACCAGATAGCGGTTCTGGAACAGCTTTTCCTCGACCTTGGGGGTCGGGGTCGTCACGTGGTTCATTGCCGGAACTCCTTTGCCGTCCTGTTTCATCACCGCCAGGCGCGAACCACTCTGAACGCATCGCCAATCATGCCCCAGATCGTCCGGGCCTCGCGGAACGCCTTGAAGATTTCCTTTTCCTTGCTCTTCTTGTCGACGCCATCGACCCGGAACCAGGTCTGCATCGCCTGACTGATGAGCTTTGGATAAAGGCCGAAGAAGTTCAGCTTGTTGTTGTGCAGCAGCGCCGGAATACCCTTGTATTTCTTGAGATCCTTCATGACGAAGCTCTCTTCCAGGCGCCGGACATATTCGGCGAGGTTGGCCGCGGACATCGGCTCGCGCTTGCGGGTCAGTGCGATCACCGTTTCCGCCGCAACCCGCCCGGTCGTCATCGCCAGGTTGGAGCCCTCGCGGTGCACTGCGTTGACGAACTGCCCGGCATCGCCGACCACGATCCAGCCTTCGCCGCACAGTTGGGGAATGGCCTTGTAGCCGCCCTCGGGGATCAGGTGCGCGGCGTATTCCTTGCACTCGCTGCCGACCAGCAGCGGCTTGATCGAGGGGTGGTTCTTGAAGGCTTCAAGCAGCCCGTAAGGCGTGACCTCACTTGCCGCGAAGTCCGAGACGATGCAGCCGATGCCGACCGAGATCGATTCCTCGTTGGTGTAGAGGAAACCGGTTCCGGTCATGCCCTTGGTGATCGTGCCCATGGCCTCGATCACCACGCCTTCGTTGCCGGTCAGGTTGAAGCGCGCCTCGATCACCTCGCGCGGCAGGAAGTGCATTTCCTTCACCGCGAGCGCCACGCTGTCGGGCGCCACTTCGTCCCGCAGGCCGGAGCGCTGGCCGACCAGGCCGTTCACACCTTCGGCGAGGATCACCACATTAGCCATGATCGGGTTGCCCGACCGGTCGGTGCGCACGCCGATGACCTTGCCGTGGAAGTCCTTGACCAGTTCGGTCACGGTCGTTTCGCACAGCAGGGTCGCACCGGCTTCGCGAACCTTGGCGCTGAACCATTTGTCGAACTGGGCGCGCAAAATGGTGTAGCGGTTCGGTCGCTCCTCGTTGAAATCGTCGGAGCGGTAATGCATTCCGGTGTGCGACTTGTCGTCCATCGTCCACATGCGCTGTTCGATCACATGGCGTTCGAGCGGGGCGTCGTCGCGGAAGTCCGGGATGATCTGCTCCAGCGCATCGGCGTAGAGGATCGCGCCCTGGACGTTCTTCGAGCCGGAATATTCGCCTCGCTCGATCTGCAGCACCGAGAGGCCGCCCTTGGCCATGGTATAGGCGGCGGCGTTGCCGGAAGGCCCGGCGCCGACCACGATCACGTCGAATTGCTGCTCGCTCATTGTCCGAACCTCCTAGTTCAGCTTGCCAGCCGGTTGATGCGCAGACGGGCGGCGAATGCCTCGGTCAGCGCCGGCAGCAGGGTGACGGCATCGGCGACGATGCCAAGATGGGCGAATTCGAAGATCGGGGCGTTGGGATCGGTGTTGATCGCCACGATCATGTCCGCGCCCTCGACCCCGACCCGGTGCTGGATCGCGCCCGAGATGCCGGCCGCGATGTAGAGCTTGGGCCGCACGGTCTTGCCGGTCTGGCCGATCTGGCGGTCGGCGGTGATCCAGCCCTTCTGCACCAGCGGACGCGAGCCGCCATATTCGGCGCCGAGCACTTCGGCGAGTTGCTTGACCAACTGGAAGTTTTCCGCCGAATGCAGGCCCAGCCCGCCCGCGACAATGATGTCGGCATAGGGCAGTGCCGCCATGTTGCTGTCGCGGTCGGCGATGAAGTCGAGCACTTTGGTGATGATGTCTGCTTCAACCAGCTTCGGATCGTGTTCGATGATCCGTCCGGTGCGACCCGGCGCCGGTTCCGGCATCTCCAGCACGCGCGGGCGAACGGTGGCCATTTGCGGGCGGAAGTTCAGCGTGAAGATCGTGCACAGCAGCGATCCGCCAAAGGTCGGGCGGGTGGCGGCCAGCGAACCCTCGTCGTCGATGGCGAGTTCGGTGCAGTCAGCGGTGAGCCCGGTCTGCAGCGTCGTCGCTACCGATCCGGCCAGATCGCGGCCCAGGTTGAGGCTGACGGCGGGACGACCCGCCGGACTTTCCGTCTCAAGATGTTTGGCCAGCGATGCGACTTTGGCGATCCGCTCGCGGGCGAGTTCGCGGATCGGTTCTTCCGGGTCGCTCAGCAGCGGCACCAGGTCTTCCTCCGCGATCCGTTCGGCCACCGCATAACGGACCCGGAAATCGCTGTCGTTCAGCAGCAGGCCAAGCTGGGCGAGCGGCAAGCGTGCCGCAACCTCGCGGCGTACCAGCGGATCGGGATCGAAGCACATGTCGGGCAGGGCCGCGAAGTCAATCCGCCGGGCCACCCAGGCGCGTACCTCGGGGTCGGGGTCGTGGCGGACCAGCGGCAGCATTTCCACGGGCATACGGCGCAACGCAGTCAGGCGGACCATATAGGCACTATCCTTGATGGCCGGCAGCAGATCGCGTCCGGTCAGCCGCGCGGCCGCCGCTATCCTGACGTCGGTGTCCGGATCGTGGATCATCGCCTTGATCCGTTCCTGCGGCAGGCGCAGCGTCGCCATCGCGCGGACTTCCGCTTCCGGATCGGCCAGCAGGGGCGGCAGAAGGAAAAGATTGGCATAGCGGGCGGCACCGGCGCGCACCTCGAAATAGGGATGATCGAGATAGTGGTCGGCCAGTTCCTGATTGCCGCGCAAAAAACGTTCCACGCGCCGCGCCCGGCGATCACGGATGCAGGCCTTGCCCTTTGCGCACAGCCCCGCCGCATTGATCGCAAGGTGCTCGCATTCGCGGCAGCGAACCGGCTTGCCCTTCCAATCGAGCGCGGCGGCAAGGTCATCTTCGGTCATGGGGCCTTGCCGCAGCTTTCCGGCCGGCTTCAGGCGGGCACGCAGGTCTTGGGAACCGGGCATACCGTGTCGCACTGCGGATGATCGTACTGACCTTCGCATTCGGTGCACTTGGCAGGGTCGATGATGAAGGTATCCCCCTTCATGCTGATCGCCGCGTTGGGGCACTCGAACTCGCAGGCGCTGCAGCCGGTACATTGTGAGACGATGATCTTGTAAGCCATGAGGCTCTCCTGCTTGCGGCGACGTGCCAGACCTGAAGCAGGTTTCGTGCCAGTGTTGTGAAAGCAGGGTTTGCCGGCAATTCCGGTATAAGGATGTCGGAAACGGAACAAAATTGTTGTCGCCAATGTTCGCTCTGCGTCAGCACGTTGCCTGTTTGTCTCAGCGGCACGGACCGCTGATCGCACGCCCGGCCGGTTTGTCGCAGACCGGGCCGGTTTGCCGGTTGTATAACCGGGCCGGGCGAACATATGATCGCGCCATGGCACCCGAACCGTTTCTGAAGATCAAGATCCAGATTTACTGCGGCGATGAAATCGCGATGGGGCCGGGAAAGGCTGATCTGCTGGACGCGATCATGCGCGAAGGCTCGATTTCCGCTGCGGGACGCGCATTGGGAATGAGCTATCGGCGAACGTGGTTGCTGGTGGATGCGGTGAACCGCTGCTGGGATCTGCCGCTCGTGGAAACCGCTGCCGGGGGGAGCCATGGCGGCGGCGCCCGGGTGACCGAACTGGGCAAGAGCGTGCTGGCGCAATACCGGGCGATGCAGGTTGCCGCGCGCGAACTGGAGCATGGCGAAGCCTGGGCCGCCTTGCGGCCGGCGCTGAGGGCTCTGCCGAAGGCCGCGCAACGCGACGGCTGACCGGTCGTCTTTCAGGACTGGCGAATCCGGCCGTTTCGTTATATCCTCGCGGATATAGTGCGGATGGAGGTTTCCGATGCGTGCCTTGCCAAGACGCTTCTTCATCGCCGCCTGTCTGTGGCTTGCCGCTTCGTGCATGCCGGCGATGGCCGCGCCCCGGCCGCCGCTGGTGCTGGCCGCTGCCAGCCTGCAGGAATCGCTGACCGAAGCTGCGAGTGCCTGGGCGGCCGCAGGCCATCCCCGGCCGGTACTGTCGTTTGCGGCCTCATCGGCGCTCGCCCGGCAGGTCGCGTCCGGCGCGCCTGCCGATCTGTTCCTTTCAGCGGATGAAAAGTGGATGGACTATGTCGCAAGCAGAGGCCTGCTCGCGCCCCGTACCCGCGTGTCCTTCCTCGGCAACCGGCTGGCGCTGATCGCACCTGCGAGCGCAAGGGTTTCTCTGGCTATCGCTCCGGGATTTGCCCTGAGTCGCGCGCTGGGGGCCAGCGGCCGCCTTGCAATGGCCGATCCCGAAGTGGTGCCCGCCGGGAAATATGCGCAGGCCGCACTTGAACGGCTGGGGGTCTGGACGAGCGTGGCGCCGCGCGTCGTCCGCGCCGAAAATGTCCGCGCGGCGCTGATCCTGGTCGAGCGCAAGGAGGTGCCACTGGGGATCGTATATGCCACCGATGCGCGGGTTTCGTCGCGGGTCCGCATCGTGGGCGTGTTCCCGCACACCAGCCATCCGCCTATCACTTATCCGGTCGCGCGGCTGGCCAGCTCAGTCAATCCCGAGGCGGAGGCATTTCGGCGGTTTCTGGTTTCGCGCACCGGCAAGGCCATTTTTGTCCGGCATGGCTTCTCGGCGCGCTAGGTGAGCGGACCCTTGCTCAGCGCGGCGGAATGGGAGGTCATCACGCTCTCGCTCAAGGTCAGCGGCGTCGCGGTGGTCGGCAACCTGCCGCTTGCCTTCGGGCTGGCCTGGCTGCTCGCGCGGGGTCGCTTTCCGGGAAAAATCCTGCTGGATGCGCTGATCTATCTGCCGCTGGTCTTGCCGCCGGTGGTAACGGGATGGTTGCTGCTGCTCGCGTTCGGCAACAATGGCCCCATCGGCCGCTGGCTGGGCGAGTGGCTGGGGTTGACGTTCATGTTCCGCTGGACCGGCGCGGCCCTTGCGGCCGCCGTCATGGCGCTGCCACTGATGGTGCGCGCGATGCGGCTTTCGATCGAGGCGGTGGACCGCAATTTGGAAGGTGCGGCGAGAACACTGGGTGCATCGCCCTGGCGGGTCTTTGTCACCATAACCTTGCCGCTCAGCTTTCCCGGCGTTCTGGCGGGCGCGGTGCTCGGTTTCGCGCGTTCGATCGGGGAGTTCGGCGCGACGATCACCTTTGTTTCCAACATTCCCGGCGAGACGCGCACGCTGCCGCTGGCAATTTATTCCGCGCTGCAACTGCCCGACAGTGAAAGCGTGGTGACCCGGCTGGCGTTGATCTCGGTCGCCCTGGCGGTCGGGGCGTTGGTGTTTTCGGCAGTGCTGGCGGGGGGGGAGCTCGGTAGCG
>VMTF01000254.1 GCA_013791705.1 Sphingomonadales bacterium | reverse complement strand
GGCGCGCCTGCTGCGCGAAGCCGAGGAAGCCCGCATCGCGGCGAACGAGGCCGCGAACCGCCGCGAACAGGAAGAGCGTCAGCGCGCGATCGAGGAAGAGCGCGAGCGCGCCGAGCAGAACCGCAAGATCGAAGCGGGCGAAGTCACGCCGGCTCCCGCGCCGGAACCTGAAGCCGCGCCGCCCGTCGCCGAAGCTCCCGTCGCGCCCGCAGCAGAAGTGGCGGCCACGCCGGAAACGCCAGAGGCAGCGGAAGCCCCGGTTGCCCCGGCCGACGCCCCGGCTGCCGCCGCCGCGCCGCCGCCGGCGCGCCGCTTCACGCCGGTCGCCTCGGCTCCGGCGCCCAAGCGGCCAGATCCCTCGGTCAAGAAGCCCGCGCATCCGCGCGACAAGGCTGGCGTGGCCGATCGCCGCCAGTCGGGCAAGCTCACCGTCACCCGTGCGCTGAACGAGGACGAGGGCGCCCGCGCCCGCAGCCTCGCCGCGCTCAAGCGGGCGCGCGAGAAGGAAAAGCGCGCCCACTTCGCCGGGCAGCAGCACCAGCGCGACAAGCAGGTGCGCGATGTCGTCGTGCCCGAGGCGATCACCGTCCAGGAACTCGCCAACCGAATGGCCGAAAAGGGCGCCGACCTGGTGAAGGCGCTGTTCAAGATGGGCGTGGTGGTCACCGTCACCCAGACGATCGACCAGGATACGGCCGAACTGCTGGTCGAGGAATTCGGCCACAACATCGAGCGTGTTTCCGAAAACGACATCGATATCGATGTCGCGGCCGACGTCGATGCCGAGGAATCGCTCAAGCCGCGTCCGCCGGTCGTGACCATCATGGGCCATGTCGATCACGGCAAGACCTCGCTGCTGGACGCGCTGCGCGGCACTGACGTGGTGCGCGGCGAAGCCGGCGGCATCACGCAGCATATCGGCGCCTACCAGATCAAGACCAAGAGCGGTGATCTCATCACCTTCCTCGATACGCCGGGCCACGAAGCCTTCACCGAAATGCGGATGCGCGGCGCCAATGTGACGGACATCGTCATCCTGGTGGTCGCCGCCGACGACGGGCTGATGCCGCAGACGATCGAGGCGATCAACCACACCCGCGCGGCCGGCGTGCCGATGATCGTGGCGATCACCAAGATCGACAAGCACGAAGCCAATGCCCAGAAGATCCGCGAACGCCTGCTCGAGCACGAAGTCGTGGTCGAGGCGATGTCGGGCGATGTCCAGGATGTCGAGGTTTCGGCCAAGACCGGGCAGGGCATGGACGATCTGATCGAAAAGATCCTGCTCCAGGCCGAATTGCTCGAACTGAAGGCCAACCCCGATCGCGCCGCCGAAGGCACGGTGATCGAGGCCAAGCTCGACAAGGGCAAGGGCCCGCTCGCCACCGTGCTGATCAACCGCGGCACGCTCAAGGTTGGCGATATCCTGGTGGTCGGCACCCATTCGGGCCGCGTTCGCGCGATGCTGGATGACAAGGGCCGCCAGATCAAGGAAGCGCCGCCCTCGCTCCCGGTCGAAGTGCTCGGCCTGGGCGGGGTGCCGATGGCCGGCGACACGCTGATCGTGGTTGAGAGCGAGGCCCGCGCCCGTGAAGTCGCCGCGTTCCGCCATGAACAGGCGACCACCAAGCGCACGACAAACGCGCCGGCGAGCCTTGAGAACATGTTCTCCGCGCTGGCCGCCAAGCAGACCGTGCTGGAATATCCGATCATCATCAAGGCCGATGTGCAGGGCTCGGCAGAGGCCATCGTCAACGCGCTGAACAAGATCTCGAACGACGAGATCAAGGTGAAGGTGCTTCACGCCGGCGTTGGTGCGATCACCGAAAGCGACGTGTCGCTGGGCTTTTCGACCGGTGCCCCGGTGGTCGGCTTCAATGTCCGTCCGAATGCCAAGGCGCGCGAGATGGTCGAGCGCCACAAGGTGCGGATGAAGTATTTCGACGTGATCTATCACCTGACCGAGGACGTCGCGAAGGAGATGGCGGGCCAGTGGGGTCCGGAGCGGATCGAAACCGTGGTCGGCCGCGCGGAGATCAAGGAGATCTTCCCTGCCGGCAAGAAGGACAAGGCGGCCGGTCTGCTGGTCACCGACGGCTACATCCGGAAGGGGCTCTACGCCCGCGTCACCCGCAACGACGTTATCGTCAGCAAGACGACGATCGCCTCGCTGCGGCGCTTCAAGGAAGACGTCGCCGAAGTGCGCACCGGCCTCGAATGCGGCGTGGTGCTGCAGGACACCAACGACATCAGGCCGGGCGATATGCTGGAGACGTTCGAAGTCGAGATGCGCGAACGAACGCTGTAGGCTTCCAAGAGGCGAACTTCCCCTCCCCGGCGGGGAGGGGTCGGGGGAGGGGGCGAGGCCGGTGGGCCTCGCGCCTACGCTGGCGGCAGGACACCCCCACCCATCCGCCCCCTCAAGGGGGAGGGGCTGAAGGAAGATCAATGGTGTGGGGCGTGACTTGCCGGATGTGTTGCCAGTAATGCCCCGCTACGTCGCCTTGCTCGGCAGTATCAACGTCGGCGGCAACCGGCTGACAATGGCCGAACTGCGCGCGGCCTTCGAGAGCGAGGGCTTCACCAACGTGGAAACCGTGGTGGCGAGCGGCAACGTGCTGTTCGACCATCCCGAGCGGCCCACGCGCGGGCTTGAGGAAAAGCTCGAAATGCTGCTGCGAGACCGGTTCGACATGCGCTCGATCGCCGCCGTGCGCAGCCGCGCCGAAGTGGCCGAGGCGATTTCCGGCAATCCGTTCGCGGGGGAAGGGGACGACAAGCTGGTCCACACCATGTTCCTCGACCGCGCGGCCGATCCGGCGCAGTTTCGCGTGCTGGTGGCCGATCACGAGGGGCGCGGGGGCGAGAGGCTCGCATTGGGCGACCGCGCGCTCTATATCGATTACGTCGAAGGGGTCGGAACCAGCCGGTTGACCGGCCCTTTCATCGAACGGCGGCTGGATTGCCGGGGCACCGCGCGCAACATGCGCTCGCTGGCCCGGATCCTCGCCAAGTTGGACGAGACTGGAAACTGATGGCCCCGCCCCCCGCCACTCCCGAAACGCGCAGTGTCCGCTTGCTCAAGGTCGGCGAACAGGTCCGGCATGTCCTGTCCGAATTGCTGATGCGGCAGGAGGTGCACGACGAAGTGCTTTCGGCGCATACCATTTCGGTCACCGAAGTGCGGATGTCGCCCGATCTGCGGATTGCCACGGTATATGTGAAGCCGCTGCTCGGCTCCGATGAAGACGTGGTGCTGAAGGCCCTGCGGACCAATACCGCATTCTTCCAGAAGGAAGTCGCCGGGCGGCTCAAGCTGAGGTTTGCGGCGAAACTGCGGTTCATGGCCGACGAGAGCTTCGATGTGGCAAGCCGGATCGACAACCTGCTCGGCCATCCGCTCGTCGCGCGCGATCTGGGGCGCACCGACGGCGAGGAATAGGCCGGCGGAGCGTACCGGCCTGCTCCGGGCCGGCCGGATGAACGGGACGCGAGCGGAGGAAATTGCAATGGATTTCGTGTTTCACCACGGCGGCGGTCAGGGCGGCTGGGTCTGGCGGGAAACGATCGCGGCGATGGCACTGCAGGCCCCCGGCGCGCACCGCTATCTGGCGCTCGACGTGCCCGGTTGCGGCACAAAGCGCGGGGCCGATACGGCGGAAACCGGGTTTGACGAGATCGTGACCGAATTGCTGGACGATATTGCCGCTGCCGGAATGCGCGAGATCGTGCTGGTCGGCCATTCGCAGGCCGGGACGGTGATCCCGCGCATGGCGGCGCTGCGCCCGGAGCTGTTCCGGCGGCTGATCTACGTGAGCTGCGTCGCGCCCGAACCGGGCGTGGACGCGCAAGCCGCGGCGGCCAACCTGCACGAAGCCGGCGACACGGTGCTGGGGCGCATTTTCGGCAATCCCGAGGTGCCGCTGCGCGAGCAGTTCCGCATGATGTTCTGCAACGACATGAGCGCCGAGGCGGGCGAGGCCTTTCTCGACAAGCTGTTTCAGGATCACTGGCCGCCGAGCGCCTATGCCGAGACGGCATGGCGCTATGATCACCTTGGCGTCATCCCCGCGAGCTATGTGATCTGCCTGGCGGACACGATCCTGCCGCCCGATTCGCAAGCGCGGTTCGCAGCGCGGCTCCAGGCCGAGCGGACCCCGCGGATCGATGCGGGCCACCAGCCGATGAATACCCGGCCCCACGGCCTGGCCGAAATTCTGCTGGCCGAAGCGGCGGCCTGATGCGCAACACCTGTGTGTTCGCGCTGACCAAAGAGGATTGTCCTTGAACGATACCCTGTACCAGGCCGCCGCGCTGATCGTGCCGCTGGTCGTTGCCATTGTTTTCCATGAAGTTGCCCATGGCCGGATGGCGCGGCTGCTCGGCGATCCGACCGCTGCGGAAATGCGGCGGCTGAGCCTCAATCCGCTGCGCCACATCGATCCGATCGGCACGGTGGTGGTGCCCGGAATGCTGGCACTGGCGCATCTGCCGGTGTTCGGCTGGGCCAAGCCGGTTCCGGTCGATTTCCGGCGGCTGGGCAACCCGCGGCGCGACATGATGCTGGTGGCGGCGGCCGGGCCGGGCTCGAACCTGATCCTCGCCGGGATCGGCGCGGTGCTGCTCGGCCTGCTGGTACGCGGGTTTGCCGGGGGGGAAAGCCCGCCGGGGCTGGCCGGGTTCGTGGCGCTCAACCTCGTCAACTTCCTCACGATCAACATCTTCCTGGCGCTGTTCAACCTGCTGCCGATCCCGCCGTTCGACGGATCGCACATCGTCGAGGGGCTGCTGCCGATGCGGCTGGCGCGCGCCTATGGCCGGGTGCGGCAGGTGGGCTTCGCGCTGGTGCTGGTGGTGCTGATCGTGCTGCCGTCGTTGATCCCGGGCTTCGCTCCGGTCGGCAAGGTGGTTGTCCCGCCGGTGCAGTGGCTGACCGGGTACTATTTCGCGCTGGCCGAACTCGTTGCCGGAGTGACAGGTTCGTAACAAAGTGTCGCGCACCGTTGGAATGCTGATTCCAGCGCCGATCTTGGGGGCACAGAAAAGGAGTCTGATCATGCGCAAGGCGATTGTTCCGCTGGCGGCACTGCTGATTGCAGCCCCCGCCTGTTTCGCCCCCGTTCTTGCCGAACCGGCCGATGCCCCGCCGGCCGAGGCCGGTTCCGCCGAGTCTCGTCCTGCCGCAATCGCCTTCGCCAATCATGGCGGAGTGGATGACTGGCGGGCGCTGAGCGATCGCGAAATCTGGTTCCGCGACAGCCACAACACTTGGTTTCGCGCGACCTTGCTGACGCCCGCGTTCGACTTGCTCAGCACCGAAACGATCGGGATCGATGCCGGCCCGTCGGGCACGCTCGACAAGTTCGGCGGGATCACCGTGAAGGGCCGGTCTTATTCGTTCGCGACCTTCGAGCGGATGCCCGGCCCGCCGCCGAAGAAGGCGGGAAATCAGGAGCCACCGCCGCCGAAGAAGGCGGGAAATCAGGAGCCACCGCCGCCGAAGAAGGCGGGTAATCAGGAAGCCCCGCAGCAGCCGGACGTCAAGTAGCCGGCTTCGCCTTTGCCTTGTGGGCGGCCAGCAGGCCATCGAGTTCGGCTATGCGCAGGCGCTCGGGCGTGTCTTTGGCAAGGCCCTTGAGCCGGCAGGTCGCCCACAGTGCCTTGCGCTCGGATTCCAGGGCTTTGAGGTAAAGGTCGGCCATTTCGTCTCCATGTGTTGGACCGGGCATAGGGCATCCGCGCCGCGCCGCACACCGCGATAATTGCGGGCGAGGCTCGCCGAGGCCTGACAGGCGCGTTCCGTGCGGCTAAGGCGCCGCGATGCAGCGCAAGGCTCCCAACGGGTGGATCATCCTCGACAAGCCGGTGGACCTCGGTTCGACCCAGGCTGTCGCCGCCGTGAAGCGCAACTTGCGCGAGGCGGGCTATGGCAAGGGCGTGAAGGTCGGCCACGGTGGAACGCTCGATCCGCTGGCCACCGGCGTGCTGCCGATCGCGCTGGGCGAAGCGACCAAGCTGTGCGGTCGAATGCTCGATGCGAGCAAGGCCTATGCGTTCACCGTGCAGTTCGGCAGCGAGACCGATACGCTCGATCTGGAAGGCGCGATTGTCGCGCACAGCGAGGTACGGCCCTCGCGCGCCGGGCTCGAGGCGGTTCTGCCGCGTTTCACCGGCCCGATCGAACAGGTGCCGCCGGTTTATTCGGCGCTGATGGTCGATGGCCGCCGCGCCTACGATCTGGCGCGGGCGGGCGAGGAGGTGACGCTCAAGTCACGGGCCGTGACGATCCATGCCTTGCGGCTGATCGAGGCTGAAGGGGCCGCCGATGCGCTGGAGGCGGCGACATTCGAGGTCCATGTCTCCAAGGGCACGTATATCCGCAGCCTCGCCCGCGATATCGCCCTGGCGCTCGGAACGCGCGGCCATGTGACGATGTTGCGGCGGGTGAAGGCCGGTCCGTTCGGCCTGTCCGAGGCGATTTCTCTGGACAAATTGAACGAAGTGGGTAAGGGCGCGCCACTTGAGAACGTACTCTTGCCGCTGGAGGCAGGGCTGGTCGACATCCCGGCTCTAGACCTCGATCCGGATCAGGCAAGGGCGGTCCGCCAGGGCCGCGTTCTGACCGGATTGCCCCAGACGCAAGGGCTTTACTGGGCGCGGGCGGGCATTGTCCCGGTCGCGCTGGTCGAGCTTTCAGGCGGAAGCCTGAGCGTGGTCCGGGGTTTCAACCTTTCCGATGTCGCGGAGTGAATACTATGTCGGTAACTGCCGAACTGAAGCAGGAAATCATCAAGGACAACGGCCGCGGAACCAATGACACCGGCTCGCCGGAAGTCCAGGTCGCGATCCTGACCAGCCGCATCAACACGCTGCAGGGCCACTTCAAGAGCCACCACAAGGATAACCATTCCCGCCGTGGTCTGCTCATGATGGTCAACAAGCGCCGCAGCCTGCTCGACTATCTCAAGAAGAAAGATGTCGAGCGCTACAACGCGCTGATCCAGAAGCTGGGCCTGCGCAAGTAAGGTTTGGAAGAAGCGGCCCCCGAGCGGGCCGCTTCTCGTATCGGGCACCCTCGCAATACGGCGAGGCCCCAAGGGGCACAAAGAGCCCTGCACCGGACCGGGACGGAGACCCCGGCAGCAAACCCTGCCCGGCAATAGGGCCTGGCGGGCTGAAGGAAATACCATGTTCGACGTCAAAACCGTATCGATGGAGTGGGGCGGAAAGACCCTCACTCTGGAAACCGGCCGCATTGCCCGTCAGGCAGACGGCGCGGTCCTCGCCACTTATGGCGAAACCGTTGTGCTCTGCGCGGTCACCGCCGCCAAGTCGGTCAAGGAAGGCCAGGATTTCTTCCCGCTGACCGTGCACTATCAGGAAAAGTTCTTTGCCGCCGGCCGCATCCCGGGCGGCTTCTTCAAGCGCGAACGCGGCGCCACGGAAAAGGAAACGCTGGTTTCCCGCCTGATCGACCGTCCGGTCCGTCCGCTGTTCCCCGAAGGCTTCTACAACGAGATCAACGTCATTGCCCAGGTTCTGAGCTATGACGGCGAAGTTGAGCCCGACGTTCTGGCGATGATCGCCGCGTCGGCCGCGCTGACCATCTCGGGCGTGCCGTTCATGGGTCCGATCGGCTCCTGCCGCGTCGGCTATGAAGACGGCGCCTACACGCTGAACCCGCGCCAGGACGTGGCCGCCGCCGGCGCGCTCGACCTGATTGTTGCCGCCACCGGCAATGCCGTGATGATGGTCGAATCCGAAGCCAAGGAGCTTTCGGAAGAGGTCATGCTCGGTGCCGTCCTGTTCGCGCATGACGAAATCAAGAAGGTGGTCAATCTGATCATCGACCTGGCCGAGAAGGCTGCCAAGGACCCGTGGGAAGTTGCGATCACCGACAACACGGCGATCAAGGACAAGCTCAAGGGCCTGATCGGCAAGGACATCGCGGCGGCTTACAAGCTGACCGACAAGTCGGAGCGTTCCAACGCGCTCAACGCGGCGCGCGCCAAGGCCAAGGAAGCTTTCGTGGCCGAAGGCGGCCAGATGCAGATGGCGGCCGGCAAGGTCGTCAAGAAGCTGGAAGCGGAAATCGTTCGCGGCGAGATCCTCAAGGACGGCACGCGCATCGACGGCCGCACCACCACCCAGGTTCGCCCGATCGAAGCGATCGTCGGTTTTCTGCCCCGCACGCATGGTTCGTCGCTGTTCACCCGCGGTGAAACGCAGGCGATCTGCACCACCACGCTGGGCACCAAGGAATCCGAGCAGATGATCGACGGGCTGGAAGGCCTGAGCTACTCGAACTTCATGCTGCACTATAACTTCCCGCCCTACTCGGTCGGCGAAGTGGGTCGTTTCGGCGCCCCGAGCCGCCGCGATACCGGCCATGGCAAGCTGGCCTGGCGTGCGCTCCGCGCGGTGCTGCCGAGCAAGGAAGAGTTCCCCTATACGATCCGCGGGGGGTCCGACATCACCGAGTCCAACGGCTCCTCGTCGATGGCCACGGTCTGCGGCGGCGCGCTGTCGATGATGGATGCCGGCGTGCCGATCTCGCGGCCGGTTTCGGGCATCGCGATGGGCCTGATCCTGGAAGGCGACAAGTTCACCGTTCTGTCGGACATTCTGGGTGACGAGGATCACCTCGGCGACATGGACTTCAAGGTGGCCGGCACGTCCGAAGGCATCACCACGATGCAGACGGACATCAAGGTGGCCGGGATCACCAAGGAAATCTTCGAGGCCGCGCTGCATCAGGCCAAGGACGGCCGCGCGCACATCCTGGGCGAAATGACCAAGGCGCTGGGCACGGCGCGCACCGAGCTTTCCGCTCATGCGCCGCGCATCGAATCGCTGCAGATCGACAAGTCGAAGATCCGCGAAGTGATCGGCACCGGCGGCAAGGTGATCCGCGAGATCGTCGCCGAAACCGGCGCGAAGGTCGATATCGACGACGAAGGCCTGATCAAGATCAGCTCGTCCGACCCGGCCCAGATCGAAGCCGCCAAGGCCTGGATTCTCGGCATCGTCGAGGAAGCGGAAGTCGGCAAGATCTATGACGGCAAGGTCGTCAACATCGTCGACTTCGGCGCCTTCGTGAACTTCATGGGTGGCAAGGACGGCCTCGTCCACGTTTCCGAAATGAAGAACGAGCGCGTTGAAAAGCCGACCGACGTCGTCAAGGAAGGCCAACTGGTCAAGGTCAAGGTTCTCGAAATCGATCAGCGCGGCAAGGTCCGCCTGTCGATGCGCGTCGTTGACCAGGAAACCGGCGCCGAACTGGAAGACACCCGTCCGCCCCGTGAAGCGCGCGAACCGCGCGGTGACAGGGGCGACCGTGGGGATCGCGGTGACCGTGGTCCCCGTCGCGATGGCGGCGGTGGCGATCGCAATCGTCGCGATCGTGGCGGTCGTGGCGACCGTCCGCGCAGCGAAAGCAGCGAAGCGTCGAAGGACAGCGACGCTGGCGGTTTGCCTGACTTTCTGACGCAAGACTGATCGGCTGCGGCCCTGCGCCGCAATCGTTGAAAAAGGGGTC
>VMTF01000118.1 GCA_013791705.1 Sphingomonadales bacterium | reverse complement strand
GATGTCTCGATGGTCTTGCCAACCAGTTCGGAATCCGCAGTGACTGATAGCTCGGCGACAGCCAAATCTTCACTGGAGTTTGCGTATTCCGCTTTGAGCCTGTCCAACAGCCAGCGCGGGGCAGCGCGCGCTCCGAGCATTCGGGCCGCTTCCACAAGCGATGCATGTGGTGCCAATATGCCGATCCGACGCGCATCAAGGCTTCGAAGATCGGAGGACTGATCAATTTCGACATCGGCAGGCAACAGCCTGGCGAGCTCAGATATCGGTTTGGCAATGGCCGGCGATGTATTGTCCAGTCGAAGCGTCGCATAGAAACGGCGTGGTGCGTGGCCCGTTTCAACTGAATTGTCGGGCAACAAGCGCGGCATCACCAGCCAGATGAACGGCAATGCTATCAGTGCCGCCTTCATCACCAGAGGCGTGAAATGGAAAACGTCCATTTGCGGCAGCCCCATATCGGTCGCAATCGAAACGACCAGCAAGTTGGTCGATGTACCGATGGTCGTCGCCATTCCGCCGATCAACACCGCTGCATTCAAAGGAATGAGGGTCTTCGATGCCGGCATCCCGCCGTTCGTTTGCAGTGCCGCCATGATCGGGAGCAACAGCACCAAAACCGGCGTGTCATTGACCATCATGCTCAACAGCATCGCCATCAAGAGCGTGACGAGCAGCCCCAATTGCCGGTTTATGCGCCACACCCTTGTCAACAAGCGGGTGGCGGGTTCTAGCGCGCCGGTTGTCACCAGCCCGCGGCCCATGACCATTAGGGCGCAAATGGTGATCAGCGCATAGTGACCAAAACCGCCAAAGGCGAGTTTGAGGCCGTCGGTCGGGCTGTGACCTGGTAAAGGAAAAGCATAGAGACCCAGGGCGATGACGCTGATCGTCAACAGCGAGACGATCTCGACCTTCAAACGGCCCGAAGCGAAGCCATAAAACATGGCAACGGTGAGTGCGATCGCTGCCGCAGCATGGGGGGAGGGCAAGCCGATCATGTCGCAACTCCAACGATCCCGACCAGCCTGTCGCTCGTTTCCATCGAGATGGGCTTGCTGCTCGCTACGGCGATTGGCACCCCATTGCTGATTCGGCCGTCATCCATGCCAGTTCGGTCCTGTCAGACTAAAATTGTCGGGGCGGGGCCGGGCGCTGAAAAAACGTCGGATTGACCAAGCCTGCCAACCCGTTCCGCTGTTTCAAATCGTCGCCCAAGTTGATCCGCCTCGTCGTTATGAGGTACGTGCGTCCCGCTGTCGCTGCGCAACATGGAGGATCTCCGGTTTGAGCGCGAAATCAACTTTTGTCACGAGCCTGTTCGATTCTGGTGGAACCAGTTCGGGCCGATGTTTGTTGCAGATGTGCGGCGACAGCGTGTATCGCGCTTGCGGGGAGTTCGGCTTTGGCGAAGGCACCTCGACGAGGTGTTTGTGAAGATCAACGGCGAGCGCCACTGCCGGTGGCGGGCCGTCGATCACGAAGGCGTGATTTTGGAACCCTGCGTCACCAAGGAACGCGATAAATCTGCGGCTTTGCGGTTCATGAAGAAGGCGCTGAAGCGGCCGGCCAGGTGCAGGCCATCGTCATCGACGGGCTGCAATCCTGCCCTGCGGCTATGGGGATGCGATCGCCCCCGGCCTATTGCCCGGTTTTCAGGAGCGCCCGCATAATATGCCAACCGTTCGCGACGCCGTCCTTGTCAAACGAAGCGAACGGCGGGTCATAATTCTCGCTCCGGGCTCCCCCACAGAAGTCGGCCACCAGGCGGTCGCTGCCACGCTGCTCTTCATAGCCGCATTGGCCAAGTTTGCCGTCCCTCGTTACGGTGAAGTGATACACGCTAAGCGCGCTCTGCTCATAACCCGGCTTGGGAGCCAGAAAGCGCGTGCGCAACTCTGGCGTGAAAACATCGACCATCTGGATTTCGACTTCGGCCGACGGGCCTTGGTGGTTTCCGCGAAATTCCAGGTTGAGGGCCGGCAGCGGAATTGGCACTTCGCGTCCACATGGTTTTTCAGCCTGCGCAGCCGCGACGGCCAGTACGCGGAGCCCGAAACGACACGACGTAACGTTTCCGGCCTGATCGATCGACAGCAACAGCGTAGCGACACGTTCGCTGATCGGTGGTTTCGCTTTGGACGACAAGTCCCAGCGGACGCGGCTGCTGTAGGTGCCTTCCGCCGGCTTGCCGGCCAGATCGCGCGGAGGGGAGAACCGTGCGTTGGCCATGAGGCGTTCGCACGTAACCCTGTCGAGCAGATCAAAGCTGCTGCTTGAGACTATATCGCAGTGACTGGCCTTTCCGGTCGTGTCGACGGCCAGTTTGAATGCGGTGATGCCCGCCATTCCGTACCGCAGTGCGAGCGGCGGATAATCGTCCGGGCGGACCCAGTCTCCGGGTGAACTCAGCGGCGTGGCCGTCACGCGAGCCGGCTCGGGCGTCTGGGCAAATGCGCTGTGAGCACAGATCAGCATCGACCCGGCAAGCAGCGACAGTCTGGCAAAGTTCATCCCGCGTCTCTCCCGGTAGCAGTTGGGTGTTCCGGCCGCGATGCCGCTAGCGCGGCGCGGACCGATCAATTTCCGATCGCGGGGCTGGCGCTTGCGGCCCCGGCGGCATTTTCCCGCGCCGCCGCCGCCAGGCAAGGCACGTTATCGGCGGTCCAATCGATTTCATACGTGGCCGGCACGGTCCCGCCGGGAATGGGGTTTTCTTGCCCGACCGGCTCGAAATATATCCATGCCATGCTGTTGTCGAATGCGGCCATGCGTTCGTTATCCCGCCGCGCGGCCGCGGCATCGACTTCTTCGCGCTCAGTGCGGAAACCGCGAATCATGCGGATGGCCCCATCGCGCAGGGCAATGGTCCGATAGTAATTCTGACCGAAAATGTGGTTGTCGAAGCCTGGCTTGGATGCCCACTGTCTGGCCCGGGTGGTGGTGGGAAGCCGGACCGTCGTGACGCTACAGGCGAAGTTCGGCTTGTTGTAATAGGGCAGATCCTGATTCTGACCGGCGGCACGCCCCCGTCGATCGGGTGGGCTGAAACCGCCGCCGGGCAGTGCGAGCGAGCGGGCGCCATTGCCATCGTCATCCCAATCGAGTTGCCAGGTGCCGCTGATGGTGAGGACACTTGCCTGGGCGGCCTGATCGTAGCGCCAGGTGACATCTTCCACCGTCTGCCAGGTGCCGCCTACCAATTTTTGACGAAAGCCCTCGCGCAACTGGTCGGACGGCACACCGGACAACTGCACTTGTTGCTGAAGCCCTTCGATGCCCCGGACGATCGACGTGCTGACCACGCGAGCCGGTTGCTCGAAACCGGAGCGCGCGTCGACTTCGATCAAGGTGAGTTCATCGGGCCGGTTGGCCGGATGCCAGGCGATATGCTCCAGCGAACTGCCTTGGTCGGTCAGTGGCAGAAACCATCGATACGGCAGAGTTGGCGCGGTGTCTGGCGCGGCGACGGACGGCAGCGTGCCGTCGAGCCAATACCAGGTGCGATCGATCCGGGCGCGCACCAGCACGTGATCGAACATCCGCGGGCTGGGCAGGCGCTCGTCCAGGCCATCGTCGGTCCCGCCGTTATTTACCAGAACGGGCTCTGCCTCGATACCCATCGCGCCGAGCAGCGCCAGCAACAATGCGGTCTTGGCCTTGCAATCGCCATATCGGCGCTGCCATGTTTCGTCCGCCGTGGCCGGTGTCAGGTTACCGCGATCGAGGCCGACATAAATGTAGCGGACATTCTGCTGCACTAGTTTCAGCGCGGCGCTTGCCCGGCCGAGCGGGCCTGGATTGGCTGCCGCGATCCGGCTCGCCTCCTGCTTGAGCGGTGATCCGGCCGCAAGGCCGGAGGCTTTGGCGAACAGCGGCGCAAGGCGGCGCGAAACGGCCGCCCAATCGGGAAAGTCGCTATATTCAACGATGCGCTGCCATTGAAAACGCGCCGGTGCATCCTTGGGCGGCGACAGGATGCCGGGATCGTCGAACCGGAAGTCGACGGCGTGCTCGCCGTTCCGGGCGACCGTTGCCATGTCGGGAGACATCTTCAGGTTGGGCTTGCGGCCATCGTTCCAGCTCAATGCCAGGCGATAGCGACCGGGGGCAGGCGCAGCCCCCAGCAGCAGCAATCCGGCGTCATCGTTTCCCAGGGTGGGATCGTTGACGCGAATTGTGTAACCCACCTCCAGTTCATCGCCGACCCGCAAGTCCGCTACGCGGAGCACCGCCGTCAGCATACCGTCCAGGCTGGCGGCTTCGAGCTGGTCTTCGCGCCGCAAGATCTCGAACGAGGTCGTTTTCAGAACGTCGATGACCTCGCCGCCGCGATAGACCTTGATGTTGTGAACGACCGGCGAGCCAGCCGCAGGATTCCAGGCTATCGCGATATTGCCGACCCCAAGGGCGCTGGATTGCAGAATCCTGATGCGATAGCCGGCATATCGCTCTTCGCCCTGCCCATCGAGATGGATCAGGGCATCCTGGCGCCGCACGAATGCCGACCCGCTCGCATTGGCCGGAACCGGCATCAGGTCGGACGGGGCGACCCATTCCGGCACTGGCCCGCTTTTTACCCGATTATTGTCCGCGAGGGCCGATCCGGGCGCGAGCGCTGCGGCAAGCAAGATGCAAGTCAGATAGCGCACTTTGACCCAATCCCTCGATTGCCGCCCCATATTGTCGGGAACCCTGCAAAATGCAACTCAAACAGGAATATAGGGCCGGATGCGCAGACCGGTCATCGTGTTTTGCCTGGTAGCTATCCCGCTGCTCCGGTCCGGCCCCAGGTCACACGGGGGCAGTCTTCACTCGGCTTCGCCACTGATGATCCGCCGCAGTGCGACCTTGTTCACCTTGCCGCTCGGCAGCGCAGGCAGCGCATCGACGAAGACGACGCGGCGGGGCTGCTTGTAGGCGGCGATCAACGGCTTGCAATGGGCGACCAGACTGTCACCGTCGGCTGCTGCGCCTTCGCGCAGCACAATGCAGGCGCAGGCGATCTCGCCCCATTTCGCGTCCGGAACGCCGACGACCGCTACCGCCGATACCGCAGGGTGCGAGATCAGCGCATCTTCGACCTCGCGCGAATAGATGTTTTCGCCGCCGGAGATGATGACGTCCTTCTTGCGGTCGACCAGATAGACGTAGCCGCAATCGTCGACATAGCCGACATCGCCGGTGTGCAGCCAGCCGCCCGCGAGCGCGGCCAATGTCGCGGCGCTGTTGTTCCAGTAGCCGCGCATGATGCACGGGCCGCGCAGGCAGATCTCGCCGACCTGCCCGGCGGGCACTTCCGCATTGTCGTCGTCGCGGATCGAAAGTTCGGTATCGACGAAGACATGGCCGACCGAGCCCAGCCGCGCCTGCGCGACCGGATCGGCGTCAAGGCGGTGGTCGCCTTTTGGCAGGACGGTGCCGATGCCTTCGGTCTGGCCGTACATCTGGATAAAAATCGGCCCGAAGGCTTCGCGCGCGGCGCGCAGCAGGGTGGGCGACATCGGCGCGGCGGAATAGATCAGCACCCGCAGGCTGGAAGTATCGAACCGCGCGCGGTCCGGCACTTCGAGCAGCGCCTGGATCAGCATCGGCGCCAGGTGCAGCAGGGTGATGCGCTCTTCGTGGACGGTGCGCAGCACGGCTTCGGCATCGAATTTGCGATGCAGGTGCACCGCGCCGCCGACCCAATGCTGCGCGTGGACCTGCGATTTCGCGCCGATGTGGAACAGCGGCATCACCAGCAGGCTGTGATCCTGCCCGTCCAGCCCGAGGTGCGCCGACATCGCGGCGCCCATCGCGCATTGCCCGGCGTGATCGAGCATGCAGCCTTTGGGGCGCCCGGTCGTGCCGCTGGTGTAGATCAGGTAGGCAATGTCCTCGGGGCGCGGAGCGGGCAGGGGCGGCGGGCCGGGCGCGCCTTCGGCCACGAATTCATCCCAGCCGGTGGCCCAGTCGGGCGCCGGCCCGACGCAGACGAAGCGGCGTACTTCGGACAGTTCGGCCCGGATCGCGTCGATCCGGTCGGTGAATTCGGCTTCGAAGATCAGGATCGAGGCGCCGGAATCGGAGATGATGTGGCGCATTTCCGGCGCGGCCAGCCGGAAGTTCACCGTCGCCGCGATCAGGCCGAACGCTTCGCAGGCGGCATAGCCCACGGCCATTTCCAGCGAGTTCATCAGCAACAGGCCGATGCGGTCCTGCGAACGGGCGCCGCCGGCGTAAAGGGCCGCTGCCAGCCGGGCCGCCTCGTCGCGCAGCGCGCGGTGGCTCAATTCACGCTCGCCGCATTTGAAGGCCAGCGCGTCGCCGTGCCACCGGGCGTTGCGCTCGATAATGTCCTTGAGCGTCATGTCGCATCCTTCCCGGGCGTTTTTCTGCAAACGCTGCTCAGTCCGGCCGTGATGCGGCGGGTTCCGCCGCGATGCCAGCCAAAATCTCGCTATTGTGTGCGCCCGGTGCCACCGCATCCCAGCCGATCGTGCCGGGCGTTGCCGACAAGGCGGGAGTGGGGGCGGGCAGCATGAACGCGCCCAGGGCCGGATCGGTGAAATGCTGCAGGTTGCCCCGCGCCGCGATATGCGGATCGGCCAGTAGATCATCGATCGCGTTGACCGGCATGGCCAGCATGCCGCGCGCCTCGCACGCCGCCATGGCTTGCCCGAGCGTGCGGGTGCGAGCCCAGTCCGCCGCGGCCGTTTCGGGCACCGCATCGGCCGGTGCGCCGACCATCGCCAGGAATTCTTCAAGCTTGCGCCGGGTGCTGAGCGCGATCAGCAGATAGCGGCCGTCGGCGGTGAGGACGATATCGCGCAGGAACGATTCCGGCATCCGGTTGCCCAGCCGGCGCGGGCTGTTGTCCGGTGACCAGCGCGCCAGGGTTGGCGCCATGAGCTGGAGGATCGGCTCATAGAGGGTCGCGTCGATCTTCTGGCCGGTGCCGCCGCCCGCGTCGCGCCAGTAGAGCGCCGCGACCACCCCGAACGCGGCGCTGAGTGCCCCCACCGCATCCCCCAGCGGCACCGAGGGGATGACCGGCGCTCCGTCTTCAGGCCCGGTCATGTGGGTCAGGCCGGCGAAGGCCTCGCCCATGCTGCCGTTGCCGGGGCGTCCGGCATAGGGTCCGCTCTGCCCGAAGCACGACAGGCTGAGCATGATCAGGCGCGGGTTGATCGCGCGCAGCGTTTCCCAGTCCAGCCCGCGCGATTGCCGCCAGTCCGCCGAATAGTTTTCGACCACCACGTCGCAGGTTGCGACCAGTTCGCGCAGCCGGGCGCAATCGGCCGGGGCCGACAGGTCGAGCGTGACCGACTTCTTGCCGCGCATGATCACCGGCCACAGGCTGGTCCCGCGATAGCGATCACCCCCGGGCGGTTCGATCTTGATCACTTCCGCGCCGAAATCGCCGAGCAGCGACGCGACGAGCGGCGCCGCGAAGAAATTGGCGATATCGACGACGCGGATGCCGGAAAGCGCTGACATGATATGCTTCCTTGGTAATCTGTGCCCGCTCAGCCGTGCAACTCGGCGGCGTGAACCTCGCGGACGATCTGCGTGAAGTTATGCACCAGCGGCGAAGCATCGCTGCGCCGCCAGGCAAAGACGAAACTGACCGGGATCGACAGGTCTTCGAGCGGCCGGAACACGACATTGCCGCTGTCCCCCCAGCGTTCGGCCGATACCACCAGGCCCGATCCCAGCCCGACCGAGATGAAGTTCATCATCGAGATGTCGCTCATCGCCTCGATCGCGATGGACGGGGTCACGCCCTGTTCCTGCAAGCGCGCCATGAGCTGATCGGCCAGCAGCGGGTTTACCGAGCGGTGCAGCCAGACCAGTGGTTCATCGGCGAGATCGGCGATCCGCAGACTTGGCCGGGTGGCGAGCGGATGGGTGCGCTGCAGGCCGAGCATATAGCGCTCCTCCCGCAAGGCGATGCATTCGAGCACGTCGCGCGCCTGCTGCTGGTTGTGGTGGAAGCCGGCGTCGATCCGGCCTTCGCGCAAGGCTTCGATCTGTTCCAGCGCCGAAAGCTGGCTGAGGTCCAGCGAGACGTTGGGAAAGCGCGCGCGAAACACCTGAAAGGCCTGAGCGACCAGTTTCTGCTGCCCGGCAATCTCGTTGATGGCGATCCGCAGCCGGCCGATCTCGCCCAGCGCGGCAAACCGCAAACGCTCACGCAAGTGATCGACGTCGGCCAGAATCCGGCGCGCCTGATCGAGCAGGAGGTGGCCGGCCGCAGTCAGCTTCAATCCGCGCGGCAGGCGTTCGAACAGGGTCAGCCCGAGCCCCGTTTCAAGATCGCGGACCTGCTGCGAAAGCGCGGGCTGCGACAGCCCCAGCCGGGTGGCGGCGCGGCTCATGTGCAGCGCTTCGGCCGCCGCGACGAAATACCTGAGCTGACGCAACTCCATTGCACTGTGATAAGCCACGCCTATGACGCGGACAAGTAGAATCGATTTGACGGATAGCTCTGGCCAGCTATGCCGGCATGAACAACTGACAGGAGCAGGACTGCCATGGCCCTTGGGACCGTGCTCGACCCGTCCGCGCGGCGCGTGGACGATATCGCCCATCCCGGCCCGCCGCTCGGCCCGCTTCACGGCAAGACGATCGGTTTCCGGGTCGATATCATGTGGCGATCGTGGGACTGGATCAGCGCGCTGTGGGCAGCCGAGCTGGAGGCCGCCGGGGCCACGGTGCGCTTCTGGCGGGCAGGCGGCCGGACCGGCGAGGAAGGCGCGCGCATGGCGGAAGGCCTGAAGGAATTCCTCGGCTCGATCGACGCCGCCATCGTCGGCCTCGGCAATTGCGGATCGTGCACCGGCTGGACCATCCACGATGCGCTGGCGGCTGCGGCGACCGACATTCCGACCATCGCCATCGTAACGCAGAATTTCGATGACCTTGGCCACAACCTGGCGCGGCGCGGGGGCCGGTCGGGCCTGCGCATCCACGTCTTGCCGCACCCACTGAACGAGCGCGCCCGCGAAGAGGTGGAGCAGGTTGCGCGCGAGCACTATCCCCGAATGCTCGAAGCCATGGATGCGGCGGCGGGCGCGGCAGTGTCTGCCGGGGCGGCAGCGGCATGAGCGAGGTTCTCCCGCCGCCCGCGCCGAAAACCGCCATCATCCGCGACTGCGGACCCGAAGGCTGCGAAGTCGACTGGCTGACGAGCCGGACGGTCGTGACGGAAGTCGACGATGTGGCCGAGTTCACCCGGTTCGCGATGGACGAGGGCTGGGGCGACGGCTTGCCGCTGATCCCGCCGACCGTGGAGCGGGTGCGCGCGTTCCTGGCCGAGGGCGGGCGCTATCCCGACGAGCTGATCGCCACGCTGCCGCCGATGCAGACCGAATGCACGGTGGAGAAGATCGTGATCAACGCGGTCATGGCCGGGGCGCCGCCGGAAACGCTGCCGCTGCTGTGCGCTGCGGTTGAAGCGATCGCCGATCCGCGTTTCGATATCGGCGGGCTCAATGCGACGACCGGTTCGGTCGTGCCGCTGCTGGTGGTCAACGGGCCGATCCGCGACGTGTTCGACATTCCCTACCAGCATGGCTGCTTCGGCGGCGCGGCGACGCTGGCGAACGCGGCGGCGCGGACGCTGCGGCTGTTGATGCGCAACATCGGCGGCCAGCAACTCGGCGTGTCGAGCGAAAGCGTGTTCGGCAATCCCGGGCGGATTGCCGGGATCATGATGGGCGAATGGGAAGAGCGCTCACCGTGGAAGCCGCTGGCCGAACGGCGCGGCGTGCCGGGCAACGCGGTGACCGTTTATGGCGCGATGGGGACGATGAACATCCTCGACATCACTTCGCACAGCGGGCCGGAATTTCTGGAATCGATCGGTCGTTCGCTGGCCTATCCCGGCTGCAACAATTTCTCCCCGGCAGTTGCCTTCGGCGAGGCGATGGTGGCGATCAATCCGGTCTGGGCGGAAATCATCGGCCGCGACGTACCCGACATCGCCGACGTGCAGGAAATGATCTGGCGCCACGCCAGTCTGCCGCTCGACGCCTTCCAGAAACGGCTGGCGGACAGCATCGTAGCCGCCGGGCGGGTTCAGGCCGACGGGCGGGTTTACCTGACGCCCACGCCGGATGACGTGCTGGTGTATGTCTGCGGCGGCACCGGCAGCCTGCACGCCCACGGCGTCCATAGCTGGGGCACCTGCCTCTCGGCCACGAAGGCTGTCCGGTAAGGGCATTTTCGGACTGACAGGCCGCCCTGACCGAGTGGCCGTGCCGCTTGTCACCCGCTGACGGCGGAGATCGCTGCGGCGGCGTTCGCGGCATTGCGCATCGCGCCCTCGATATAGCCGACGCCCTGGCAATCGCCGACCGTGTGGACGGCAAACCCGGCGGCCTTGAGCTGATCCGCCACATCGAGGTCCGCCGCCGCACCGCGTGCGACGATGACATGATCCGCCGGAACGGCCTGATCCGCACCGCTGTGATCGCGGAAGCGGACTGCTGCTTCTTCGATCCGGATCTCGCTGGCTTCGGGTTGCAGGACTACGCCGTGTTCGAGCAGTTCGTCGCGCAGCCGCATCCGCCGCAGAACGGACAGGCCTTTGCCGAACCGGGGAATCTCGTCGACGACCGTTATCTCGCGGCCCCGCTCGTTCAGGAACTCGGCGAGTTCGAGGCCGACCAGTTCCCCGCCGATGATGACGATCCGCTGGCCGAACGGCATCCACTGCCGGGTCGCCTTGCGGATGAAATCGAGATTGTCGCTGATCCCGGTGGTGGCCCCCACCTTGGTCGCGAGCCGGGTCAGCAGCCCGGCCTTGCGCTTCACCTCGGCCGTGTCTTCGCCGAGCATCAGCGCCCGCATGTCGTCGCCGCTGAAGACGTGCGGCAGATCGGCGCCCGGGATCGGGGGCAGCCCGCGCTGCGCGCCGGTGGCGACAATCACATCGTCCGGCCCGAGCGAGCGGACCAGCTCGACCGTCGCCCTGGTTTCCAGGCGAACGTCGATCCGTGAGCCTTCGACCCGCCGCCGCAGCCAATCGAGCAGGCGTTCGTTGGCTTCATAGGCGAGCGCGGCGAAGCGCAGGGTGCCGCCAAGGCGCTTGCCCTGTTCGAGCAGGGTAACCCGGTGACCGGCCGCGTCGAGCCGGCGCGCGGCTTCCATCCCGCCGGGGCCGCCGCCGATGACCACGATGTGGCGCGGGGTACCGGCGGCGAGCGGCGCGGTCTGGTGTTCGAAGCCCAGTTCGGGATTGACCGCGCAGCGCGCCGCTTCGTGCGTGTAGATCTCGCTGATCCACGTATAAAAAAAAAAAAACTGGCGGATTTCGTCCGGGCGATTTTCCATGATTTTGCGCGGCAGATCGGGATCGGCCAGCAGCTTGCGGCCCATCGTGATGAAATCGACCTGGCCGCTGGCGATCGCGGCATTGCCCACTGCCGGTTCGATCCGCCCGGACGCGATGACGGGGATGCCCACCGCCGCCTTGATCCGGGCCGCGAACGGCAGGTTGACCGCCGGTTCGTGCGGGGTGTGCGAGGCCGAATGGAGCTTGCCGCGATCGGTATCGTGATAGGCGGTGACGGTGATGGCATCGACGCCCGCCGCCTCGACCATCTTGGCGAGGGCGACGGCATCCTCGATCGTGATGCCGCCCTGCTTGCCGACTTCGCGGGCATCGATCTTCACCCACACCGGGAATTCCCGGCCGACCGCCGCGCGAATGGCGGCGATCACTTCAAGCAGAAGGCGCGCGCGGTTTTCCAGCGGTCCGCCGTAGGCGTCGGTCCGCCGGTTCGACTTGGGCGACAGGAACGATGACAGGATATAGCCGTGACCGCCGTGAATTTCGATGCCGTCGGCCCCCGACCGCTTGACCCGCTCGGCCGCTGCGGCGAAATCCCGGACGGTCCGTTCGATCTCCGCCAGGGGGATCTCGCGAAAGTCGACCGATGCGATCTTGCTGTATGCGGAGCTCGCGAGCTCTTCCGGCAGGAACGATTCGAAGGTGTCGGGCTGCGAGGGCTCCGGCACCGAGGGAACCCACACCGGCCGCCCCGCCAGCATATCAAGCAGGCCGACCGGCCCGCCGTTGTGAAGCTGGAAGGCGAGTTTGGCGCCGTGGGCGTGGACCGCCTCGGCCAGTGCGGTCATCCCCGGCAGATGGCGATCTTCCGATACCGCGATCTGATCGCGCTGGACGCCGCCGACCGGCCACGAAACCCCTGCCGCACCCGTGATGATGAGCCCCGCGCCGCCCCGCGCCTGCGCTTCGTGATAGGCCCGGATGCGATCCCCGCAGACGCCGTCGGGCTCGGCAAAACTGACCCCCATCGCGGTGACCGCCATGCGATTGCGCAATTGCATGGTCCCGATCTTTCCGGGGGCGACGAGTTCGGCGAAGGCATGGGACATCGACTGCTGACCTCAGACTGTGGTGGAGCCGCCACCGACCGGACGGGTGCGCCGGCCACGCAACAGGCGTCGGTTGCTGCCGCACCCTACGCAGAGCGGGCGAGTGGCTGAGGCTATCGGCTTGCCTGACCCGCTCAAGTACATCCCTGCTCAAAAAGCGGACATGATCGCGCAAACCGCACGGTTCCCGCGTGCGGCTTTTGTCCTGTCGCTATACGCCGCCAAGGGCTATGGTTATGGTGTCGTCGGGAGCGCACACGCGCGCGAGGATTAAGAGCACAAGCACTGACAGGCGCGGGAGGCGTTGCCTTGACATATAGTCCGCTGGTTTCGGTCGCCGCGGTCCAGCCGCTGGCCACCGCACTGCTTGAAATCGGTCGCGATCCGGCCCGTCTGCTGATCCAGTCCGGGCTCGACCCCTCGTGCCTTGCGGCAGGTTCACACGATCTGCGCAGAATTCCCAACGAACGGCTCGTGCGGTTTTCACGACTTGGGGTAAGGGCGCTCTATCATCATATCTGCCAGCGCGACGGGTTGCCGCACTACCCTTTGCCATTTTTCCGGCTGATGTGCCTGTGTCTGCTTTCCAGCCCGACGTTGGGTGACGCGCTCGAGTCGCTAACGCAATTTCAGCGCATGACCCGGGGCATGGACGATGCAGTGGTGCCCGTCATCGACGGCGAGGTGGTACATCTGGTCCGGCGCTATCGGCACAAGAACCTGCTGGGCCAGGATCTGCTCTCGATTTACAGTTTGACCAGCTTTCACCGGCTGTTCAGTTGGTTGATCGATGAAGAGATACCCCTCATCCCGCAAAATGCCGTAAATCGCGGGCTGGGAGAAATATTCAAGCTGAACGATGCTTACAAAAATACGATAAGAATCGGAAATCAGGTCGATAGAATCAGCTTCGGTGGAAATTTCTTGAACAAGAAGATCAGGAAAACTCATTCGGACCTGAGGCATATTTCGAAGAACTTCCCGTTTGATTTTGTTACTCCGGTCACAAGGTCGGAGAAGATTTCCGAAGAAATCGCGGATGTTGTCATGCAGTGCCTTCAGGAGAATGAGGCGATGCCCGACCTGCTGAAACTGGCACGCCAGATGGGGTCGAGCCCCGCGACGCTTCGGCGGCGGCTTGAAGCGGAAGGCAACTCGTTCATGAAGATTCGAAACGGCTGCCGCCAGAAGTTTGCCGAAAGCCTGCTGGGCGACACCAATTTGTGCATTGCCGAGATAGCTGAGGTTGCGCAGTTCAGCGATGTTTCCGCGTTTCGCAGATCCTTCAAGAATCTCACCGGACTTTCTCCCAGCGAATACCGGGCAAAGTTCAGGGGGGCGAACGAGGCCGTCAAAGGCTGGCGAGCCGCGTGAATGGTGCGCCCCAGGCGGTTGGGCGCGCGCAGGCTTCCGGGCAGGGGCGGCTCCTCGCCGGCAAGCTCCGGCGGCGGCATTGACAGGCGGACGGGAAAGCACCAGCCTTGCGCCGACACATCGATAACAGATGGAAGAGGAACAAGCCGTGGCTTCAGACAGCGACGTCGTGGGCTCAGACAGCAACGTCGCGGGTTCAGGCCGCAACAGGGCCAGCTTGACCGGCGGCTGGCGCGATCCGGTCCCGTTGCCGCGGGAACTTGAGCGGCCGGTCGATGTCCAGCAGATCCTGCGCAGCGACACGGTGCCCCCGGCCGAGACTTTGCTGCACGCTTCGGACTATGATCTGGGCACCGAGCCGCTCGATGCGAGCCGCTATTACAGCCGCGAATTCCACGACAAGGAGGTCGCCTCGGTCTGGAGCAAGGCGTGGCAATGCGCGGTGTGGAGCCACGACATCCCGCGACCCGGCGACATCAGCGTCTATGACATTGTCGATCGTTCGGTGATCCTTGTCCGCCAGACGGACATGTCGGTGAAGGCCTTCGTGAACTCCTGCCTGCACCGGGGGCGCAAGCTGTGCGACCAGGCGGTGCGCCGCAACCAGTTGCGCTGTCCGTATCATGGCTTCACCTGGGGCCTGGACGGCGCGCTGAACTGGGTGCCCGCCGAATGGGATTTCCCGCAGATCGAGCCGGCGACTTTCGGTCTTCCCGAAGTGCGGGTGGACGAGTGGAACGGCTTTTTCTTCGTCAATTTCGACGAGGATGCGCCGCCGCTCAGGGAATACATGGGGGCGATGTATGATCAGTGGGGCGGCGAAAGCCCCCGAGGCGCCTGGGATTTCAGCAGCATGTACAAGGCGGTCCATCTCTACCGCGAGATGAACTGCAACTGGAAGGTCGGCATGGAAGGGTTCATCGAGGCCCTCCACGTCTGGGCCTCGCACCCGCAGATCGCGCAGATGAATCCGGAAAGCTCGTGCCAGTACGATGTCTACCCGGACGAGCCGCATTTCAGCCGCTTTCACGCGCTGATGGGGCTGCCGTCGCACAATTTCCGCGTTCAACCGTCCGACCAGGAGGTGGTTGACACCTTCACCGCCTCTTATGTGCCTGAACACAACGGCACCGAGTTCGGCAAGCTGCGCGAGGGCGAGACTGCGCGTCAGGCTTTCGCGCGGATTTCCAAGGCCGTGTTCAGCAAGCGGTTGCACATGGACGTCTCCAAGCTGGCCGACGAGGAACTGCT
>VMTF01000270.1 GCA_013791705.1 Sphingomonadales bacterium | reverse complement strand
GCAGGATATAAGCCCCGCCGGGGACATGCACACCCGCTAATAGCCGCCTTCCACCCGCCGCCGCCCATCGATGACCCGAGCGCGCAGGGTGGGATCGGGGGGGGGCGCGACGAGGTGGATGATCACCTCGGTGTCGGAAGTCGACTGGAAGATCGCGCCCTTCTGCACCAGATCGTGCTTGAGGTGCATCGCGTTGGAAATGTTGCCGTTGTGGGCAATCGCGAACCCGCCCGAAGCCAGGTCGGCGAACAGCGGCTGAACGTTGCGCAGGCCCGAGCCGCCGGTGGTGGAATAGCGCACATGACCGGCGGCCATGATGCCGGGCAGTTCTGCCAGCGCTGGTCCGCTCGAAAAGTTCTGCGCGACATGGCCGAGCCCGCGCCGGGTGTAGAATTCCTGACCGTCGAAGCTGGAAATGCCGACCGCTTCCTGCCCGCGATGCTGGAGCGCGTGGAGGCCGAGCACGGTGACGGCGGTGGCATCGTTCGAGCCGATCACGCCGAAAACGCCGCATTCCTCGTGAAGCTTGTCGGCGTCGATATCCCACGGGGCGCCGTCACGTTCGGCCGCTTCAGCGAGGGGGTTCGTAAAGTTCATGTGTCTGGGTCCGCCGGCGGCAAGGGTGCTGCCCTGTTGCGCCCCGCATTTGGCCCCGATGCGAACGAAACGCAAGGGTGCGAAACCAGCCGGACGGGAAGGCCATTGCCGAAAGTCCGCAGCCATCCTAAACGTCGCGGCAACCTTGGGCCATTGGCCTGGATGCCGCGTCAATCAAGGCCCCGATGCAGAAGAGCCCCGCTTGATCCTTTCCCCGTTCGAATGGACCATCGCCAAACGCTACATGATGCCTGGCCGTGGTGAAGCCTTCATTGCCCTCGTCGCCGGGATCAGCCTCGTCGCCGTGAGCCTCGGCGTGGCCGCGCTGGTTATCGTGATGAGCGTGATGAACGGGTTTCGCGCCGAACTGTTCGACAAGATCGTGGGGCTGAACGGGCACGCGATCATCCAGGCCTATGGCGGCCGGCTCGATGACTGGCAGGACGTGCTCAGGCAGGTGCGGGCGACGCCCGGCGTGGTGCGCGCCTCGCCGCTGATCGAACAGCCGCTGCTGGCAACCTTCAACGGCCGGGTCGAGGGCATTCTGGCGCGCGGCAATACCGCCGAGGACATTGCCCGGCTGAAACCCCAGCTCAAGGATGGCAGCCTGGCATCGCTCCGGCCCGGATCGAGCACGGTCGCGATCGGCGCGCGGCTGGCGGAAAACCTCGGCGCGCGGGTGGGCGACACGATCACGATCATCAATCCGCAGGGCCGCGCGACCCCGTTCGGCACGGTGCCCCGGCAGGTGGGTTACCAGGTCGGCGCGGTGTTCGAGATCGGCGTCTATGATTATGACAATTCGTTCGTCATCATGCCGATCCGCGATGCCCAGACCCTGTTGCTCAGCGGCGACCAGATCGGGATGATCGAGGTCAAGACCACCGATCCCGATCGGGTGGGGGAAATCCTCGCGCCGCTCGCCCGCCAGTTGGCCGGGCAGGCGGTGGTGACCGACTGGAAAACGATCAATGCATCGCTGTTCGAGGCGCTCTCGGTCGAACGGGTCGCGATGTTCACCGTGCTTTCGATCATCGTGCTGGTGGCGGTGTTCAACATCCTGTCCTCGCTCATCATGCTGGTGCGCGCGAAGACCCGCGACATCGCGATCCTGCGGACCATGGGGGCGACCCGCCAGAGCCTGATGAAGATTTTCGTGACGACCGGCTTCGTTATCGGCGCGCTCGGCACCGGCACCGGGCTGCTGCTCGGCTTCGTGTTCCTCCATTTCCGGCAGGGCGTGGTGAACGCGGTGCAGTTCCTGACCGGGCAGAACCTGTGGGATCCCTCGATCCGGTTTCTGTCCGAGCTGCCGAGCCGGAGCGACCCGGTCGAGATCGTCGCGATTGGCGTGATGGCGCTGGTGCTGTCGTTCCTCGCCACGCTCTATCCCGCCTACAAGGCGGCGAGCACCGATCCGGTGCAGGTGCTGCGCTATGAGTGAGCCGGTTGTCAGGCTTGCCGGCGTCACCCGCAGCTTCGCGCAGGGCGACGTGCGGATCGACGTGCTGAAAGGCATCGACCTGGAGATCATGCCGGGCGAAATCGTGGGGCTGCTGGGGCCGTCGGGGTCCGGCAAATCGACCATGCTTCAGGCGATCGGCCTGCTCGAAGGCGGGTTCGGCGGGACGATCGAGATTGCAGGGGCCAATGCCTCGGCGCTCGCGGCCGGGGGCAGGGCGGCGCTGCGGCGCGATCACATCGGCTTCGTCTATCAGTTCCATCACCTGCTGCCCGATTTCAACGCGATCGAGAACGTGGTCCTGCCGCAACTGATCGCGGGGCGCACGCGCGGCGAGGCGGAAGTTCGCGCGCGCGAACTGCTGGAGGCGCTTGGCCTGGGCCAGCGCTTGCAGCACCGCCCGAGCCAGCTTTCCGGCGGCGAGCAGCAGCGCGTAGCGGTGGCCCGGGCGCTGGCCAACCGGCCCGCGCTGGTGCTGGCCGACGAGCCGACCGGCAATCTTGACGAGGCCACCGCCGACCGGGTGCTGCAGGAACTGCTCAGGCTGGTGCGCGAGGAAGGCAGCGCCGCGTTGATCGCCACCCACAATGAACGCCTTGCGCTGGCGATGGACCGGGTCGTCCGGCTGCAGGATGGCCATCTGACCGGGGCCACCTGACGGGAACGGCCGGGAACCTTTAGGCTCGCGCAACCGTTTTGCTCCCGAAGGGGCGGACTGGAGCGAGGAGACCTGATTGTGAGCAGCCATCCAACCACATTTGGCGGCGAATCGGCCGGCGATGAACTTGCCCGAGGCGCCATCGACTGGGACGATCACGCAACGCTGCACCGCCGTGAGGGCGGTGGCGGGTTGCTCCATGGTTTCACGGCGATCCGCAACGGCACATTTGGCGAGCTGGTCCGTTTCGTCGCCAACCTGCCGCTGGCCGACCGGGCCGATTACATGATCGAAAAGGCCGGCGACCGGCAATATCAGGCGCCGGAGATCATGGTTCTGGCGCGCCGGGCCGATTTGCCGCCGGGGCGCAGCGAATAGCTCGGCCGGACGCGGCGAGCCGCGCCACAACGCTGGTTTGCTTTCAATTCGCCAACGCCGCCAGTGCCGCCGGGCTGATTTGCGCGACGGCGGCCTTCAGTTCGTCGATGCTTGCGGCGCTGCCGGACGCCTCGACCATGAAGCGATTGCCCACAACGGTGCTGAATTTGCCGCTGTTGCTGTCATTGCGCCATTTTTCCGTCTGGATCGCGCCGTTCACCGTGCCGGTCTTCTCATAGCCGTTCGCATCCTGCTGGCTGTGCTGGACGCCCATCGCCGCGCCGATTCCCGCCAGTGCGCCCATCGCCGACATGTCGGTGATCTTGAGCCGGAAGCTGTTGTCGCCGGAAGTATAACGCCCTTCCGCCTCGCTCCCGATCCCGCCCAAGGCATTGGCTTCGAGCGAATCGCGCTGGTAGCTGCCGATCGCGGCGGGCAGCAGGGCCTGCAGCCGGGCTGGGTCGACCGCCGGTTTCTGGTTGTTGGTGGCGGCCGCCATGTCGTTCGCGGCCTGCTGGGCCTTGCCCAGATCGACCGAACCGACGCCCGGAACGGCGAGCGAGCCGGACACCGCGCCGCTTTCCGCCGCCGAATAGGGCGAGGGCGAGCCGCCCGTCATGCCGAGGAAACGGCCGGAAACCGCGCCGACCACCATGTAGAGCACGATCGCGCAGACGACCGTTACCGCAGTATAGCTGGCGGCCTTGTCCTGCGGGACTTTCATCACCGGCGCGGCGCCGCAATAGTAGAGATAGAGGCTGTAGAGCCCGGCGAGGCCCAGAATGCCAAGGCCCGGAACAAGCTGGAAGATCGCGGCCAGCCAGGCGGCGGTGGAGCCATAGACCACCAGCTTGAACGCGGCGGTGCGATTGGCCGTGCCGCCGAATTTCGGGGCGAGCCAGTCGGCGATCAAGGCCAGCACGATTATCCCGACGAGGCCGAGGACATATTGCACGATTGCGCCGGTCAGCCCTTGAACCAGCCCGGGCTTCCAGTGGATGCCGAACATCCCGTAGCCGAACAACTGCCCGCGCAACAGGCTCGCAACCGGGCCGATGGCGGCGAGCGGCACGGCATAGCGCACGATCAGATCGCGCGGCGTGGCCGCTTCGGCCGCGATCTTCGGCCATTCGTCCTTGGGCTTGAGCAGGATTGCCTTGGCGCGTTCGACCAGCGGGCTCGATCCGCCGGGTCCGGTGTTGATTTCAGTCATCGCATTCCCTCTGTCTGCTGCGCAGTCGACCCGGAATGTCATGTGCTTGTTACGGGCATCACATCACATCTGCGCGCGATTGCAAATCTTTTCCCCAAGGCGGCCATGCCCGGCGCTTGATCGGCGCGGGCGGAGGGGCATAGCGTGGCGGCCATGGCCTTCGCACCCTTCGTCCCCTTGCGCGTATTTTCCAGCTATTCGATGCTGGAAGGGGCGATCGACCCGAAGGCGATCGCCAAGCTGGCGAAGGAGCGCGGTTTCCCGGCGATCGCGCTGTGCGATCGCAACGGGCTCTATGCCGCGCCCGCGTTCGCTTCGGCCTGCTGCGATGCCGGCATCCAGCCGATCATCGGCACGCTGCTGGCGGTGGCGCGGGAGGGCACGCGCGGAGCGGAGATCGACTGGCTGGCGCTCTATGCGCAGAACGAGGCCGGCTGGCTCAATCTGTGCCGCCTGGTCAGCCGCGCGCATCTGGGCCGCCCGCTGGAACTGGAACCGCATGTCGAGCTGATCGAACTCGATGGTTATACCGATGGCTTGATCGCGCTGTCCGGCGCGGGCGAGGGCGGGCTCGCCCGGCTTCTCGCCGCGGGCAAGCACGAGGCCGCGACCGATCTTGCGGTCCGGCTTGAAGCGCTGTTCCCGGGACGGTTCTACATCGAGCTTGCCCGGCGCGGCGATCCGCTGGAGGAAGCCGCCGATGAAGCGCTGATCGAGTTTGCCTACGCGCGCGATCTGCCGCTGGTCGCGACCAATCCGGCGATGTTTCCCGAGCGTCAGTTCCACGGCGCGCACGATGCGCTGCTGTGCATCGCCAATTCCACCCATATCGACGCGCCCGACCGGCCGCGCTCCAGCGGCGAAGCCTGGGTCAAGCCGGCCGATGTCATGGCCGAACTGTTCGCCGATCTGCCCGAGGCGCTGGCCAACACGCTCGTGGTCGCGCAGCGCTGCGCCTTCGCTCCGCCCCGGCGCAAGCCTTTGCTGCCCAGCCTGGCCGGTGACACCGAAGGCGAGGCGCGGATGCTGGCCGACGATGCGCGGGCCGGCCTCGCGCGGCGGCTCATCGCCTATTACCCCGAAGCGGATGTGGCCGCGCTGGCCGCAGCACTGGCGCTGCAGGGCGAGGAACGCCGCGCGGCCTGCGCCGCGCTTGCGCCGGTGGGGGTGGGCGAGGAGTTCCTCGAATATGCCGAGCGGCTCGATTTCGAGGCCGACATCATCAACCGGATGGGCTTTGCCGGCTACTTCCTGATCGTCGCCGATTTCATCAAGTGGGCCAAGGACAACGATATTCCGGTCGGCCCCGGGCGCGGATCGGGCGCGGGCTCGCTGATCGCGTGGTCGCTCACCATTACCGATCTCGATCCGATCCGGCTCGGCCTGCTGTTCGAACGCTTCCTCAACCCGGAACGCGTCTCGATGCCGGACTTCGACATCGATTTCTGCGAAACCCGGCGCGGCGAAGTGATCCGCTATGTCCAGAAGAAATACGGCGCCGATCACGTCGCCCAGATCATCACGTTCGGCAAGCTCAAGGCCCGCGCGGTGCTGCGCGATACCGGCCGCATCCTGCAGATGAGCTATGGCCAGGTCGACCGCCTGTGCAAGCTGGTGCCCAACCATCCGACCGACCCCTGGACCCTGCCGCGCACGCTCAATGGCGTCGCCGAGTTCAAGCGCGAATACGACAACGACGATGAGGTGCGCCGCCTGATCGACCTGGCGGTGCAGCTCGAAGGCCTGCCGCGCAACAGCTCGACCCATGCGGCCGGGGTGGTGATCGGCGATCGCCCGCTCGAACAGCTCGTTCCGCTCTACCGCGATCCGCGCTCGGACATGCCGGTCACCCAGTTCGACATGAAATATGTCGAGGACACCGGCCTCATCAAGTTCGACTTCCTTGGCCTCAAGACCCTGTCGGTGCTGCGCAAGGCGGCGGACCTGCTCGGCAAGCGCGGCATTTCGATCGATCTGGGCGGCCTCGCATGGGACGATCCGCAAGTTTACCGTCTGCTCCAGGCGGGCGACACGGTCGGCGTGTTCCAGCTCGAATCCGAAGGGATGCGGCGCACGCTGGCGGCGGTGAAGCCGACCAGCTTCGGCGACATCATCGCGCTCGTCTCGCTCTATCGGCCGGGGCCAATGGACAACATTCCGCTGTTCGGGCGCCGCAAGAACGGCCTCGAAGCAATTGAATATCCGCACGAAAAGCTTTCGGGCATTCTCGCCGAGACATACGGGATCTTCGTCTATCAGGAACAGGTGATGCAGGCCGCGCAGATCCTCGCCGGCTACTCGCTTGGCGATGCCGATCTGCTGCGCCGCGCGATGGGCAAGAAGGTCCAGGCCGAGATGGACGCCCAGCGCCTGCGGTTTGTCGAAGGCTGCGCGGAGGTGTCTGGAATAGATCGCAAGAAGGCTTATGAACTATTTGATTTGATAGACAAGATCGCCGGATATGGCTTCAACAAGCGCCACGCCGCCGCCTATGCCCTGCTCTCCTACCAGACCGCGTGGTTCAAGGCGCACTATCCGCACGAATTCTACGCCGCCTCGATGTGCTTCGACATGCACCAGTCGGAAAAGCTCAGCATTTTCGTCGATGACATGCGCCGCAACGCCGTCGCGGTGGCCGGGCCGGACATGAACGCCTCGGAAGCCGAGTTCACGGTCGAACAGACCGACGAAAGCTACGCGGTGCGCTATGCGCTCGCGGGCATCCGCAACGTCGGCGAAAAGGCGATGGAGGCAATCGTCGCCGAGCGCGAGGCGAACGGGCGGTTCACCTCGCTCGAAGAACTGTTCCGCCGCGTGCCCAGCGGCAGCATGAACCGGCGCCAGCTTGAAGGGCTGGTCGGGTCCGGCGCGTTTGACAGCCTTGAGCCGAACCGCGCGAAAGTGCTTGCCAACGCCGACATGCTGCTGGCGGTGGCCGACGAGGCCGAGCGCAGCCGCACCAGCGGGCAGGCCGGCCTGTTCGGCGGCGAGGGGGAGGCCCAGCAGGCGGTGCGGCTGGTCGATGCGCCGGCGTGGAGCCGCTCCGAGCAGATGGCGAAGGAGCGCGAGAACTTCGGGTTCTATTTCGCCGCTCACCCGGTCGAGCAATGGCGCACGATCGCCTCGGCCAATGGTGCCCGCACCCATGCCAGCCTGGTTTCCGCCGGGGGCGTGGCGGGCGGACGGCAGATGGCGGTGATGGCGGCGATGGTCGAGGGCGTGCAGCGCCGCAAGACCAAGCGGGGCAAGGATTTCGTGGTCGCGGAGTTTTCGGATTCGACCGGCCAGTTCTCGGCCTCGTGCTTCGAGGAATCGCTGGTCGAAAGCTTCGTGGCATGGGCCAAGGAGGGAACCTGCGTGCTGCTCAATGTCGAACTCGACAGTCCGAGCCCCGAAGAGCCGCCGCGCGTGACGGTGCGGGGCGGCCGCCCGCTGACCGAAGTGCGCGAGGCGGCGCGGATGGAGCTGCGGCTGGAAGTCGACCGGGCCGAGGCGCTGCAGGAACTGGCGCTGCTGCTCGCCCCCGGCACGCCGGGCAAGGGCGAAGTGCTGGTCCGCCTGCGCACCGGCCTGGACCGGGAACCGCTGGTGCGGCTGGGGGGCGACTTTCACCTCGATGGCGAACTGGCCGAACAGGTCGCCACGATCGAAGGTGTCAGCGCCGTGTCGCTGGCCGCGCGGCGCGGCGCGGCCCACCTCCGGCTGGTGGCCTGACATGCATTACGTCGATCCCGGCCGGGAAAACTTCGCCCGGTTCAAGGCGCTGCCGCGCGACACGCCGATTCACCTGCTCAACATGATCCGCTACCGCGACCGGGCGGCCTATCCCGACGGCAGCGAATTCGCCGCGAAGGGCTGGACCGGCGAGCAGGCCTTCGCCGAGTATTTCCGGCTGCTGCTGCCCCGGATCGCCGCGCTTGGCGGCGGGATCGTGTGGGAGGGCCGGTTCGAAGGCGTGATGACCGGCCCGGCCGAGTTCGAGTGGGACAAGGTCTTTGTCATGGGTCTGCCGGCTGCGAGCGCCTTCCTCGCGCTGGTGACCGATCCGGGGTACCGGTCCGAAGTGGTGATCCACCGCTCGGCGGGGGTGCTGGACAGCCGGCTGGTGCGCTACGGCGCGTGAGCCGGACGCGGTCTGCCCGGTAACGCAATTCTGCCCATCGGCGGCAAAAACGTGTATGCTCTCCTCATAAAAAAGGAGGATGCCATGACAGACCATGTGTACAAACTCACCGAGATCGTCGGGACGTCGACCAAGGGCAGCGATCAGGCGATCGAGGCCGCACTTTCCCGCGCGCGCGGGACCATCCGCAACATTCGCTGGTTCGAAGTTCAGGCCACCCGCGGCTTCGTGGATAGCGATGGGGTGACAAACTATCTGGTGACGCTGAAAGTCGGCTTTACGCTGGATTGAGCGCGTTCGTCCGCCCCCTTGCCAAAAGCCGGATCGGGCAGATGGGAAGGGGGTGGCAAACGGGGCTGCAGTCCTGCCCGCATTCACAATAGCCGCAATTGCCCATCCACTTCCGGTCGCCGGAACTGCGTGCCATCGAGTTCCAGCTTTAGGCGGTTCATCCCCAGCCGTTCGCAGGCGAGGCGAAAGCGCGTGCGAAACAGCTCGGCCCAGGTGCCGCCCGGCTTCATCCGGGAAAAGAACGTCGCATCGTTGTCGCGCCCGTTCCTGATCGAACGGACGATGGCCATCACCTTGTCTGCCCGGTCCGGGTAATGGACGCCCAGCCATTCGCGGAACAGCGGCGCCGTTTCGTGCGGCAGGCGCAGCATGATCCAGCTCGCCGAGCGCACGCCCCGCGCGGCGGCCTCGGCCAGGATACGCTCGATGAACTGATCGGTGATCGCGGGGATGATCGGCGCGATCGAAACGTGCGCCGGAATGCCGGCCTCGGCCAGTTTTCCTAATGCCGCGAGACGCTTGGTGGGCGCTGCTGCGCGCGGTTCGAGCAGGCCGGACAGGCGCGGATCGAGGCTGGTCACCGAAATCGCGACCGCCACCAGATTGTGCGCGGCAAGTTCCGCCAGCAGATCGAGATCACGCAAGACCCGGTCGGACTTGGTGGTGATCGTCACCGGATGGCGCGCGTCGAGGCAGACTTCGAGCAGCGCCCGGGTGATCCGGTAGCGGCCTTCGATCGGCTGATAGGGATCGGTGTTCGTCCCCATCGCGATCGGCGCGCAGTTGTAGCCGGGCTTGGCCAGCGTTTCGCGCAAGAGCCGTGCCGCTGCGGGCTTGGCGAACAGCTTCGTCTCGAAGTCCAGCCCCGGCGAAAGGTCGTGAAAGGCATGGGTCGGCCGCGCATAGCAATAGACGCAGCCGTGTTCGCAGCCGCGATAGGCATTGATCGAGCGGTCGAACGGAATGTCGGGCGAGCGGTTGAAGGTCAGGATTGAACGCGGCTGTTCCACGGTCACGGTTGTCCGCAGCATATCCACAGGTCCGTCCACAGTGGCGCGGACATCCAGCCAGTCGCCATCCGCCTCGCGCGCGGCGAGGCCGAAGCGCTGCGGCACCGCGCCCGATTGCGCCCCCCGACCGCGCGGCGCGGGCGGAACGGGATGGGGAAGGGCTGGCCGAATCATAGGAACATATATGGAACATAAAGCTGCCTCCGCCAAGTCCCTGAGCGTTCGCGCGCGCGGTTGATCCAGGTCAATGTTCGTAACCGACAACCTGTCATTTCCATTCTCGCACCAGAAGGGATGGTCCCCGCCAACAAGGGATCGCCGGTTGCCGCGTCACAAGAGACAGGAGCCTGAAACATGCGTATGGAAGATATGATCATCGTCAGCGTTGACGACCACGTCGTCGAGCCGGCCAACATGTTCGACCGCCATCTGAGCGCTGAGCAACGCAAGCTCGCGCCTACTTATGTCATCGACGACAAGGGCATCGGCTTCTGGTGGTGGGAACACGAGCAGAAGAAGTCGGTCGTTGCCGGCTCGAATGCCGTCGTCGGCCGCCCCAAGGAGGAATACGGCCTCGAGCCGCAGACCCTGTCGGAAATGCGCAAGGGCACCTGGGATCCGGCGGCCCACATCGACGACATGAATGCCTCGGGGATGCTCTCCTCGGTCCTCTTTCCGACCTTTCCGCTGTTCTGCGGGCAGTTCTTCTGGGAAGGCAAGGACAAGGCCAACAATGTCCGCGTGATCCAGGCCTATAATGACTGGCTGTTCGATGAATGGTGCGGCCCCTATCCCGGCCGTTACATCCTCACCGGCCTGCTACCGCTGTTCGATATGGACGCGACGATGCGCGAAGCACGCCGCCTGATCGCCAAGGGCGCGCGTTCGTTCATCTTCCCGGCCAACCCGGCGAAGCTGGGCCTGCCCAGCGTCCACGATCCGATCTGGGAGCCGCTGTGGGCCTTGTGCAACGAGGCGAAGATCGTGCTCAACTGCCACATCGGCACCGGCGCGGTTCCCGAGCACGCCTCGATGGATGCGCCGATCTCGTCATGGATCACGACCTTCCCGATGATCATCGCGCAGGATGCCGGCAGCCTGCTGCACATGGAAGCGCTGCACCGCTATCCCAACCTCAGGATCTCGCTCGCCGAGAGCGGCATCGGCTGGGTGCCCTATTTCCTGGAACGCGCGGATTACACCTTCCACCAGCACAACGCCTGGGTGAAGAATGACTGGCATGGCAAGCTGCCGAGCCAGGTATTCCGCGAGCACTTCCTCGTCTGCTTCATCGACGACAAGTTCGGCGTCCGCAACTATCAGGACATCGGCGCGGACATCATCGGTTACGAATGCGATTATCCGCATTCCGACTGCACCTGGCCGGACGTGCCGGAACGGCTCTGGGAGAACTTCGCCGGGATTTCCGACAATGTGATCGACAAGATCACGCACAAGAATGCGCTGGATTTCTTCAGCTTCGATCCCATCGCGACCCTCGGGCGCGAGAACTGCACGGTCGAGGCGCTGCGTAATCAGGCGCGCCATGTCGATGTGTCGGTCCAGCAGGTCTATAACAGCACGCGCAAGCTGGGACGCAGCGGCCACGCAGTGACCTGCGGCGAAGTGCTCGGCCAGTAAACGCGGATCGGGTCAGGCTGGCCCGCCAGAACAGAATCCGGCTCCGCCTGGCGCGGGGCCGGATTCTTGCGTTTGCAAAGGGGCGCGGGTGTTGCAGCCCAAGCGCCATGCGATAGCCGATTCAGGCTTCGCCCAGGCGCGGCATCAGTTCGACGAAATTGCAGGGCGCATTGCGGCTGTCGAGCTGCTCGGCCAGGATCATGTCCCAGCCGTCCTTCACCGCGCCGTTCGAGCCGGGCAGGGCGAAGACGTATTTCCCCCGCGCGACCACCGCGCAGGCGCGCGACTGGATCGTGCTGGTGCCGATGGTCTTGAAGCTGAGCCAGCGGAACAGTTCGCCGAAGCCGGGAATGTCCTTGTCCTTGATCGCATCGAGCGCGGCCGGGGTGACGTCGCGCCCGGTCAGGCCGGTGCCGCCGGTGGTGATGATCGCATCGACGGTGCGGTCATCCAGCCAGTTGCGCAAGCGGTTGACGATGCGGGGCACGTCGTCGCGCTCGATCGCGCGGGCCACCAGATGGTGCCCGGCGGACTTCACGCGCGCGCACAGGATGTCGCCCGAAGTGTCGTCGGCGGTCGTGCGGGTGTCGGACACCGTAAGGACGGCGATGCCGATCGGCTTGAACTGCCGGGACTTGTCAACGGCCACGCAGAAGCACTCCGTTGCCCGCCATCCGCACGGCCTTGCTCCCGGCGAGATCGGGGAAGGTCGGCCACATGGCCTGGGCAAGCGCGATCCGGCTTTCCGAAGGCCCGCCCGCCTGACGCTCATACATCCAGTAGTTCTTGAGCACGATGTTCACATAGCCGCGCGTTTCCCAGTAGGGCACCGATTCGATCCACAGCAGCGGGTCGCCCTGGTCCCGGATCTCGGTGTTCCAGCGGGTGATCGGAGACAGGCCGGCGTTGTAGGCCGCGATAACCTTGGGCAGCAGCCCTTGCGTTCCCGCGCTGTCGCGCAATTGTTGCAGATGGCGCTGCCCGAACGCGAGGTTGATCTCGGGGCGGGTCAGGTCGGTCACCGAAACGCCCAGCGCGGCGGCATGGTCGCGCGCGGCGGCGGGCATGATCTGCATCAGGCCGCGTGCACCGGCCGGGCTGGTGACGGCGGTGCGGAACACCGATTCCTGCAGGGCGTGGGCATAGAGCAGCGCCGGATCGACCTTCCAGCCGGTGGTCGGCGTCCATTTCGGCGTGGGGAAGCGTGCGGCCGGCATCGGGCTGCCGCCGACCGGCGCGTTGTAGGCCATCCACAACTGGGTCGCGGGCAGGCCCAGATCGCGCGCGAGCCGCGAAAGCGGCTGGTAGAGCGCGGGGCTGCCGGTCCGCGCCTGATAGCGCAGCACCTCGTCGGCCAGGCCATCCTCGCCGATTTCGGCCAGTTTGACTGCGGCGCGCACGGTCTGGTTGTCGCGCAGGATCTGCCAGTCGCTTTGCGTGAAGTCCGGCGCGGCATGGGTTTCGGGCAATTTGAGGCCGAGCTGCTCGGCGGCCAGCATCCCGTAGAACGTCTCGTCGCGGCTCGCGGCGAGCTTGAGCACGGCGGCGGTCTGTTCGGGCCGGCGGCAGCGGACCAGCGCGCGGCTCTGCCAGTAATAGGCGGCGGACTTCAGTTCGGCGTTTTCGGCTGACCCGGCCGCGCGGGCGAAGGCATCGGCCGCGCCCTGGCAATCGTCGAGCCGCCACGCGGCAAGCCCGGCGGTCCACCCGCCTTCGGCCACCCACGGGCCATATCCCGCCGCAGCAGTCTGGGCGAGCGTGTATGCTGCGGCATCGTCGTTTTCGATATAGAACGACCAGGCGACTTTTGCCCGCCACTCGGCCCGGGCGGGCGGGCTGAGGCCGGCTTCGATCCCGTCAAGCAGCACTTTCGCGCCGGCCGGGTCGTCGGTCTTGATCTTGTCCAGGATGCCGCTCGCGACGAGTGCAGGCATCGTGCCGTCATTCGTATCGCGCGGGCGCAGGCGCTTGGGGCTGCTCGGCACCGCGACGAGCCGCTGGGCGCTGGGCAACGCCGGCAAGCTGACCGCGCCGCGCTTGACCGCGAGGGCGGCGATCTGTTCGGCCTCCGGCAGCGCGGAACCCTGCGCGAGCCACTCGCTCAGCGGCCCAAGCTCGATCTTCGGGCTCCTGGCGTCAAGGTAGTATTCGGCCTTGGCGACCTGATGCAGCGGCCCATCGGGCTTGTCCCGCAGCATCGTCTGCACTTTCGTCCAGTCCGCCTGCTCGATTGCGGCAAACAGATCCTTGTAATAGCCGCGCTCGTCCTGCGAGAGCAGCGACGGAACATCGGAGCGATCGGCGCGGTTGCGGAAATACTCGACCGCCGCACTGTTGGCCGATGCGGCGCCCGGCACGAACAAGGCGGCGGCCGCTGCGGTCAGGGCGAATGTCGCGCCCAGCCGCATCTTGCGCCCCTGCCGCGGCTTCGCCTGCAGTTCTGATTTCACCCGTGTCACGCGATTTCGGCCCCCGTCGAGTCCAGTCACGAAGCGCTTTGCCCCGAAAATTCCAGCCACCGCTGCCAGAACCCGGCCTTCCACGCAGGACGGACCAGCAGGGCCGCCGGTTCACGGCCCCCCAGCAGCGGGATGCTGCGATCCTCATGGTAAAAAAATGATGAAGGTTTAGTGGTTTGCGCCGGGTCGTGGCCAAACAGCGGCAGGATGTTCGAGCCCAGCACGATCAGGCGGCGCGGGGCGACCAGCCCGACATGATGGGCCAGCACGCGGCCGAGCCCGCCCGCCGCAAGCGCGGGCCAATCGGCCAGCGGAGTGTGGCGCGGCAGCGCGGTGGCAAGATAGGCCGCCTCCGGGGCAACGCCCATCGCGCTCAGCATCGCGCCGAGCAGGCGGCCTTCGGGGCCGGACAGCAAGGTTTCGCGGTCGTCCGCTTCAGGCTGGGGCACCACGATCATCAGTTCCGCGCCGGCCGGTCCGCGCGGGGCAACGCGGGTCCGCACCTGGCCATCGTCCAGCGAGGGCTCGGCCAGCCACCAGTCGCGAAACGCGGCAAGGTCGTGCGGCCAGTGGGCCGGATCGCCGCCGATCGCCGTCCGCAGCGGTGTTGCCGGCTCCTGCGGCGGGGCGGAATAGTGGGCCATTCCCGCCGCCGGCCCCGCCGGCGGAGCCGCGCTGTCGGCGGGCGGGGCGAGCCAGCGGGTCGGGCTGTCGGCGAAATCGAGATCGACCCCGGCATCGCGCCACCATTCCAGCGCAGCGCTGAAATCGGCTGCCCTGAAGGGCGCATAACTGTGTTGGCCGGTTCCCTCCATCGCTTCGGGCCTTGACCTCTTGCGCGAGTGCAATCAAGGCGCAATCGTCAGTTAGCGCGCAGAACAGGACAGGATGGGATATGACCGAACGGGAATCGATGCCCTATGATGTTGTGGTTGTCGGCGGTGGCCCTGCGGGCCTCGGCACGGCGATCCGGCTCAAGCAGCTCAATGCCGACCTGTCGGTCTGCATTCTGGAGAAGGGCTCGGAGATCGGCGCGCACATCCTTTCGGGCGCGACGTTCGATCCCAAGGCGCTCGACGAATTGCTGCCGGACTGGCGCGACGATGATTGCCCGATGGCCGAAGTGCCGGTGACCGACAACTGGCACTGGAACCTGACCAAGCGCGGCAAGCTCTCGATCCCGCACTTCCTGATGCCGCCGTTCCTGTCCAACCACGGCAACTACACCGGCTCGCTCGGCAACCTGTGCCGCTGGCTGGCCGGCAAGGCCGAGGAACTGGGCGTCGAAATCTTCCCCGGCTTCCCGGCCGCCGAAATTCTCTATGACGACAGCGGCGCCGTGATCGGCGTGCAGACCGGCGACATGGGCGTGGACCGCGAGGGCCAGCCCAAGGCGGACTTCCAGCCGGGCATGAACCTGCTCGCCAAATATACCGTGTTCTGCGAAGGCGCGCGCGGCCACCTGACCAAGCGGCTCAAGGCCAAGTACGACCTTGAGGCGAACTGCCAGCCGCAGGTCTATGGCCTCGGCATCAAGGAACTGTGGGATATCGATCCGGCCAAGCACGTGCCGGGCCGCGTGATCCACACCCAGGGCTGGCCGCTGTCCGAAACCGACAACTGGGGCGGCGGCTTCCTCTATCATCAGGCCAACAACCAGGTCTCGCTCGGGTTCGTGACCGCGCTCGATTACAAGAACCCTCACGTCTATCCGTTCGAGGAATTCCAGCGCTGGAAGCTGCACCCGGCAATCCGCGAAATCCTCGAAGGCGGCAAGCGCGTGGCCTACGGCGCGCGCGCGATCAACGAGGGCGGCTGGCAATCGGTGCCCAGGCTCGATTTCCCCGGCGGCGTGCTGGCCGGTTGCTCGGCCGGCTTCGTCAACGTGCCGCGCATCAAGGGCAGCCACACCGCGCTGAAAAGCGGGATGCTGGCCGCGGAATCGATCGCTGCCGCCGTTGCGGCGGGCCGCGAGCACGATTCACTGGGCGAATACGATGCTGCCGTGCGCGAGAGCTGGATCGCCAAGGAACTCAAGCTCGTCCAGAATGCCGAGCCGCTGGTCGCCAAGTTCGGCGGCGAGATCGGCACGATCCTGGCGGGCGCGGACATGTGGCTGCGCACCCTGTTCGGCTTCGGCATCGCCAAGCCGATGAAGCACCATACCGATGCCTCGTCGCTGCAGCGGGCTGATCTCTACCCGCCGATCGTCTATCCCAAGCCCGATGGCGTGATCACGTTCGATCGCCTGACCAGCGTGTCCTACTCGTTCACCAATCACGAGGAAGAGCAGCCCTGTCACTTGCGGCTGAAAGACCCCGCGATCCCGACCGAGGTGAACCTGCGGCTCTATGCCGGGCCTGAAGCGCGCTATTGCCCGGCGGGGGTTTACGAGTTCGTCGATCCCGACGGCGCCGGTCCGCGCCTGCAGATCAACGCGCAGAACTGTGTCCACTGCAAGACCTGCGACATCAAGGATCCGACCCAGAACATCGAATGGGTCACCCCCGAAGGCGGCGGCGGACCGAACTATCCGAATATGTAACTTGGCTTCCTCCCCGAAACGGGGAGGGGGAGGCATGATGCACGAAACCGCCTATGCCAAGCTCAACCTCGCGCTCCACGTCCGGCGGCGGCGCGAGGACGGCTATCATGACCTCGAAACGCTGTTCGCCTTCGTCGATGCGGGCGATGTGCTGACCGCGCGCAATGCCGACCGCGATGAACTGCACACCCTTGGCGAATTCGCCGGGGCGCTCGATGACCCGTTCGATAACATCGTCGCCCGCGCGCTTGGCGCTCTGCCGCGCGCGGAAGGGCTGGCGCTAACGCTGGAAAAGAACCTGCCGGTCGCGGCGGGTCTGGGCGGCGGCTCGGCCGATGCCGGGGCGGTGTTCCGCCTGATCGAGCGCACGCACGGCCTGCCGGACGACTGGCGCCTGCGTGCCGCGAAGCTGGGCGCGGACGTCCCGGCCTGCGTGCGCAGCGAAACCTGCATCGGGCGCGGCACCGGAACCGGGCTGGAGCCTGTCGCGAGCGACCTCGCCGGAACGCCGGTGCTGCTGGTCAACCCGCGCCTGCCGCTGGCGACCGGGCCGGTGTTCAAGGCGTGGGACGGGGTGGATCGCGGCCCGCTGCCGCACGGTTCGGCGCGCGAAATCGCGCTGGCCGGGCGCAACGATCTCGAAGCACCGGCGCTGTCGTTTTGTCCGGCCATTGCGGATGTGCTCGCTGGCTTGCGCCAGACCGGCGCTTGGCTGGTGCGCATGTCAGGCTCGGGCGCCACCTGCTTCGCGCTTTACGAAGACGTTGCGATACGCGATGCGGCGGCCACCGCACTGCGGCCTGAATGGTGGACGCTGGCGGGACGGCTGCGGTGAGCGCTGAAGCCTTCCGCCTGATCGGCACGCCCCGGTTCGGCGGCATTCTGGTGGTTTCCGACCATGCGTCCAACCATGTGCCCGAAGACATCGCGCTGGGCATCGCTCCGGCGCTGCGGGAGCAGCACGTCGCGGTTGATATCGGAGTAGGCGCGGTCGGCGAACTGCTGGCGCGCCATGCCGGATTTGCCGCGTTCCAATGCGGGGTGAGCCGGCTGGTCTGCGATGTGAACCGCGAGGACGATGCACCGGCGGCGGTCTCCGCGCTCAGCGACGGCCATGTCATCCCCGGCAACGTGCTCGATCACGCGGCCCGGCTCGCCCGGCTGGCGCGGTTTCACGAGCCCTATCATGCCGGACTGGCGCAAGTGCTTGACGCCGCGCCGCCCGCGCTGATCGTTTCGCTGCACAGTTTCACGCCCAGCCTGGCCAGCCGCGACGAGCCGCGCCCGTGGCAGGTCGGCGTGCTTTACAACACGGATGACCGCGCGGCCCGGCTCGCCATTCCGCTGCTGGAAGCAGAGGGGCTGATCGTCGGCGATCAGCAACCCTATTCGGGCAAGCTGCTCAATTACACGATGAACCGCCATGCCGAGGCCGAGGGCCGGCCTTACCTTGGCATCGAGATCCGTCAGGACGAAATCGCCGATCCGGCCGGGCAGGAGCGCTGGGCGGAGCGGCTGTTCCGGCTCTGCAATGCGGTCGCGCTGCGGGTTGGCGACTAGCGCATGGCCGCGCCCATCCCTATTTTCCGCTTCGACTGACCGGCGACCTGCAGTAGGGGAGCCGTTCCGACTTTTTCCCGCGCCGATCCTGCACCGGAGCCCGTATCATGCCCGTCTATCGTTCCCGCACCACCACTCACGGCCGCAACATGGCGGGCGCGCGCGGACTGTGGCGCGCCACCGGCATGAAGGACGGCGATTTCGGCAAGCCGATTATCGCGGTGGTCAATTCGTTCACCCAGTTCGTGCCGGGCCACGTCCACCTCAAGGATCTGGGCCAGATGGTCGCGCGCGAGATTGAGGCGGCGGGCGGGGTCGCCAAGGAATTCAACACGATCGCGGTGGATGACGGCATCGCGATGGGCCATGACGGGATGCTCTACAGCCTGCCCAGTCGCGACCTGATCGCTGACAGCGTCGAATACATGGTCAATGCCCATTGCGCCGATGCGATGGTCTGCATCTCGAACTGCGACAAGATCACGCCCGGAATGCTGATGGCCGCGCTGCGGATCAATATTCCGGTGGTGTTCGTTTCGGGCGGGCCGATGGAAGCGGGCAAGGTGATCCTGAAGGGCAAGGAAGTCGCGCTCGATCTGGTCGATGCGATGGTCGCCGCCGCCGACGAGAAGGTGTCGGACGAGGACGTGGCCGCGATCGAGCGCTCGGCCTGTCCCACTTGCGGGTCATGTTCGGGCATGTTCACCGCCAATTCGATGAACTGCCTGACCGAGGCGCTCGGGCTCTCGCTGCCGGGCAACGGCTCGATGCTCGCGACCCATGCCGATCGCGGCGAACTGTTCCTGCGCGCGGGCCGCACCGTGGTCGACTTGTGCCGCCGCTATTACGAGGAAGGCGATGAGACCGCGCTGCCGCGCAACATCGCCGGCTTCGCCGCGTTCGAAAACGCCATGTCGCTCGATATCGCGATGGGCGGCTCGACCAATACCGTGCTGCACCTGCTGGCCGCCGCGCACGAGGCCGGGGTGGATTTCACCATGACCGACATCGACCGGCTTTCGCGCCGGGTGCCGGTGCTGTCCAAGGTCGCGCCGGCCAAGTCCGATGTCCACATGGAAGACGTGCACCGGGCAGGCGGGATCATGGCGATCCTCGGCCAGTTGGACCGGGCCGGGCTGCTCCATGCCGATCTGCCGACGGTTCACAGCAAGACATTGGCCGATGCGCTCAATACCTGGGACATCAGCCGGACCAACGATCCGCAAGTGCAGAAATTCTACCTCGCCGCGCCGGGCGGCGTGCCGACGCAAGTCGCCTTCAGCCAGAACCGGCGCTGGGACGAGCTGGACCTTGACCGCAAGGACGGCGTGATCCGCTCGGCCGACCACGCTTTCAGCACGGACGGCGGGATCGCGGTGCTGAGCGGCAATATCGCGCTCGATGGCTGCATCGTGAAGACGGCCGGGGTCGACGATTCGATCCTGGTGTTCAGCGGCCCGGCCAAGGTGTTCGAAAGCCAGGACGCGGCGGTGGCGGGAATTCTCACCGGGCAGGTCGTCGCGGGCGATGTCGTGGTGATCCGCTACGAAGGCCCCCGGGGCGGGCCGGGCATGCAGGAAATGCGCTATCCGACCAGTTACCTCAAATCGAAGGGCCTCGGCGCGGCTTGCGCGCTGATCACCGACGGGCGCTTTTCCGGCGGCACATCGGGCCTGTCGATCGGCCACGTCTCGCCCGAGGCGGCGGAAGGCGGCGAGATCGGGCTGGTCGAGAACGGCGACCGGATCGAGATCGATATTCCGGGCCGCACGATCCGGCTGGCGGTTTCGGACGACGAACTGGCCCGGCGCCGCGCGGCGATGGAAGCCCGGGGCGATGCCGCGTGGACTCCGGCCCAGCCGCGCCCGCGCAAGGTTTCGCTGGCCTTGCAGGCCTATGCGATGATGGCGACCAGCGCGGCGCGCGGCGCGGTGCGGGATCTGTCGCAGATCGTGGTGGCCCGGCGCGGTTCGCGGCGCGATGCGCAGGCAGGCCTCCAGCGTGCGCCCCAGCTCGACGATGCGGGCAACTAGCGCCGGGGCTGTTCTGCTGGCACTGGCCGGCTGCTCGTCCGACAAGGCGCCGGACGTGGCGGCGGGCAGCGAACATATCGCTTGTGCGCTCGGCCAAGCCGCGCCGTTCGCGCCGGTCTGCGCGGTCGACCGGGTGGAGCAAGGCGGGCGAAAGGCGCTGGTCGTGCGTCATCCGGACGGCGGGTTCCGGCGCTTCGCCGTGCTGACTGATGGGCATGGTCTGGCCGCTGCCGATGGCGCGGCACTCGCCCAGGTCGTGCTTGCCGGCGGCTTGCTCGAAGTGCGGGTGGATGATGATCGCTATCGGTTTCCTTTCACGGTGAAGGCCCATGCAGCAGATTGAACAAGTGCTCGACGTTGCGGCGATGCGGGCGGCCGAAGCGGCGCTGATCGCGGCGGGAACGAGCGTCGATGAACTGATGCAGGTGGCCGGGCGCGGCGCGGCGGAGTGGGTCTGGCGGATGGCCGGGCACCATCCGGTGACGGTGCTGTGCGGGCCGGGCAACAATGGCGGCGACGGCTATGTGATCGCCGAGGCTCTGCGCGCGCGGGGCGGCAAGGTGCAGGTCGTTGCGGCGACCGAGCCCGCAACCGCCGCAGCGCGCACCGCGCGGGCGCTCTATCGGGGCGACGTGCTCGGTGCCGACGCCGAGGCGCAGGGTGACGTGCTGGTCGATTGCCTGTTCGGCAGCGGGCTGACCCGGCCGTTGACCGACGAACATCACGCGCTGCTCATACGGCTCGCGGCGCGCCATCACCGCCTGATTGCGATCGATCTGCCCAGCGGCGTGGAGAGCGACAGCGGCGCCGCGCTTAATCCAGGCTTGCCGCGATACACTCTGACGGTGGCGCTCGGCGCATGGAAGCAGGCTCATTTCCTGATGCCCGCAGCGGGCACGATGGGCCATTTGCGGCTGGTCGGCATCGGCTGCGCGGCGGTGTCCGGCGCGCCCGGGGTTATCGCCCGGCCCGCGCTGAGCGCACCGGCGGCGGACGCACACAAGTATCGGCGCGGACTGCTGGCGGTCGTCGGCGGCGCGATGCCCGGCGCGGCAGAACTGGCCTGCACGGCGGCGCAAGGGGCGGGGGCGGGCTATGTGCGGCTGCTGGCCGAGCACGCGGAGCCGGTCGCGGCGGATCTGGTGCAGGATGCGCGCCCGCTGGCCGAAGCGAGCGCGGACGAGCGGATTGCGGCGCTGCTGGTCGGGCCGGGGCTGGGCCGGGGCGATCCGGCGCGCTGGCGGCTGACCGCCGCGCTGACGGGCGATCATCCGCTGGTGCTGGATGCCGATGCGCTGATCCTGCTGCGCCATGACGATCTGGCCGGACGGCAACATCCGGCGATCGCGACGCCGCATGAAGGCGAACTGGCCGTGCTGGAGCGGACCTTCGGGCTCGCCCACGAAGGCACGAAGCTGGCGCGCGCGCGCGCTGGCGGCGGCCACCGGAATGATCGTCGTCGCCAAGGGGCCGGACACGATCGTGGCCGCGCCGGATGGCCGGGCGGCCTTCGCTCATCGTGCATCGAGCTGGCTTTCGGCCGCCGGAACCGGCGATGTGCTCGCCGGGATCATCGCCAGCCGGCTCGCCTGCGGGGCCGAAGCGTTTGCTGCCGCCAGCGAGGGCGTCTGGCTGCAGGGCGAGGCCGCGCGGCTCGCCGGGCCGGCATTTTCCGCCGCCGCGCTTGCCGCCGAGGTGCGCAGCGCCTACGCGGCGTGCCTGTGAGCGAACCCGACCACCCCGGCGAACCCGAAGAGATCCTGCGCATTGCCGCCAAGGGGGACGGGATAACCGCGTCGGGCCGGTTCGCCTGGGGCAGCGCGCCGGGCGACCTGCTGCTGCCCGATGGCACGGTCCGGCCCGGTCCGCACCATGTCACGCCGGTGTGCCGCCATTTCGGGCGGTGCGGCGGATGCCAGCTCCAGCAGCTTGACGAAGCAACGCTGACGGATTTCGTCGCGGCACGGGTCGCCAATGCCTCGGCCAGCCAGCAACTGGGCGCGCGAGATATTGCTGCTCCGCACCTGTCGCCGCCGGGCACGCGCCGCCGGGCATCGCTGCGGGCGGAAAGCTCGGCCGGACGCGTGGTGATCGGCTATCGCGAGGCGGGCTCGCACCGGCTGGTCGAATTGGAGGAATGTCCGGTGCTGGTGCCGGAGTTCGTCGCGCTCCTGCCGCCATTGCGCAAGATGTTGATTAAACTCGGACAATCGGGCGCAAAGCGCGGCGGCAAGCGCGGCGGGAAGGGCGCGCAGGGCCTTGCGCGAATGGCCGCCGATATCGATCTGGCGATGACCGAACAGGGCGTCGATCTCGGCATCAAGGGGCTGGCGGCCGAGGGCCTTGCGATCACCGAGGCTCTGCTGGAATTCGCGCAGGTCAACGGGCTGGCGCGGCTGGTGCTCGATCAGGGCTATGGCCCCGAAGCGCTGTGGGAGCCGGTGCCGGTCACGGTGTCGCTATCGGGCGTGAGCGTGCCGTTTCCGCCCGGCGGCTTCCTGCAGGCGACGGCGGACGGCGAGGCGGCGCTGGCCTTTGCGGTGCGCGAATGGCTGGGCGATGCGCCGGCCGTGGCGGATCTGTTCGCCGGGCTCGGGACGTTCGCCTTCGCGCTGGCGGGGCCTGCCACCAAGGTTCTCGCGGTCGAAGCCGCCCGCGACGCGCATCTGGCCTGCAAGGCCGCTGCCGGGCGCACGCAGCGCCCGATCCACGCCCTGCACCGCGACCTGTTCCGCAATCCGCTGCTGGCGGACGAACTGAACCGGTTCGATGCGGTGGTGCTCGATCCGCCCCGCGCCGGCGCGCGCGATCAGATTGAGCGGCTGGCGGACAGCACGGTCGGCCGGATCGTCTATATCAGTTGCAACCCGTCAAGCTGGGCGCGCGATGCGGCAATGCTGGTGGCGGGCGGCTACGTGCTGCGGGAACTGCGCCCGGTCGGCCAGTTCCGCTGGTCCACCCACGTCGAGCTGGCGAGCCTGTTCGTCCGGAGCTGACGCTCGCTACAAGGTGAGGATCAGCGCGCGGACGGCAAGCGACGCGAGGCAGGCCGAGGACAGGATGAACAGCGTGAAGCGCACCGGGATCGTGTTGACGGTCGCCTGCCAGAGCGAGTGGATCACCCGCAGGCTGGTATAGGCCCACGCCAGCGCGATGTCGGTCGGCGCGGGGCCGGCCAGCGTCAGGATCAGCACGACCGCGTAGAACAGCGTCGGCTGTTCCATCAGGTGCGTGTAGTTGTGGCTCTTCCACATCACCCGGTCGGGCATGATGCCTTCCAGGTTCTGGCCGCGTCCGCCCGGCGGGGCTTTGGACAAGTCGCGTCCCAGGCCCGCCATCGCCGCAAACCGTGCCCGCGCCAGCCATGCGAGCATGACGAGCGACCAGAACACCAGCACGGCGGCGGGTGCGAGCATGTGCAACTGGATAGGCTGGGCCTGCATGTTCAGGTCTCTCCGATGGGGGACGTGGCCGGCAGGCTGGGCGCTGGAATCTAGATTGTCAATTGCAACTTAGTTCTTCCCGGCGCGTTCGTGCTGTGCGCAGCCTAGCTGTCGCGGCGCAGCGTAACGAGCTGGTAATAGCCGCCCATGCCGGTGGCGGCGCTGCCGGTCAGGCCATAGACCGCGCCGCCGGCGATGGCGGATTGCGGCAGGGTATGCCGGGGGCTGACGTGGAACCGGGCCAGCCATGCCCGCAGCGCCGAGCGGGCCGGGCCGGGCAGGCCGGCCATGTCGCCGAAATCGACCACGTGGAGCGAGCCGCCCGGCGCCACCAAGGCACTGCCCTGGGCCAGCGCTTCGCGCCAGACCGGGATCATCGAGGTGGCGTAGGACAGGATCACCCGGTCGAACTGCGCCACGCCGAACAGGCGCTCGGGATCGAATTCGGTCGCGTCGGCTTGGGCCAGCGCGGCCTGTTCGCCCAGCGTGGTGCGGGCCGATTTGAGCATTTCCGCCGAGATATCGAGCCCGAACAGTTGCGCCTTGGGCCAGTGCTTGCGCACCATCGCCAGGTTGCGCCCGGTCCCGCAGCCCAGTTCGAGCACGGTCCCGCCATCGGGCAAGGCCAGTTCGCGGATCATCCGGTCCCGCCCGAACAGGTAGTATTTCCGGGTAAGATCGTAGATGTGGCGCTGGGTCGCATACATCGCGTCCATCATCGCCGCATGGTTGCGCGGCGAGGAAACGGCGTTCATGGCTTGAGCCTGTAGAGATGGAGCCCGCCGTAGATCGACGAGCGATCGCGCTTGATCAGCTCGCGGGCCTGGTCCTGCGAATAGTCCCAGCGGTCCAGCAGCGCCTGCGGCACCCGGCCGGGGAGAAGCGTATCCTCGGCGGCGGTGCGGAACAGCACGCGGGCGCCGGGGCGGGCGGTGCGGGTGATCTGGCCCCACAGCGCGGTAAGCTGCCGGTCGCTCATCCAGTCCTGCGCATCGAGCAGGATATAGCGGTCGAGGCTGGCGTCGCTCTGGCCGGCAAGATGATCGGTCATGTTGGCGTGGAGCACTTCGAAGCGGCCGATCCGCTCGCGCAGGGCCGGGTAGTTCTTCGCTTCGAGCCACGGCGGCAGCGGCGCGTCGGGCGCCCGGCCATAGCCGCGCGAGAAGGCCTGCCACGCGAAGTAGTTCTCGTTCACCGCGAAATCGCAGGCGAGCTTTTCGAGCCGCTGGCGCAGGACGACCGCCATCCGCTCGTTGCCGGCCAGCGCCTCGTATTGGGCGGGGGGGATGCCGAGGCCGAACAGCGAGGCGGGCTGGCTGGTCAGCCAGCGGATGAACTTGCGATCGAAGATCGGGGCGACGCGTTCCTCGAACACCCGGCGCTGTTCTTC
>VMTF01000033.1 GCA_013791705.1 Sphingomonadales bacterium | reverse complement strand
GCCTCTGGCGAGGTCAACCGCAGTCAAGTGCGGCCCAAGCAGCGCGAAACCGCCGGCCGACATTGCCGACAACAATTGATTCTTTAGCGATTTCTGGACCGGTTGCATCGAATGCCCCAACGAGATCAGGGCGGGAGGCGGACCTCTCAGCCAACTGCGCCCATGAAGCATCGGCAGTCGATGCACGTAAAATGGTGATGCGCGGATTGAATGACAAGGTCGGCATTGTCGGTACGCTTGCGTACCTACTCTGGTGGAGGCGACGGCCGCGCTATTCGCCACCTGTTCGCAGCCTACGGTCATTTACGGAGATGTTTGACGGCGAACCGCAGCAATACTGCGGCTGCGACCCGAAGAGAATCCGTTGTTTCGATTCTCTCAACTCAGGCCCGGCAGCCATCTTCATTCCCCCGATGGTGCCGGGCCTTCTTTTGTCCGGCGAACGAGCGGGAGCACTCAAAATCCCAGCGGGGCGTCCGGGAGCGCGCGCAACACGGTAAAGCGGAATTGCGTGCCCCCGGCCTCGGACGGCTCGACCGTTAGCTTTCCGCCATGCGCCTCGACAATCGTGCGGCAGATGGACAGCCCGAGGCCCATGCCCTTGCGCTTGGTCCCGGTAAACGGCTTGAACAGTTCGCCGACCAGTGCGGGCGCGATCCCCGGCCCGCTGTCGGCGACTACGAGTTCCACCCTGTCTTCGCCGCTGGGCAGCGCATGGACGACAATCCGCCTGACCGGCGATTGCTCCATCGCTTCGACCGCGTTGCGCATCAGGTTGACCAGCACTTGCTGAATCTGGATGCGATCGGCCACCACACAATCAACCTCCGGATCGATGACCACCTGAAAATCAACGGACTTTGCCCGGGTGCCGACCAGCCCCAGCGTCGCCGCCTCGTCGATCAGCTCTTTCAGCGAGAAGATTTCGGAATCAACCTCACCCTTGGATACGAAACCACGCAGGCGGTGGACGATCTGCCCTGCCCGCAAGGCTTCGTTCGCGGCAGCCTCCAGCGCATCGCGAACGATTTCCCGGGCATTCGGGCGATCCGCGTCGAGCAATTCCTGCCCGGCCGACAGGTAATTGGCGATCGCTGCCAACGGCTGGTTGATTTCATGGGCCAGCGCCGAAGCGAGCGTCCCGACCGCGCTCAGCCGCGAGGCATGGGCCAATTCGGACTGCATCCGGTGCAAACTTGCCTCCGTTTCGATCTGTGTGGTCAGGTCGCGATGAAAGCCGGTGAAGGCGCGGTGCTCGCCGGAGCGCGCCTCCCCCACCGAAAGCTCGGTCGGAAAGACGCTCCCATCCTTGCGCAGGCCTTCCACCACGCGCCCGATGCCGATGATGCGCCGCTCACCGGTCTCAAGATAGCGGGCAATGTAGCCATCATGCGCTTCGCGATGGGGAGATGGCATCAGCAGGCTGACATTCCTGCCGAGCACCTCGTCTTCGCGATAGCCGAACATTTCCTGGGCGGCCGAACTGAACAACGTGATCCGGCCATGCTCATCCGTGACTACCATCGCGGAAGGGACAGTGGCGAGAACGGCCCGCACCAGCGCCGTGTTGTCCTCGGCATCCCGGCTTGCCGCCAGGCAGGCCGTGATGTCCTGGGCGCGGATCAGCACGCCTTCCACCTTGCCGGCGGCGCCCACCAGCCGGGCCAGCCGGCATTCGAGCACGCATTCCGTCTTGTCGGCGCAGGTGATCGTGACGCAAACCGGCGCGGCCGGTTCGTCCGGGCCGAGCAGCGCGGTATCGAAACTGGCGCGCAGAGCTGCGATGTCCTGCGGGGACATCAGCGCCGCAAGCTTCAGCCCCCGCGCCTCGTCGAGCGATCCGGCGCCGATTGCGGCAAGGCCGGCCGGATTGATCGCAAGGGTCCGGAACTCGCAATCGAGCACCAACAGCATGTCGGGCAGCGTCTCAAGCAGCGCGCCGAGATAGGCTTCCAGGCCGATCGACCGGCCAAAGGCAATGGAGTCCATCGAACGTTGTCTCCCGCAATCCCGCAGATCCGCCAACGGCGCTGCCGATCGCGCCCGAACCTTCGCAAGTCTCCCCACGGAAGGCCCGGACGCCGCTTTCGCCGATGCCCTCATTCGCGGGCATTGCTCCGTCAAAGCTATAACCGGTTTCAGCCGAAACCGGGCATTTTCTATTGCGTTTGCGGCAGAAAATGCCCGGCCGCGTAACATTCCGTAGTTCCGGGATATCCGATCCGGAGCATGAAACGCGTGAGCAAATTCGGAGGATGCCGCATGTCTCATGCGCTGATAATCGACGACAACATGATCGTCAGCCGCGCGATCCAGGATCGCCTCGCGTCACTCGGCTTCCGGTCGTTCGACCACACCTGGACCGAGGAACAGGCGGTCGCCGCCGCCGCGAACCATTCGCCGGACCTCGTCGTCGTGGGCGACTCGGTCGAGTCCGGCTCGGCCTTGAATGCCGCCCGGCGCATCACGACGCGCGGCAATATCCCGATCCTGATGATCACGGCGGATTCAGGCCGGATGCACCAGAGCGTTCCCCGGGATGCCAGGGTCGAAGGTCCGTTCCTGCTCACCGACATGGAGAATGCGGTGGCGCTGGCGCGCACCGCTGGCTAGTCTGTTTGCCGGCGCAGCGCCGGTTTCCCCGCGTCGGTTTCCCCGCGTCGGTTTCAGGGCGCTTCGGGCAGTGAGCAAGGGCAGCACGATGCGTATCGCGGTATTCAGCGCCAAACGCTACGATCACCGCTTTCTGGCGGCTGCGAACGCACGCTTCCAGCATGACCTCGTGTTTTTCGAGCCCAAGCTCGATCTGGACACGGCCAAGCTGGCCGAAGGGTTTGCCGGGGTCTGCGTGTTAGTCAACGATTGTCTGGACCGGGCAGTGCTGGAACACCTGAAGGCTGGCGGCGTAACGCTGGTCGCGCTGCGGTGCGCCGGTTTCAACAATGTCGATCTGCAGGCCGCCGACGACTTGGGAATATCGGTCGTCCGCGTGCCGGCCTATTCGCCCGACGCTGTGGCGGAATTCACCATCGGTTTGCTGTTGACGCTGGAACGCAAGATCCATCGTGCCTGGGCCCGCGTGCGCGATGACAATTTCGCGCTCGACGGATTGATCGGGCGCAACCTGCATGGCCGCGTGATCGGGGTCGTCGGGACCGGTAGAATCGGCGCACTCGTGGCGCGCGCCCTGCGTCTGGGGTTCGGCTGCGAGGTGCTCGCCAGCGACCTGACCGTCGATGCGGAACTGGCGGCGATCGGCGTGCGCTACGTCTCCGCCGAAGAATTGCTGGAGCGCTGCGACATCGTGACGCTCCATTGTCCGCTGACGCCTGACACACACTATCTGATCAATGCCGCGACGATTGAAAAGGCGAAGCCGGGATTGACGATCGTGAATACCAGCCGCGGAGCCCTGATCGACACGTCGGCCCTGATCGAAGGCCTGAAGCGCGGCCGGATCGGCGGGGTTGCGCTCGATGTCTATGAGCAGGAGGCGGACCTGTTCTTTGCCGATCTGTCGGACGAGATCGTGCAGGACGATGTGTTCCAGCGGCTGCTGACCTTCCCGAACGTCCTGGTGACGGGGCACCAGGCCTTTCTGACCGAAGAAGCCCTGGCCGCGATTGCGGCGACCACGCTGGCCAATATCGCCGACGCCGAGGCGAGCCGGCCGCTGCACAACCGCGTGACGGCAATTTCGGTGCAGCCGGCCGGCCATTGAGCCGGATCAAGGCCGAGATCCTGCCGGGGTGCATCCTGCCCGTGCGAAACAAGCATGCTGCCGGCCGGCCGGCCGCCGCGCAGCAAAGGGGCAGAATTGCGGCCTTCGCTTGCCTGCCCCCAATTGAGGAAGCCCGATCATGGAACAAGCTCCCGTCCTCTGGTTCGAAACCATAACCAACGCCGACGTGCCCATCGTGGGCGGAAAGAACGCATCGCTGGGCGAGATGGTTCGCGAGCTTGCCGTCAAGGGCGTGCGGGTGCCGACCGGCTTTGCCACCACCGCCGACGCCTATCGCGCGTTCATCGCCGCAAGCGGGATCGAACCGGGAATCCGCGAACTGATCCGGCACTATCACGCGGGCGAGGCGACCTTGCAGGACGCGGGCGAGGGCATCAGGGCGCTGATCCTCGACGCCGAGATCCCCGGAGACCTGACCGAAGCGATCCGCACCGCTTATGACGAACTGGCCGCGCGGCTGAAGCTGAAAAATCCCGCCGTGGCCGTGCGCAGCAGCGCGACCGCCGAAGACCTGCCCGACGCCAGCTTTGCCGGCCAGCAGGAGACCTTCCTCAACGTTCGCGGCCACCGGGCGTTGCAGGATGCGTGCAAGCGCTGCTTTGCCTCGCTCTTCACCGACCGGGCGATCAGCTATCGCGAAGCCAAGGGCTTCGATCATTTCGACGTCGCGCTTTCGATCGGCATCCAGCAGATGGTGCGATCCGACCTTGCCGGGTCCGGCGTGATTTTCACCATCGATACCGAAACTGGCTTTCCCCGCGTCGCCGTCATCAGCGCCGCCTGGGGGCTGGGCGAGACGGTCGTGCAAGGCTCGGTCGATCCGGACAAATATGTCGTGTTCAAGCCGCTGCTGGCCGACCCGGCGGCGCGCCCGATCATCGAGAAGGCGTGCGGCGGCAAGGCGATCAGGATGGTCTATGCCGAAGGGGGCAGCAAACGCACCCGGATCGTCGAAACCCGGCCCGCCGAGCGCCGCCGGTTCGTGCTGCGCGATGACGAGATCGTCGAACTGGCCAGGTGGGCTGTCATCGTCGAGCAGCACTATGGCCGCCCGATGGATCTGGAATGGGCCAAGGACGGCGAAACCGGCCTGCTCTATCTGGTTCAGGCGCGCCCCGAGACCGTTCAGTCAGCCCTCGGCAGTTCCTCGTTCCAGCGCTACAGCCTGACCGCACACGGCAGCCCCATCCTCACGGGCGCCGCGATCGGCACCGCCATCGCGGCGGGCAAGGCCTGCGTGATCCGCGATGTCGCCGATATCGCCCGCTTCCCCGACGGCGCGATCCTGGTGACGGAAAATACCGATCCCGACTGGGTTCCGGTGATGAAGCGAGCGGCCGGGATCATCACCGATCACGGCGGCAACACCAGCCACGCCGCGATTGTCAGCCGCGAACTCGGGGTACCGGCCATCGTCGGCACCGGCAGCGGAACGGCCACGCTGGAGGACGGACAGGAAATCACCCTGTCGTGCGCCAGTGGCGACACCGGCCACGTCTATGAAGGCTTGCTCGATTTCGAGCAGGAAGAGATCGATGTCGGCTCGCTGCCCGAAACGAAAACGCAGGTCATGGTGAATGTCGCCGATCCTGCGGCCGCGTTCCAGTGGTGGCGGCTCCCGGCCCAGGGCGTGGGCCTGGCCCGGATGGAATTCATCATCAACAACCTGATCAAGGTCCATCCCATGGCGCTGCTCCATCCCGAGCGCGTGAGTGCCGAGGACAATCGCAAGATCCGGGAACTGACGCGGGGCAGCGCCAGCCCGGCGGACTATTTCGTCGAGGCGCTCTCCCACGGGATCGCCCGGCTGGCGGCGCCCTATCACCCCCATCCGGCAATCGTTCGCCTCAGCGATTTCAAGACCAACGAATATTCGCACCTGATCGGCGGGGAGGCGTTCGAGCCGGACGAGGAAAACCCGATGCTCGGCTTCCGGGGGGCCTCGCGCTACTACAACGAGCGCTACCGCGAAGGTTTCGCACTGGAATGCCGGGCGCTGAAGCAGGTTCGCGATGAACTGGGCTTTACCAACGTGATCGTGATGGTGCCGTTCTGCCGCACGCCGGCCGAAGCGGACCGGGTGATCGCGGCCATGGCCGAGCATGGCTTGCGGCGCGGCGAGAACGGCCTGCAAATCTACATGATGTGCGAAATCCCGTCCAACGTCGTGCTGGCCGGAAAATTCGCCACGCGGTTCGACGGGTTCTCGATCGGATCGAACGACCTGACGCAACTCGTGCTGGGCGTGGACCGGGATTCGGGCGTACTCGCGCCGCTGTTCGACGAGCGCGACGAAGCAGTGAAGATCATGATCGCCCAAGCCATTGCCAAGGCCCATGCGGCGGGCATCAAGATCGGTATTTGCGGGCAGGCGCCCAGCAACTATCCCGATTTCGCCGCGTTTCTGGTCGCTGAGGGGATCGATTCCATTTCGCTCAATCCCGACAGCTTCGTGCAGACGATCACCACAATCGCTGCGGCCGAGAAATCCGCCGGATGAGGACTGGCAGGCCGCCCCGCGTGAAACCGGGGGCGGCCCGCCGGACCTTTACGGCGTGTTGGTCATCGGGGTTTCCGGCAATGTGACCGGCACCGCGGAACCTTCGGGGGCCGGGGTCAGATCCGTCGATGGCGCCACCGGTTCGGCCGGCACAACTGCCGGTTCAACTATTGTGCCAGTGCCAAGCGGGTTGGCAAACCAGCCGATCACAAGGACGAACAGCAGGATGAGTACGATTACCCAGAGCCATTTTCTGGCCGGCCTGACGTCACTAACGGGATCACTCACGGTTTCACCTCCTGTAGCATGGCGCACTAGCGCGCGGGCACCAGTTGAACGCAGCGGCAGCGTTCCGGACTTGACCGTTTCAGGGCAAACGGCGGGCAGTCCCGTCTGGAAATCTGCCCGCCGTTCGGCAATACGGGATATTCCTTGGTATACTGGCCGGCCCCGAAACCGTCATTGCCAGGCGGGAGCCGTGCAGGATCACCATGCCGCAAAAGTTCCACCAGCGTGTGCTTTCAACAGCGCCTCCATCGTTAGTTGCCCGTCTCTGGCGTTAATGCCATTAATGCCGACAACAAGAATGGATGAAGAGGAGAGGCGGGATGTTTGAAGGCAAGGCTGGAGTCATCGTGGGCGGGACGTCGGGCATCGGCAAGGCAACCGCATTGGCTTTCGCGCGGCTCGGCGCAGCGGTGGTCGTTTCAGGACGGCGCGCCAACGAGGGCCAGCAGGTTGCCGATGAGATTGCCGGCGCAGGCGGCAAGGCCGTGTTCCTGCCGGTCGACGTGGCCGACGAAGCCTCGATCGCCGCACTGATCGACGATAGCGTCCGTCAGTTCGGAAGCCTTGATTTCGCGGTCAACAACGCCGCGCGCGAATTGCCCGCCGGGTTGCTCCACGAACGTACCGCCGAGGAGTGTGACGCCATTCTCTCGATCAATGTGCGGGGGGTGTTTCTCGGCATGAAATATCAGCTCGTCCAGATGCTCAAACAGGGCAACGGGGCCATCGTCAACATCGCCTCGAGTTCTGCCCACAAGGCAGTCCCCTATGCGGCCCTGTATACCGCCACCAAGAACGCCATCGTCGGCCTGACCCAGGCCGCCGCCGTCGAATATATCAAGCAGGGCATCCGCATCAATGCGATGTCCCCCGGTGTCGTCGATACCGAGACGTTGCAGCGCTATGTCGCCGGGGCCGGCTATACCGTTGCCGAAATGGCGGCGGGCTATCCCATCGGGCGGGCCGCCGATCCGGACGAGATCGCCCAGGCGATCACCTGGCTTTGCTCGCCCGCAGCATCGTTTGTCGTCGGGCACAGCCTGGTTGCAGATGGCGGCATGAGCATTTGAACGGATAATTGCGCCGCACGCAAAAGATTGCGGCGATCTTTGGAGAAGCGATGTCATGGCTCTGGACAAGATATTCACGCCGCTGCAGATCGGCCCGGTCGAGGTTCCCAACCGGGTCTGCCGGACCGCGCACGGCACCGGCCTCGCCAAGCCCCATATCACCGACGCCTTCATCGCGTTTCATGCGGCCCGCGCCAAGGGCGGGTGCGGCCTGACGATCCTGGAAGCGGCGTCGGTCCATCCTTCTTCCTGCCTCGAAATGGCCCTACACGTCGACGATCTGGTCGATGGCTACAAGGCCCTGACGGCAGCGACCCGCCCCTATGGCATGAAGGTGTTCCAACAGCTCTGGCATGGCGGCAATCTCTATCCCAGCGCGGTGGGCGGACCGCCCTGGGCGGTTTCGACCGTTGCCGGATTTGGCGGGGTGGTCGGCGAGCCGATGCGCGAGGACCAGATCCGCGAACTGATCGATGCCTTTGTCCAGAGCGCGATCAAGGCCCGCGACGGCGGGCTGGACGGTGTCGAAATCCATGCCGGGCACGGCTATCTGTTTCACCAGTTTCTATCCCGCTACTACAACACCCGCACCGACAGATGGGGCGGCGATCTGGATGGGCGGATGCTGTTCCTGATGGAGACGGCCCGGGCAGTGCGGGCCGCCGTGGGCGGACAGATTGCCATCGGCGTGCGACTGAGTTCGAGCGAGGCGCCCGGCGGCGTTTCGGAGGCCGACAACCGCTACGTTCTGGAAGCCCTGCAACGTGAGAACCTGATCGACTACATCAACGTTTCCAAGGGCGACTATTTTCGCATGGATACGATGGTGGGCACGATGCACAACGCCGTCGGCTACGAACTCTCGTCAGCCAAGCAGGTGATGGAAATCGCCACCGTCCCACGGATCGTGGCGGGCCGTTTCCGCACGCTCGAGGAAGCCGAGCAGAGCCTGCGCGATGGCGACGCCGATCTCATTTCGATGGTGCGAGCCCACATCGCCGATCCGGAACTGGTCAACAAGAGCCGGGCCGGCAAGATCGATCAGGTGCGCCCCTGCGTCGCCTGCAATCAGGGCTGCATCGGCGGCAGCGTGCGCGAAGGCATGATCGGTTGCCTGGTCAACCCGGCCGCCGCGCGCGAGCTGGCCCTGTCGGAAGATATGCTTGAAGCGGCAACCGCGCCCGCCAAGGTGCTGGTCGTCGGTGGCGGACCTGGCGGGATGGAAGCCGCGCGGGTCTTTGCGCTGCAGGGCCACAAGGTCGTTCTGGCCGAGGCATCGCCCGGCCTGGGCGGCGCGATCGCCATCGCGCGGCGGGCGCCGAAACTGCATACCCTGGGGGACATCGCCTATTGGCTGGAACAGGAAGTCTATCGCCTCGGCGTCGACGTCCGCCTCAGCACGTACATGGACGCCGACGACGTGCGCGCGGAAGGTGCCGATCTCGTGGTCATCGCCACCGGTTCCCAGCCGCGTCTCGATGGCTTCCAGCTCGACGATCCGGGCGAACCGACCCGCGGGACGGACCTGCCCCATGTGCATTCGTCAACGGACGCCCTGTCGGGCGACCTCAAGAATTTCGGGAAATCCGCGCTCGTCTACGATTCGGTCGGGCACTACGAATCGATCGCGGTGTGCGAGCATCTGATGGCGCAAGGCCTGAGCGTCACCCTGCTCACCCCGCATCCCGCGATGACCGCTTACGTCAACAACACCTTCCGCACCGAACCGGCGCTGGAGCGGCTCTATCGACTGGGCGATTTCGAGGCGCTCACCCGCCATCGGCTGATCGAAATCCGCAAGGACAGCGCAATCGTCCGTCCGGCGCAGGCCGGCAGCAACAAGAACCGGAACGTTGCCGCGGACACCGTCATCCTGGTCAGCCAGAACGAACCGAGCCGCTCGCTCTACGATGAATTGCGCGACGAGATGGAGTGCTATCTGATCGGTGATGCCCGATCCCCGCGCGATGTTCAGGCGGCCATCGGCGAAGGCCACCGCGCCGCCCGCAAGATGCTGGTGTAGCGCTTCAGAACGGCAACCGGAGGTGCGAAGGCCGGGCTGATTTGCGATCAGCCCGGTCGCGATGGCGCGACGGTCAGACTTTTGGCGGCCTGATCCCGATCCGCCAGACTTCCAGATCGTGATCCACCCGCAATTGGCAGGCCATGCGCAACACGCCGCCGTGTCGGGGGCGGTTGGTCGAGCGGCCAAGCACGGTCTTTTCCGGATTGGTCAGCGGCTGCAGCCCATCGTCGTCGACCAGTTCGACAAAGCAGACCGCGCATTCGCCGTGACCGCCGCAGACGGTCGGCCATTTGATTCCGGCGCGGCGGGCGGCGGCCATGACAGTCTCTCCGGAATCAGCTTCAAAGCTGATTCCGGAGGGCTGAACAACAACAGTGTGACTCATGCAGCGATCAAATCACAGCGTGCCATCGAGATAACGATCAAGCGTCTCGTGATAATGGCGAATGCGCTGTTCCTGATAGCGCGACGTGTGGAACACGCCGGAACTGTTGGCCACGAGGCCTTCCTGCATGAAGTGAAGGTTTTCGACATCCTGATCGAGAATGGCGCCAAGGCCGCCGAAGTACGGGACGTCTGCGAGCTTGTCGCCGTCTTCCAGATGATAGGTTTCGCCGCTCGGCGGCCGCTCGCCCTCAAACGGAATGAACAGCGAGATTTCCCAATAGCTCGTCGTTTGATCCTTGCCCGGCCGGAACCGATAGACCAACGGATTGGGGAACGAAGGCCAGACGATCATGTTCGGGAACACCATGTATTCGGTGCCGTCGATGACCTCTGAATTCGGAATGTCGGTCGCATCGACGCCCATGCGCTCCTTGTAGACCGCGCGGCTGAGGCGGGCGATCGCGGCACGGGCATTCTCGCCTTCCTGCAAATTCCCCGCCTCGGTGCCGAATACCTCAGGCAGATAGGCCGAAGTGAATGCGTCCAGCGTTTCCTGGTTGTCAGGCGTGTCGATGAGATTGGCGGACGGCATCCCGACCAGCGAATGGAAGCGGCTGAAATGCGGTTCGTCCTCCCAGGTATC
>VMTF01000275.1 GCA_013791705.1 Sphingomonadales bacterium | reverse complement strand
GGCAAGGTTAATGGGGGGCCCGGGGGGGGCGGGGCTGGGCGCCACCTGCTTGGGGGACCGCGGCCGCTCCGCCGGACACACGATTGTGCCGGTTGGCAGGCCCGAACTTGAACTGGCGGGCGGAAGCGCGGAAGCGATCAGGGCGGCGCTGGCCGCTGCCACGCCGGACGTGATCGTTTCGGCTGCGGCCTACACCGCAGTCGACCAGGCAGAGAGCGAGCCGGACCGGGCGTTTGCGGTGAACGCGGCGGGCGCAGGCAAAGTCGCGCAGGCGGCGGCGGAACTGGACGTGCCGCTGGTCCACCTGTCGACCGACTATGTGTTTGCCGGCACCAGCGACGCACCATACGCGGAAGGCGATCCAACCGGGCCGCAAGGCGTTTATGGCGCCTCGAAGCTGGCGGGCGAGCAGGCCGTGCTGGCCGCCCAGCCGAACACCGCCATCCTGCGCACCGCCTGGGTCTACAGCCCGTTCGGCGCGAATTTCGTCAAGACAATGCTCCGCCTTGCGGAAACCCGCCCGGAACTCGGTGTGGTCGCCGATCAGTGGGGCAACCCGACCAGCGCGCTCGACCTCGCCGACGGCGTGCTGGCGGTCGCCGCCAACCTTGTCGAACGCGGCGACGATGCCTTGCGCGGCGTCTTTCACATGACCGCCGGCGGAGAGACCCACTGGGCCGGACTGGCCGAGGCAATCTTCGCGGCATCGACCGCACGAGGCGGTCCCTCGGCGCGGGTGATACCCATAACGACCGCGCAATTCCCCACCCCCGCACGCCGCCCCGCCAACTCGCGGCTCGATTGTGCCAGGCTTGCAAGGGTGCACGATGTGCGCCTGCCGGAGTGGCGCGGTTCGCTCGCGGTCGTTATCGAACGACTGCTCGGCTAATGAGCAGGACGCTGATGAACAGGACGCTGATGAACGGGACTGGGGCGCAAGCATGAAGGGTATCATCCTGGCCGGGGGCAGCGGGACGCGGCTCTATCCGATGACGATGGCCGCTTCGAAGCAACTGATGCCGGTCTATGACAAGCCGATGATCTATTACCCGCTTTCGACGCTGATGCTGGCCGGTATTCGCGAAGTGCTGGTGATCACCACGCCGCATGACGCGCCGATCTTCAAGAACCTGCTCGGCGACGGTTCGCAGTGGGGGATGGCGCTGACGTATGCCATCCAGCCCGAGCCGAACGGATTGGCGCAGGCCTATACGATCGGTGCCGATTTCGTGGCGGGTGGCCCATCCTGCCTGGTACTGGGCGACAACATCTTTTTCGGCCACGGCCTGCCCGAAATTCTGGCCCGCGCGCGCGACCGCCCGGCCGGGGCGAGCGTGTTTGCCTATCAAGTCGCCGACCCCGAACGCTACGGCGTGGTCGAGTTCGACCAGGCCATGCGCGCGGTCAGCATCGAGGAGAAGCCGCAGGCGCCGCGGTCCCGCTGGGCGGTGACGGGGCTCTATTTCTATGACGCGCAAGTGGTCGACATCGCCGCGAACCTCACGCCTTCAGCGCGCGGCGAACTGGAGATCACCGACATCAACCGGGCCTACCTTGAACGCGGCGCGCTGAATGTCGAGCTGATGGGCCGGGGCTATGCCTGGCTCGATACCGGCACGCCTGACAGCCTGCTTGAAGCTGCCGAATTCGTCGCGACGCTGGAACGGCGGCAGGGGATGAAAATCGCCTGCCCCGAGGAAATCGCGTGGCGGTTGGGCTTCATCGACGATGCCGGGCTGGAACGGACGATCGAAGCCCACGGCAAGAGCGCCTATGCGGGCTATCTGCGCGGCCTGATGGCGGGCTAGACTAGCGCTGCGGCACACCTTGCATGGTGAGGCGCGCGCGGCCGACGAGGGCGACGGAGCGGTTCTCCAGGTCGGCCTCGATCCGGTCGGCGCTGAATGTGCCGCTGGGCACCGCGCCGGCGACCCCGCCCGAACCGCTGACCTTCTGGCTCTTCAGATCGATCTTCACATCGCTGGTGGTGAGCCGGTAGCCGTCCGCCGCGCGGAAATCGACCGGGCCGCGCACGTTCACGACGTTCTTGCCGAAATCGTAAGTCCCGTCCGGCGCCTTCAGTTCCGCCGAACCGTCGCTCAGCAGGATGCGCGCGGCGAGGTCTTCCATCTCGACGACCGGAACCGCCGCTGTGCGCTGGACCGCGTTGCCGGCAGTCACCGAAAACGGACGGCCATCCGAATCCTCGCCGCGATACATCGCGTGGGAGAGGCGCAGCCGCTCGGTCGTGATCGCGACCTTGTTGCGATCGAGCAGGAAGCTGATCTCGCCGCGCGGGAACAGCGGGGCGACGATCAGCACGGCGACGATCGCGCCGATCCCGGCCGGGAGCACCTTGGCCAGCACCCGCACCAGCCGGTCATGCGATCCGCCGGGCAGCGCGAAATGCTGCCGGCGGTCGCGGATGAGGTCAGCCTCGTGAGTCATCGATCAGACTGCCCCCATGTCATTCGTGACTGAAGATGTCCTTCTCGGCCCAGCCGGCCAGATCGAGCCGGGCCCGCGTCGGCAGGAAATCGAAGCAGGCCTGCGCCATCTCGGTGCGGTGTTCGCGCGCGAGCCGGCCGACCAGAATCTCGTACATCGCGTGGAGATGCCGCACATCGGACGCGGCATATTCCTGCTGCGCGTCGCTCAGCACCGGGGCGCCCCAGTCGCTCGACTGCTGCTGCTTGGAGATTTCCTTGCCGAGCAGTTCGCGCACCAGATCCTTGAGGCCGTGCCGGTCGGTATAGGTCCGGGTCATCTTGCTGGCGATCTTGGTGCAGAACACCGGCGCGGCGACGACGCCGAGGTAGTGTTCGAGCGCGGCCAGATCGAAGCGGGCGAAATGATATAGCTTCACCCGCGCCGGATCGGCCAGCACCGCCTTCAGATTGGGCGCGGCATAAGCGGAGCCGGGGGCAAAGCGCACCAGATGCTCATCGCCGCCGCCGTCCGAAATCTGGACCAGGCAGAGCCGGTCGCGCGGGGTGATCAGCCCCATCGTTTCGGTATCGACGGCAACCGGGCCGGGGGCGAGCACGCCGGCGGGGAGATCTTCTTCGTGGAGATAGACAGTCATTGTGCCTGCGTGCTTAGGCGCATCGGCGGGTTTGCGAAAGCCCCCAGGCTTGCGAGGTGGCATGAGCCAGAGCGAAGTTCCCGAAAGCTGGCGCGCGGCGCTTGAACCGGTGCTGGCCGAGGCCGGGGCGCGGCGGCTGGGCGGGTTCCTGAAAAGCGAGGAAGCGGCCGGGAAACGCATCTACCCGCCGCGCGGGACCCGGCTGCGCGCGCTGGAACTGACCCCGCTTGACCGGGTGAAAGTCGTGATCCTGGGGCAAGACCCCTACCACGGGCCGGGACAGGCGCATGGCCTGTCGTTCTCGGTGCCGGGCGGGATCAAGGTGCCGCCAAGCCTGGTCAATATCTACAAGGAGCTGGAAAGCGACCTTGGCATTGCGCGCGCGGCGCACGGCAATCTGGAGAACTGGGCGAAGCAGGGCGTGCTGCTGCTGAACAATTCGCTGACCGTGGAGGAAGGCCGCGCCGGATCGCATCAGGGGCTGGGCTGGGAAGCGGTGACCGACGCGGCGGTGGCGGCGGTCGCGGCCCCGCCGGGCCCCGGGCGGGTGGGGGTGGGGGGCGACCCCCCCCGCCAGACCGCCGGGCGGCGGGGGGGG
>VMTF01000106.1 GCA_013791705.1 Sphingomonadales bacterium | reverse complement strand
TATAGTTGCTAAAGCAGCACCCTCTGTTTTCGTCACTAGGACGCCGGGAGCCTTTGGCTCGGGGCGTTTCTTTTGAACACCTGTCATGTTTGGTGATTTGTACGGTTTCGTAAGGTTCAGGTGTTGGGCAAGGCCTCGTCCAGCACGCGGGCGAAGCAGGCGATCACCACCTTTTTCGCGCCAGCCCGTTTCAGCACGCTGACGCACGCGGCCGAGGTGGCCCCGCTGGTCAGCACCTCGTCTACCAGCAGCACACTGGCCCCGCGCAGGCGGCCGGCCGCGCGTGGATTGGCCGCGATCGCGCCGCTGAGCGCGCGCGCGCGGGCCTTGCGGCCAAGTCCGCCGAGCGTCGGGGTCGCCTTGCGCCGGGTCAGGGCGTCGACCGCCAGCCCCGCGCCGCGCGTCCGGGAAATTTCCCGGGCAAGCAAGGCCGACTGGTTGAACCCGCGCGCCCAGAGCCGCCGGCGATGGAGCGGCACCGGCACGACCAGCCAGTCCGGATCGATCGCCGGCAGGCGCGCCATCATCAGCCGGGCCATCAGCGGCGCCAGCGCGATCCGGCGGCCCCGCTTGAAGGCAAGGATCAGCCGCCGCGAGGCCGGGTTGTAGAGCGTGCCGGCCGCAATGCCGTCATGGTCGGGCGCCCTGGCCAGGCACGGCGCGCAGATCGATCCCGCAATCACCCCGTCCGGAAAGGGCCGCTGGCACAAACTGCATGCCGGTTCCCCAGGGATAGCAAGCTCGTTCCAGCAGCCAGCACACAGCCCGTCCTGTCCGATCAGGCCCTCGCCGCACAGCGGACAACGGGGCGGGAAGATCAGATCGACGATCGGCGCAAGGGCGGCGGAAACCTGCATGGCGCCCGGCATAGATTGTAAGGAGCATCCGGCCAAGCCGCACGCGACTTGCATCGCGGGCGGCAAGCGGGCAAGCGCCGCGCATGGCCAGTCCGCCGCCTTCCCGCATCTTTGATCCGCGCCGCCGCGCCGCCGTCCGGCAGCGGATGCTGGCGCTTCAGGCGCGCTCCGACGCGGCGCGCTATCTCTTCGGCGACGTCGCGGAGGATGTCGCCGAGCGGCTAGCTTTCCTGCGGCACCGCCCCGCCACTGCGCTGGTGATCGGCGATGCCGCGCGGCGGCTCGATGCGCCATTGGGGGCGCTGGGTGCGGCGATCACTCACGCCGATCCGGCGCCGGGGCTTGCACCGCTGGAACTCGATCAGGAGCAGCCGTGGCCGGTCGGCGGCTTCGATCTGATCGTCAGCGCGTTCACCTTCGATACCGCCAACGACTTGCCGGGTGCGCTGATCCACTTGCGTCATGCGCTGGCGCCGGGCGGACTGGCTCTGGTCACCCTGCTCGGCGCGGGCAGCCTGCCGGCGCTGCGCGGGATCATGCTCGAGGCTGACGCCGAGCGCCCTGCCCCGCGGCTTCATCCGCAAGTCGATGTCCGCGCGGGAGCACAATTGCTCCAGCGTGCGGGTCTCGCCGATCCGGTCGCCGACAGTCGCAGCCTCAACGTCCGATTCGGTTCGTTTCGCTCTTTGGTGAGCGATCTGCGCGCGCAAGGTCTGGGCAATGTGTTGACGCAGTGCGGCCCGGCTATCGGCAAAAACGCTTTCGCCCGAGCGCAGGCCGCCTTCGCGGCGTTTGGCGACGCCGAGGGCCGGGTTACCGAGCGATTCGAATTGCTGACCCTCTCGGGCTGGCGCCCGGCCGAACGGACTTAAGCCATGCCCAGGACGGCCTGTGCTGCGGCCAGCTTGGCGATCGGCACCCGGTAGGGCGAGGCGCTGACGTAATCGAGGCCGGTCTGCTCGCAGAACGCGATCGAGGCCGGATCGCCGCCATGTTCGCCGCAGATGCCCAGCTTGATGTCGCGCCGCGTTTCGCGCCCCCGACCCGCCGCCAGCGCCACCAATTGCCCGACGCCATCGATGTCGAGGCTGACGAAGGGATCGCGCGCGAAGATGCCCTGATCGACATAAACGCCCAGGAAGCGCGCCGAATCGTCGCGGCTGAGGCCGAGCGTCGTCTGCGTGAGATCATTGGTGCCGAACGAGAAGAACTCGCCCACTTCGGCGATTTCGCCAGCCATCAGCGCGGCGCGCGGCAGCTCGATCATGGTGCCGACCAGATAGTCCAGCGTCCGGCCTTTTTCGGCGAACACTTTGGCGGCGGTCCGATCGATCAGGGCCTTGAGGATTTCCAGCTCGCGCCGGGTCGCGACCAGCGGAACCATGATTTCGGGGACGATCGCCTCGCCCAGCGCGGCGGCGACATCGCCCGCCGCCTCGAAAATCGCGCGGGTCTGCATCTCGTAGATTTCGGGGAAAGTGATGCCCAGCCGGCACCCGCGATGGCCAAGCATCGGGTTGAATTCGTGCAGCTCCTCGGCCCGGCGTTTGAGCGTTGCCACACCGATGCCGATCGTGTCCGAAAGATCGGCAAAGTCCTCGTCCGCATGCGGCAGGAACTCGTGCAGCGGCGGATCGAGCAATCGGATGGTGACCGGCAGCCCGGTCATGATCTCAAAGATCTCGTGAAAGTCGCGGCGCTGCTCGGGCAGCAGCTTGGCGAGCGCGGCACGGCGGGCGTCCTCGTCTTCGGCCAGGATCATTTCGCGCACGGCCGAAATGCGGCCCGCGTCGAAGAACATGTGTTCGGTGCGGCACAGGCCGATGCCTTCGGCGCCGAACTGGCGCGCCATGCGGCAATCGGCCGGGGTTTCGGCATTGGTGCGAACCTTCATCCGGCGGTGCCGGTCGGCCCATTCCATGATGGTCGCGAAGTCGCCGACCAGTTCGGGCTCGATCGTCGGGACTTCGCCCGCCATGATCTCGCCGGTGGTGCCATCGAGCGTGATCACGTCACCTTCCTTCAGCGCGCGTCCGCCGATCGTCAGCGTGCGCGCGGCCATATCGATCGCCAGCCCGGCGGCGCCCGAAACGCAGGGGCGGCCCATCCCGCGCGCGACGACCGCCGCGTGGCTGGTCATCCCGCCGCGTGCGGTGAGGATGCCCTTGGCGGCGTGCATCCCGTGTATGTCTTCAGGCGAGGTTTCGACCCGCACGAGAATGACCGAATCGCCGCGCACGGCGAACTTTTCAGCGGTATCGGCGTCGAGCACGATCGCGCCCGAGGCGGCGCCCGGCGAGGCCGGCAGGCCCTTGCCCAGCACGTCGCGCGCGGCGGTGGGATCGAGCGTGGGGTGGAGCAACTGGTCGAGCGCCATCGGATCGATCCGCCGGATCGCGGTCGCCTCGCTGATCAGGCCCTCGCCCGCCATGTCGACCGCCATTTTGAGCGCGGCCTTGGCGGTGCGCTTGCCCGCACGGGTCTGGAGCATGAACAGCTTGCCGCGTTCTACGGTGAACTCGATGTCCTGCATGTCGGTGTAGTGCCGTTCGAGCAGCTCGAACACCTGGGCCAGTTCGGCATAGGCCTCGGGCATCGCCTCTTCCATCGAAAGCGGCTTGGCATTGGCGGCTTCGCGGGCGCGCCGGGTCAGATACTGGGGCGTGCGGATGCCCGCGACCACGTCCTCGCCCTGCGCATTGACCAGCCATTCGCCGTAATAGGCCTTCTCGCCGGTCGCCGGATCGCGGGTGAAGGCGACCCCGGTGGCGGAAGTATCGCCCATGTTGCCGAAGACCATCGCCTGCACGTTGACGGCGGTGCCCCAGTGGCCGGAAATGTCGTTGATGCGGCGATAGACCTTGGCGCGTTCGCTGTCCCAGCTATCGAACACGGCGGCGATCGCGCCCCACATCTGTTCGGCCGGGTCTTGCGGAAACGGCTTGCCCAGCGCGCGCTCGACGATTTGGGCATATTGCGCAACCAGCGTCTGCCAATGCTCGGCAGTCATCTCAACATCGGTATAGAACCCGTTGTCTTCCTTGATGATCTCCAGCGCATCCTCGAACAGGTGATGGTCCAGCCCCAGCACCACGTCGGAATACATCTGGATGAACCGGCGATAGGAATCCCACGCGAACCGGGCGTCGCCGGACGTCTTCGCGAGGCCCTGCACGGTCTGGTCGTTAAGCCCGAGGTTGAGCACGGTATCCATCATGCCCGGCATCGATATCCGTGCGCCCGAACGCACCGAAACGAGCAGCGGATCGGCCGGATCGCCGAACTTCTTGCCGACGGCGGCTTCGATATGGGCAAGCGCCTGAGCCACATCGGCGCGCAGGACGTCCGAGAAGTTCGCCCCTTCCGCCAGATAGCGCACGCATTCCTCGGTGGTGATGGTGAACCCCGGCGGGACCGGCAGGCCGATGCTCGCCATTTCGGCCAGATTCGCGCCCTTGCCGCCGACAACGGTCTTGTCGCGAGAGCGCGGATCGTCGTGCCGTGCGTTTCCGCCGAACGTGAATACGTAAGCAGTCATGTCTACTCCGGGCCCCTTGGCGCCGCGCGGGCGCATGGATGGATCAGCCTTCGATACGTGAGAAATCTGCTACGTGGTGCACCGCGTCACGGAAGCGCGCAAGCAAATCAAGCCGTGCGGCACGCTTGTTCGCGTCCGCATCATTGACCGTGACCGTCTCGAAAAACGCGTCGATCGGCGCGCGCAGCGCCGCCAGCGCGGCCATCGCCCCGGCGAAATCCTCCGCCTCGACGGCGGCGCGGGCCGCCGGTTCGGCCGCATCGAGCGCGGCGATCAGCGCGGCTTCGGCCGGTTCCGGCGTATAGTCCGCGCCCTTGAGCAACTCGATCCGCGCCAGCGCGACTTCCCGCATGGCGGGATCATCGACGTTGGACATCGGGTCTTCGTCAGCGTTGCGCGGGATGCGGCTTTCGATGCCCTGCCAGTCCTCCTTCCTGAGGATATTGGCGGCGCGCTTGTAGCCGGCGTGCAGGTTGGTGCCATCGTCGGTGCCGATAAACGCCTGGAGCGCATGGACCCGCGCCAGCAGGCGAACGAGATCATCCTCCCCGCCGAGCGTGAACACCGCGTCGATCAGGTCGTGGCGGACGCCGGCTTCCTTTTGCTGGACCTTGAGGCGGTCAGCGAAGAAAGGCATCAGCGAAGCCACTAAATCTTCGGCGTTTCCGATTCCTGAAGACATAAGCTTCCGAAATTCAGGAATTGCAGACGCGTCGCCATGACCCTCATAAAGTTGCCAAAAATTCTTATCGACTGTGTCGCTTGAAATTTTGTAGAAACCCTCAAAGAAGCCTTTGGCCTGCGAATACCAACCGTTAGTGTAGGCTAGATTTCTGATTGCCACGTTGCTTTGAAAGAAAAGAATATTGGCAAGGTTGACTCGAATTTTATTCGATTGAAGCAAAGACAAAACTGAAATAGCGGCACGGCGCAAGGCAAACGGATCTTTAGAACCGGTCGGAAGCTCCCCGATGCCAAAAAAGCAAACTAGTGTATCCAGCTTGTCCGCCAGTGCCACGGCCACCGTCACCGGCGCAGTCGGCACGTCATCGCCCTGCCCGACCGGCTTGTAGTGATCACGGATCGCATCGGCGACCGCATCCGGCAGCCCTTCGGCGCGGGCGTAGTAGCCGCCCATCAGGCCTTGCAGTTCGGGGAACTCGCCGACCATTTCGGTGACCAGATCGGCCTTGCACAGCCGCGCGGCCTGTTCGGCCATGTCAGCGAGTGCGGCCCTCCCCCGTGAGGGGGAGGGTTGGGTGGGGGTGTGCGGCGCCGGCGAAGGCGCGCCGAGGCTGGCGTCGAGCCCCCCCACCCCCCCCCACGACCCCCGCCGGCGGCGGGGGGGGGCGCCGATGCGGTAGACGCCCCCCCCCGGGGGCCCCGTGGGCCCCCCCGCGCGCAAGTAGGGGCC
>VMTF01000068.1 GCA_013791705.1 Sphingomonadales bacterium | reverse complement strand
TGCCTGACGCGACCGCCATTCTGGGCGCGATCGACGTGGTGTTCGGGGAGTGTGACCGGTGAGCAGGCTGGCGATCGCGGAAGCCATGATCGGGCACTACAACGCGCAGGACGTCGACGCGTATGTGTCGCTGATGACTGACGATGCCTGCGAGGCGGGCTATCGCGGTGCGGTGGTGCGCGAAGGCAAGGAAGGCACGCGTTCGGGCCTTGCCGCCGCGTTCAAGGTCTGGCCGCAGAACAAGGCCGAGATTGTGCACGCGCAGGAAATTGGCGACTACGTCGTGTTTCGCGAACATGTGACGCGTGGTCCTTCGACCGACGGATCGCCGCCGGTCGAGCCGTTCGACGTGATTGCGGTCTATTCTTTCGCGGGCGACAAGTGCAGCCGTGTGGAGTTTATCCGGTGAAGTCCACGTTCGATCTGATGCGCGTCTGGGCCGCGCTGACCGGGCTGGCGCTGGCCGCCTGGTTTTTCGTCCAGTATTACGCCGGCGGGCCGGTGTCGGATACGCTGCCGATGCTGATCGCCGGGATCGGGGGATTTGAACTGGTGCTCTATGGGCAGGATCTCTGGCTGATGCGGAGGCGGCACAATGGCTGAGCGCCACCTTGAACCCGATAGCCCGGAGCTGCGCGCGCGCTGGGGCGGCTTTGCCTGGACGGCACAAAACGCCGTAAAGGCCCGCGAGATCATCGCCCGCTATCCGGACGGACGGCAACGCTCGGCGGTGATGCCGCTGCTCGATCTGGCGCAGCGGCAGGTTGGCGCGGAAACGCAGACGCAAGGCTGGCTGCCGATCCCGGTGATGGAATTCGTCGCGCGCGAACTCGACATGCCGATCATCCGCGTGGTCGAGGTCGCGACCTTCTACACGATGTACAATCTGGTGCCGGTCGGCCGCTATCATGTGCAGGTCTGCGGGACGACGCCGTGCATGTTGCGCGGGTCTGACGACATCATGGCCGCCTGCAAGGCGCGCGGGATGCACAAGGGCGGCACTTCGGCCGACGGGCTGTGGACGCTGACCGAGGTCTAATGCATGGGCAACTGCGCCTCAGCCCCGATGGTCCAGATCAACGACGACAATTACGAAGATCTGACGGCGGAGCGGCTGAACGGCGTACTCGATGCGCTGGCCAGAGGCGAAACGCCTAAGGCGGGAACGCTCGAGCCTGGCCGTCACACCGTCGAGCCACTGGGCGGACCGACCACGCTGCAGGCGATGGTTGCAGAAAATCACGATTACCGGGGGGAGTGGTGATGGCTGTTCAATCACCCATGCCCGCTCACGCTGAGCTTGTCGAAGCGCACGCGCGGCGGCTGGCCTTGGCGCGCGGCCTTCGACAGGCTCAGGCTGAGCGGATCTTTGCATTGGGGGTTAAGCTGTGAGCCTCGCTGATAAGGACCGCATCTTCACCAATCTCTACGGCTATCAGCCGTGGAACCTGCCAGCCGCAATGGCGCGCGGGGACTGGGATAATACCAAGGCGCTGCTCGAACGCGGGCAGGACGCGATCGTTGACGAGATCAAGGCTTCGGGCCTGCGTGGGCGCGGCGGGGCGGGCTTCCCGACCGGACTCAAGTGGTCGTTCATGCCCAAGGAATCGAAGGACGGGCGCCCGAGCTTCCTGGTCATCAACGCCGACGAATCCGAGCCGGGCAGTTGCAAGGATCGCGAGATCATCCGCCACGATCCGCACAAGCTGATCGAAGGCGCGCTGGTCGCGGGCTTCGCGATGCGCGCGCGCGCGGCTTATATCTATATTCGCGGCGAATATATCCGCGAGGCCGAGACGCTGTTCGCCGCCGTGGCCGAGGCCTATGACGCGGGCCTGATCGGCAAGAACGCCTGCGGGTCGGGCTATGATTTCGACGTGTTCGTCCACCGGGGCGCGGGGGCCTACATCTGCGGCGAAGAGACCGCGATGATCGAAAGCCTCGAAGGCAAGAAGGGCCAGCCGCGCCTCAAGCCGCCGTTTCCGGCCGGTGCCGGGCTTTATGGCTGCCCGACCACGGTGAACAACGTGGAATCGATCGCGGTCGCGCCGACCATCCTGCGGCGCGGCGCGGCGTGGTTCTCCTCGTTCGGGCGCGAGGGCAACAAGGGCACCAAGCTGTTCCAGATTTCGGGCCACGTCGACAAGCCCTGCGTGGTCGAAGAAGCAATGTCGATCCCGTTCCGGGAATTGATCGAGAAGCACTGCGGCGGCATTCGCGGCGGGTGGGACAATCTGCTCGCGGTGATCCCCGGCGGCTCGTCGGTCCCGCTGGTGCCGGCGGCCGAGATCATGGACGCGCCGATGGACTTCGACGGGCTCAAGGCCGTCGGCTCAGGGCTGGGCACGGCGGCGGTGATCGTGATGGACAAGTCGACCGACATCGTCCGCGCGATCAGCCGCCTGTCGGCCTTCTACATGCATGAAAGCTGCGGCCAGTGCACCCCGTGCCGCGAGGGCACCGGCTGGATGTACCGGGTAATGGAACGCCTGCGGACCGGCGATGCCGACGTGAGCGAGATCGACCTGCTGCAGGAAGTCACCAAGCAGATCGAAGGCCACACCATCTGCGCCCTTGGGGACGCGGCGGCGTGGCCGATTCAGGGCCTGATCAAGCATTTCCGCCCGGAGCTGGAACGCCGGATCGCCGACAACGTGCGGGAGGCCGCAGAGTAATGCCCAAGGTAACCGTAGACGGCGTCGAACTCGAAGTTCCGGCCGGCGCCACCGTGCTGCAGGCGTGCGAGCTGGCGGGGAAGGAAATTCCCCGGTTCTGCTATCACGAGCGGCTGAGCATCGCGGGCAATTGCCGGATGTGTCTGGTCGAGGTCGCGCCCGGGCCACCCAAGCCGCAGGCTTCGTGTGCGCTGCCCGCGAGCGAAGGTCAGGTCATCAGGACCGACAGCCCGATGGTCAAGAAGGCGCGCGAAGGGGTGATGGAGTTTCTCCTGATCAACCACCCGCTCGATTGCCCGATCTGCGATCAGGGTGGTGAGTGCGACTTGCAGGACCAGTCGGTCGCCTATGGCCGGGGCGCCACGCGCTATCACGAGCACAAGCGCGCGGTGACCGAGAAGTATATGGGGCCGCTGATCAAGACGCAGATGACCCGCTGCATCCACTGCACCCGCTGCGTGCGGTTTTCCGAGGAAATCGCCGGCGTGGACGAGATCGGCGCGCTTTATCGCGGCGAGAACACCCAGATCACGACCTATCTGGAACACGCCGCCAAGCACGAGCTTTCGGCCAATGTGATCGACTTGTGCCCGGTCGGCGCGCTCACCTCGCGGCCCTATGCGTTCGAGGCGCGCTCGTGGGAACTGACCAAGACGCTCTCGATCGACGTTTCGGACGCGATTGGCGCCAATATCCGGCTCGACAGCCGGGGGCGCGAAGTGCTGCGCATCCTGCCGCGCGTGAACGACGACGTGAACGAGGAGTGGTTGTCGGACAAGGGCCGCTATCAGGTCGATGGACTGCCGAAGCGCCGGCTTGACCGGCCGTGGCTACGCAAGAACGGCAAGCTCGTCGCAGCCACCTGGGACGAGGCGTTTGCGGCGATCGCCAAGATCAAGCCGGGTGCCAGCGTGGCGGCGGTAGCGGGCGATCTGGTCGATTGCGAGACGATGTTCGCAGGCAAAATGCTCGTCGGCGCGCTCGGTTCGAACCTGCTCGAAGGGCGGCAGACCGGGATGAAGTATGAGACTTCGAACCTGGCCGCGGTGAATTTCAATTCGACGCTGGCCGGGATCGAGACGGCCGACGCGATCCTGATCGTCGGCAGCCACGTTCGCTGGGAAGCGCCGCTGGTTAATGCCCGGCTGCGCAAGGCCGTTAAGAACGGCGCCAAGGTGTTCCTGATCGGACCGGAGTGGGAAACCACCTTCGCGGCCGAGTTCCTGGGCGAAGACGCGGCCGTTCTGGGCAACCTTCCGGCGCATGTCGGCGAGGCGATGGCGGGCGCGGTGCGTCCGGCGGTGATCCTGGGCGGCGCGGCGCTGGCCAAGGGCGCGCTTGCCCCTGCGCTGGCCCGGGCGGATGCGTGGAAGCTGGTTCGCACCAATGACGACGGCAGCGTGTGGAACGGGTTCAACGTGCTGCACATGGCGGCCAGCCGCATGGGTGGGCTGATGCTCGGCTATGCGCAGCCGGGCGGGATCGCCGATCTCGCGGCGGCCAAGCCCAAGTTGCTGCTCTCCCTTGGCGCGGATGAAGTCGATTACGCAGCCTTTTCGGATTCGATCATCGTCTATGTCGGCCACCACGGCGACAAGGGCGCCCATGCGGCGGACGTGATCCTGCCTGCCGCCGCCTATACCGAAAAGGCCGGGACATACGTCAACACCGAAGGCCGCGTGCAGTTTTCCGAAAAGGCCGTGTTCGCGCCGGGTGACGCCCGCGAGGACTGGACCATCCTGCGCGCGCTCGCCGATGCGCTGGGCGTGTCGGTGGGCTTTGACAGCTTCGCGCAATTGCGCGCGGCGATGGCGGCGGAAGTTCCGGCGCTGGGCGTGGAAGGCCTGGCCGATTACGGCGCGCGGCCGGCAGCGCCCAAGGATGCGCAGGCGCAAGGCGTGATCGGCTATCCGATCAAGGACTTCTACCTGACCAACCCGATCGCCCGCGCGAGCGCGACGATGCAGCACTGTTCGGCGGAACTGCTCCACGGTGAGCCTCAGGCGGAGGCTGCGGAATGACCGCGTTTTTCCAATCTCTCGGCCTGTCTTACGAATGGGCCTGGGGCATCGCCACGATCTGCGGAATCCTGCTGATCGCGCTGCCGGTGATGCTGGGCGTCGCCATGATCATCTATGCCGACCGCAAGATCTGGGCGGCGATGGCGCTGCGCCGGGGGCCGAACGTGGTCGGGCCGTTCGGCCTGCTCCAGTCGTTCGCCGACGGGCTCAAGGTGTTCCTGCAGGAAACGATCATTCCGAGCGCGGCGAACAAGGGCCTGTTCGTGATCGCGCCGATCGTCACCTTCACGGTCGCGTTGCTGGCCTGGGCGGTGATCCCGTTCAATTCGGGCGCGATCCTGGCCGATATCAACGTCGGGCTGCTCTATGTCCTCGCGATCTCGTCGCTGGGAGTTTACGGCATCGTGATCGCGGGCTGGGCGTCGAACTCGAAGTATCCGTTCTTCTCGGCGATGCGCGCCTCGGCGCAGATGATTTCCTACGAAGTCTCGATCGGGTTCATCCTGATCTGCGTGGTGCTGTGGGCCGGCTCGTTCAACCTCCACGCCATCGTCGAGGCGCAGCGCGGGCACGTGCTGGGAGTGTTCAACGGGTTCGTGTTCAACCCGCTGCTGTTCCCGATGTGGGTGCTGTTCCTGATTTCGAGCATGGCCGAAACCGGCCGTGCGCCGTTCGACCTGACCGAGGCGGAGAGCGAGCTCGTCGCCGGCTACCAGACCGAATATTCGTCGATGAGCTTCGCGCTCTACTGGCTGGGCGAATATGCCAACGTGCTGCTGATGTGCGCGCTGAACGCGACACTGTTCTGGGGCGGCTACCTGCCACCGCTGGACTGGGCGCCGCTCTATGCGATCAACGGTTTCGTCTGGCTGCTGCTCAAGATCCTGTTCTTCTTCTTCATCTTCAGTTGGGTGAAGGCGACCGTGCCGCGCTATCGCTATGACCAGCTAATGCGGCTGGGCTGGAAGGTGTTCCTGCCGATCTCGCTGCTGTGGGTGTTCCTGGTCAGCGGCTACCTCATGCTGACGGGGCATTTCGCATGACTGTCGCCCAGCTCGTCAAGAGCTTCACGCTCTGGGAGTTCATCAACGCCCACTGGCTGACCTTGAAGTATTTCTTCAAGCCCAAGGCGACGATCAACTACCCGTTCGAGAAGAACCCGCTGAGCCCGCGCTTTCGCGGCGAGCACGCGCTGCGCCGCTATCCGAGCGGGGAAGAGCGCTGCATTGCCTGCAAGCTGTGCGAGGCGGTGTGCCCCGCGCAGGCAATCACGATCGAAGCCGAACCGCGCGAGGACGGCAGCCGCCGGACGACGCGCTATGATATCGACATGACCAAGTGCATCTACTGCGGTTTCTGCCAGGAAGCCTGCCCGGTGGATGCGATCGTGGAAGGGCCGAACTTCGAATACGCGACCGAAACGCGTGAGGAACTGCTCTACGACAAGACCAAATTGCTGGCGAACGGGGACAAGTGGGAGCGGGCGATTGCCGCGAACCTTGAAGCCGATGCGCCGTATCGTTAGGGGCGCCCGGGGGATATGATCCAAGTCTTCGCCTTTTACCTGTTCGCGACGCTCGTGATCGCGGCCGGCGCGTTCACCATTCTGGCGCGCAACCCGGTGCACTCGGTGCTGTGGTTGATCGTAGCGTTCTTCAACGCGGCGGGCCTCATGGTGCTGCTCGGCGCCGAGTTCATCGCGATGCTGCTGGTCATCGTCTATGTCGGCGCGGTCGC
>VMTF01000283.1 GCA_013791705.1 Sphingomonadales bacterium | reverse complement strand
TGTTTTAATTATCCGTATGTTTTAATTATGGGGGGTACTCCTCGCCCCCCCGCGCTCCCGGACTATTTTAGTGTGGCGCAGTTATCGTTTTAATAAAAAAACTAGCTTCCACGCTGATCAAAATCTGGCTGAGCGAAACTCAGCTGAAGACCCAGACTTTCATCTGGCTGTACAACCGGCACCTTTTTCAATTCAGTTCGCGATGCAAGCCAATCCGCAATAATTGGATATGCCATCTCGCGAGCCGACAAAAAGACCTCCATTTGGTTCTTCAGTTCTGACGGAGAGAGAAGTGTGTAATCGCCGCGGCACCATACTTCTGAATACCGGACACCATTGACTTCGGGTAGAAAAACAATTTCCGCGTCGCTATTTTGAAAATCTGTGAGCGAAAATATCGCGTCTTCTAGAATCGTCATTAAAAGCCTCCGCTGAAATTCTGTCAACGGGATGCTCTTCCAACCGAATACAAATATAGGTTTAAATTTACCGCCTTCTCGGGCCACTAGAGTCGGCCGTACGGGTACGAAAAGATCACGTCCTATTTGATAATATTCTGAAAAATCCGAGAATGCTGGAGTTGCCCTGTAGAGACGCTCTCCTGCGTAAATGCAAAATGCATCCACAAATCCAATTATTTCCGCCCGGGAAGGAGATTCACGAAGGCGTCTTGCGGCAATGCCTGCCTGCTCTGGACCTATTAACCCAAGAACTAAATCTTTAATAATTTTTATGCCGTCAACATAGCTTACGGTCGGCATTCCTTTCGCAAACCCGATATAAGCCTTTACGGTCTTAATAAGGTCTTCAAAATTATAGCGAACGAAATTTGGTGCTGCCGGAATGCGATCAAGCTTCCGAAAAAATTTTTCCATTTGGCTGCTCATTGTCGCACCCCGCCTTTATAATGCACGCGAATAATCTCATTGGTGATTTTCATACCAGGATTTGCCTGGCCTTCATGACCCCAAACTAAATCCCAAGGCCCATCCGACACGTGGGACAGCGCCCGAAGATGAGAAGCTGAAAACCGCACATAACGATCAATCAAACTCTCGATATATTCTCGCTCTTTCGTCCCAAAATGAGCGATAGCCAAAATTACTTCTCCCGAATGGGGATCTATCTTGTTTGCTCGACCTCGGACTGGCGCGTCATTCCATCGCTTAAATTCATGATAAATCTCGCGAAAAACTGGGCCGTGCTGCCACGCCTCAATCTTAGCACTTACTAGCGGGATACTTTTCTCGATAAGATAGTCACAATGGATAAAGTAGACGATCTTGTTTAGTGCCATATTCGAGACAGGGACGCAGATACGATCGGCGTAATCTAGCACCTCGTTAGCGATAGCGCGCACATTAATCACTTCCTCGACCTCCAGACTAACTGGATTGCATACGTCGTCCGTAGCTGGAGTCGCACGGTGTTCCACATTTGTTTCTTAACAGACAATAAAATTTGAATCAAATAGAGTCGCAAATTCCCGGGGGCGCGAGGGCGATGGCCCTCGCACCTTCCCCTTAAACCTTCACCTCGCCCCTACTCCGCCGCGATCCCCGCAGCGCCGAACATATCCTGCTCGGTCTCGGTACTCGCCGCCTCCGCGTTGGCCGCGCCGCCGGCTTTGCGGCGGGAGTCGAAGTTGTTCCACACGGTCTGCCAGTCGCCCTTGGTGGCGCCCTTGGAATATTCGGTTGCGCGGGTTTCGAAGAAGTTGGCGTGTTCCACGCCGTTGAGCAGCGGGGTCAGCCACGGCAGCGGGTGGTCTTCGATCATGTAGACGGCGGGCAGGCCGAGTTGCGACAGGCGCCAGTCGGCGATGTAGCGGATGTAGCGCTTGATTTCCTTGGCGCTCATCCCCGGCACCGGGCCTTGTTCGAAGGCGAGATCGATGAACGCGTCTTCCAGCCGCACGGTTTTCTGGCAGCAATCGATGATGTCTTCCTTGACCGATTTGGTCAGGCAGCCGCGTTCCTGCACGAACGTGTGGAACAGCTTGGTGATGCCTTCGCAGTGAAGGCTTTCATCGCGGACCGACCATGAGACGATCTGGCCCATGCCCTTCATCTTGTTGAAGCGCGGGAAGTTCATCAGCATCGCGAAGCTGGCGAACAGTTGCAGCCCTTCGGTGAAGCCGCCGAACATCGCGAGCGTGCGGGCAATATCCTCGTCTGTTTCAACCCCGAAGGTGTGCAGGTAATCGTGCTTGGCCTTCAGTTCCTCGTATTCGAGGAACATCCCGTATTCGCTTTCGGGCATTCCGATCGTGTCGAGCAGGTGCGAATAGGCGGCGATGTGCACCGTCTCCATGTTGGAGAAGGCGCCGAGCATCATCTTGCCCTCGCTCGGCTTGAACACCCGGCCAGATTGTTCGTGATAGCAGTTCTGCACCTCGACATCGGCCTGGGTGAAGAAGCGGAAGATCTGGGTGAGCAGGTTGCGCTCGTTCTCGCTGATCTTTTGCGCCCAGTCGCGGCAATCCTCGCCCAGCGGCACTTCTTCCGGCATCCAGTGGATCTGCTGCTGGCGCTTCCAGAAATCATAGGCCCAGGGATATTCGAAGGGCTTGTAGGTCTTGCGGGCTTCGAGAAGGGACATGGGCGGGGTATCCTGATCCTGACGAGGTCATTGTAGCATGAAACGAATGGCGAACGAAATTCAGGCCGTCCAGCCGGCGCTGACCGGCAGCGGGGGGCCGACCGGCGCCAGGGACAGGGTAACGACACGTCCGGTCATGCGCGGTCCTCCCCGACGGCCCCTGCAACGAGCCCGCCCGCCTTACTGGCAGGCGAGGCATTCCTCGTAGTCGGTCGCCGGGGCCAGTTCGATCTTCGGCGCGGCCGAGGTGTTGTCCGCCTCCACCCCACCGGCGAACCCGGCGCGCTGCACCGATTTCGAGCGCAGGTAATAGAGGCTCTTGATGCCCTTTTCCCACGCCTGGAAGTGCAGCATCATCAGATCCCACTTGTCGACGTCGGCCGGGATATAGAGGTTCAGCGACTGGGCCTGGTCGATATAGGGGGTCCGGTCCGCCGCGAATTCGAGCAGCCAGCGCTGGTCGATCTCGAAGCTGGTCTTGTAGACCGCCTTTTCCTCGCCCGAGAGGAAATCGAGGTGCTGGATCGAGCCGCCGTGTTCAAGGATCGAATTCCACACATTGTTGGAATCCTTGCTCTTTTCGGCCAGCAGCTTCTGCAGGTAGGGGTTCTTCACCACGAACGAGCCCGACAGGGTCTTGTGGGTGTAGATATTGGCCGGGATCGGGTCTATACAGGCCGAATTGCCGCCGCAGATGATCGAGATCGACGCGGTCGGCGCGATTGCCATCTTGCAACTGAAGCGCTGCATCACGCCCATGTCGGCCGCATCCGGGCAGGCGCCGCGTTCCTGCGCCAGCATCAGCGAAGCCTCGTCCGCGCGCGAGGCGACGTGCTTGAACATCTTGAGGTTCCAGGCCTTGGCCAGCGCGCTTTCGAACGCGATGCCCTTGAGCTGGAGGAACGAGTGGAAGCCCATCACGCCCATCCCGACCGAACGTTCGCGCATCGCCGAATACTTGGCGCGGGCCATCTCGTCGGGCGCACGGTCGATATAGTCCTGCAGCACGTTGTCGAGGAAGCGCAGCACGTCCTCGATGAACATCTCGTCGCGGTTCCACTCGTCCCACGTCTCGAGGTTGAGCGAGGAGAGGCAGCACACCGCGGTGCGATCGTTGCCGAGGTGGTCGCGCCCGGTCGGCAGGGTGATTTCCGAGCACAGGTTCGAGGTCGAGACCTTGAGCCCGAGATCGCGGTGATGCTTGGGCATCATCCGGTTCACCGTGTCGGAGAACACGATATAGGGCTCGCCCGTGGCCAGCCGGGTCTCGACCAGCTTCTGGAACAGCGCCCGCGCATCGACGGTGGCGCGGACCGAACCGTCCTTCGGGCTGCGCAAGTGGAACTCGGCCCCTTCGCGCACCGCTTCCATGAAGTCGTCGGTCAGCAGCACGCCGTGATGGAGATTGAGCGCCTTGCGGTTGAAATCGCCGCTGGGCTTGCGGATCTCGAGGAACTCCTCGATCTCCGGGTGCGAAACGTCGAGATAGCAGGCGGCCGAACCGCGCCGCAGCGAGCCTTGCGAAATCGCCAGCGTCAGGCTGTCCATCACGCGCACGAACGGAATGATCCCGCTGGTCTTGCCGTTGAGGCCGACCGGTTCGCCGATCCCGCGCACGTTGCCCCAGTAGGTGCCGATGCCGCCGCCGCGCGAAGCGAGCCAGACGTTCTCGTTCCAGGTGCCGACAATGCCTTCGAGGCTGTCGTCAACCGAGTTGAGGTAGCACGAAATCGGCAGGCCCCGTCCGGTGCCGCCGTTCGAAAGCACCGGCGTCGCCGGCATGAACCACAGCTTCGAGATGTAGTCGTAAAGCCGCTGGGCGTGGTCCTGATCGTCGGCATAGGCATCGGCCACGCGGGCGAACAGATCCTGATACTTCTCGCCGGGCAGCAGATAGCGGTCGTCAAGCGTGTCCTTGCCGAATTCGGTCAGCAAGGCATCGCGCGCCTCGTCGGTGACGATGGTGTAGCGCCGCGCCTGGATCGCCTTGGAATCGTCATCCCGCGCCGCCTTGGCGACCGCGCCGACCGCGCCGGCCAGCGCCGCAGCGCCCAGTTCCTCGGCACTCGGCTGTTCGGCCATTCCGCCATCGCCTCCGCCATCGACCGCCGGGGCCGTCAGCCGGGCCGAGCCCGCGTCCGTCTTTTCCGCCATCGCCACTGCCGGGCCGGAGCCCGCCTCCTTCGCCGGGGCCGCTACCTGGGCCGATATGGGGCCAGATACGGGCGCCGAATCCACCTCGAACAGGGAACCGTCACCGCCTGCCACCGCTTCGTCTCCGCTTCTGAAATCCACTTTACCTGCCCCCGCGTTTCAATCGTTCGCCCGTCCGGCATTCAGCCCCCCCGGCGCCGGCACATCGCTTCGCTTTCGAATCGACGGGAACGCCCATCTTACCCGAAAATGAGAACAAAGTGAGAATATTTATCCCCCGCCTTGTCCCCGAACCGTGCCCTGCGGACTTGCCCCACCCCGGAATCGCCCGTTCCGGCGCCGGAGCACCGCCACGAGAGCCAAACTAGGTCTAGAGGTCCATCCACTCACCGAACCACAACCGATAGTGGCGCATCCTGAGTCGCACGCAAGGGGATAATTGCCGCAGCCCGCCCGATCGGCGACCGGAGCGGCCTTCGCGCCCGCACCATTACCGGCGCGACGCGTGGACCAAGCACCACTGGCGCGCAGCGCAAGAGTCAAAGTGAATCTGTGAAAAAATTTTTGTCGGGGGACAGCGCGCCCGCCGGCTTGACTAAGGATAGAATCGAGCTCGGCAACAATGTTGCAACGGCCGTGTTGCAATCACGTGGCAGGGCGCGTGGCAGGGCATTGCTCGCGGCGCGAAGCAGTGTATTGCTTCAGCCACACACTGGGCCGCGCCGGAGGCCGGCCGGCCTGACGAAAGGACATCCGATGCTGAACCTGATCGGCGCGATCTTCTCCGGCCTGTTCATTGGCGTGCTGGCCCGCTTCTTCTATCCCGGCGCGGTGCCGCTCGGCTGGATCATGACCATCCTGCTCGGCATCGGCGGCTCGCTCCTCGCCAGCCTCGTCGCGGGCCGCGCCACAGGCGGCTATGGCGATGGGTTGAACCGGGCCGGCTGCCTCGCCTCGGTGCTCGGCGCGATGGCGCTGATCTTCCTCGGACGGCAACTCGGCTGGCATTGAGCGCCGGGAGCCGAACCGCCATGCGCACCCGCCTGAGCATTTGCCGCAAGGAGGCGCGCTACCGCTCCGAAGCCGATGCGCTGCTGGCCGCCCGGCGCGCCGGGATCACGCTGCGGCCCTATCGCTGCGATCGCTGCCGGCAGTTCCACCTCACCAGCCGCACCAGGGGCAAATGGATGCCGCTCACGCTGACCTGAGCGGCTCGGCCCGTTCCGGCCAGTCAGCCCACGCCAGCCTGCTCAACCCGTTCCAGCCAGATAACGCCCGACCGATTCTAGCGAGCCGAACCCCAGCACCACCCGGCCGGCCATCAGCGAGGCGAGCAGCAGCAGCACGAACAGCCACACCCCCAAAATCCCGCCGGTCATCCGCCAGTTCTTGGGCGGCAGGCCCTGGATCAGGAACATGACGATTCCCGCGACGTTGATGCACACCAGATTGACCGCGAACAGGAACAGGGCGCTGCCGGCCACCTGCGGTTGCCCGATCCCCAGGAAGATCCCGGTGGCGGCCAGCGGGGGCACCAGCGCCACCGCGATCATCACGCCCACCAGCGTCAGCGAGGCGCCCCGGCTGAAGGCCTGAACCCCGGCCCCGCCGCAGGCCAGCGCCAGCGCGATATCGGCGGGCTGAACGATCGTGCGGTTTTTCAATTCCGCGACCAGCGGGTCGATCGCCACGCTCAGGCCGACCGCAACGCCCGCCAGCACCGCAAATACCGACCCGACCAGCAGCGTCGCGGCCGCCTTCCGGCCGAGCTTCGCGTTGCCGATCGTGGCGGCCAGCGCCACGCCCATCGTCGGGCCGAGCAGCGGCGCGATGATCATCGCCCCGATCACCACCGCGGTCTGTCCACTACGCATCCCCAGCCCGGCGATCACCGCCGAAAGCAGCACCGTCAGCAGATAGTTGGGCGTTATGTGGAGGCTTTCCTCGATGTCGTCATAAAGTTCGTCGGTGCTGATCCGGTCACGGCTGAAAAAGCGTTCGAGCGCGGTCGGCGGGCGCAGCGCCCCCGGCGCGGGCAATTCGGTTTCGGCCGTTTCCAGCATCCGGGGAAACACCGCTTCCAGTTGGGCAACATAGGCCGTGAACGTGGGCAGCGCCCCGAACGCCGCTTCGAGATCGTCAAGCAGGCGCTCCGCATAGCGCTGCTGGACGATGCAACTGTATTTCTCCTGGCCGCCCGGCACGATCTCGCGCCAGTAGCGGCGGCTGTGGCGCGCGAGGATGGCCTCAAGGCTGCCGATTTCGGCTTCGGGCAGGAAGATTTGGACCAGCCGCGCGGACATGCAGACTTACCTCTTGATCGCTGCCACCGCCGCCGATCGCGGCCAGCGCCGCGCAGCCGGGCCGCTCACCGGCCTGTTAGCCACACGCGCGGCGCCGGCCAAGGCCTTGCGCGGGGGCGCCAGGGCCTTTGGGGGAACCTGCCCCCGTCGTCCGCCCCGGCCTTCGCCGGACAAGCGATTTTCCTACATGCCGCCCGCCTGTCACACTGCGCGCGGTTCTTTCTCATCGTCGGTCCCGCCAGCCACGCCCGTGGCCCCCGCAGAAACGAACCTGCGCGCGCGGGTTTCATCAACTAACTCAGGCTAAATTTCTGCTTTTATGTGATTCTCTCCAGTAAGCGCAACAATCGAACCCGCCCGGCGCTTATGGCACCAGAATCGTGTCCTTCGCACTTGCCCGGCTCATCGGATAATCGAGCGTATAATGCAGCCCGCGGCTCTCGTGCCGCTTCAGCGCGGATTGCACGATCAGGTCGGCGCTCTGCAGCAGGTTGCGCAGTTCGATCAGGTCGGTGGTCACCCGGAAGTGGCCGTAATAGTCCTCGATTTCCTCGAACAGCAGGCGAATCCGGTGCTGTGCCCGTTCCAGCCGGCGGGTGGTCCGCACGATCCCGACGTAGTTCCACATGAAGCGGCGGATCTCGGTCCAGTTCTGCTTGATGATGACTTCCTCGTCGGAATTGGTCACCCGGCTTTCATCCCATGGGCGCACTTTGGGCGGCGCGTCGAACGTCGCCCAGTTGCCGAGAATATGTTTGGCCGCCGCCTCGCCGAACACGAAGCATTCGAGCAGCGAGTTCGAGGCCAGGCGGTTCGCGCCGTGCAGGCCGCTTTCGGTGCATTCGCCGGCGGCATAAAGCCCCGGCAGATCGGTCCGCCCGTCCAGATCGATCATGATCCCACCGCAGGTATAATGCTGCGCCGGCACCACCGGGATCGGCTCCTCGGTCATGTCGATGCCCAGCGACATGAGCTTCTCGTAGATGTTGGGAAAGTGTTCGCGGACGAATTCGGGCGGTTCGTGACTGATGTCGAGGTGGACATAGTCGAGCCCGAACTTCTTGATCTCGGAATCGATCGCCCGCGCCACCACGTCGCGCGGGGCGAGCTCCAGCCGGTCGTCATAGAATTCCATGAAGCGCTTGCCGGTGCGCGGATTGATCAGCCGCCCGCCCTCGCCGCGCACCGCCTCGGTGATCAGGAAATTCTTGACCTCGAGGTTGTAGAGGCAGGTCGGGTGGAACTGCATCATCTCCATGTTGCCGACCCGCGCGCCCGACCGCCAGGCCATCGCGATGCCGTCGCCGGTCGCGCCGCGCGGCGCGGTGCTGAACTGATAGACGCGGCCCGCCCCGCCGGTCGCCAGCACGGTCGCCCGCGCGGTATGCGCCTCGACCCGGCCGGTCTCCTCGTCGAGCGCATAGACGCCCCACACCCGGCCCGATCCCGAATAGCGCTGCTCGTGCCGTCCGGTAATCAGGTCGATACAGGTCCGCCCGGGCAGCAGCGTGATATTGGGGTTCGCTTCCGCCGCCTTGAGCAGGGCCGCCTGCACCGCCCAGCCGGTCGCATCGTTCACGTGGACGATCCGGCGGTGCGAATGGCCGCCCTCGCGGGTCAGGTGCAAATTGTTGCCGTCGGCGTTGAACGGCACGCCCAGTTGGACCAGCCGGTCGATCGCATCGGGCGCGCGTTCGATCACGAACTCGACCGTCTCGCGCCGGTTGAGCCCGGCCCCGGCCACCACCGTGTCGTGAATATGGTTCTCGAAGGTATCACCGGCATCAAGCACCGCCGCGATCCCGCCTTGCGCCCATGCGGTCGATCCGCTGGTCAGCGTCCCCTTGGCGATGACCAGGACTTTCAGCCGCTCGGCCAGCCCCAGCGCGGCCGTCAGCCCCGCCGCGCCCGATCCGACCACGATGACGTCGTGTGCCAAGGCAATCCTACTCCCGCGCGATTATGGCCGGACCGGCCCTCTCCAGATAGGCGCATTTCGCCGGGATTGGGAAGATAGCGCGGTAAACATGCGCCGGGCTCAGGCCACTTCCCTGGCCCGGCTGGTCAGCGCGACGAAGACGTCCTCCAGGTCGGCCTCGCGCGTCGTCACGTCGACGATCGCGAAGCCCTGCGCCTGAACCAGCGCCAGCACTTCCCCGGCATTGGTCCGGTCCTTGTCGTAAGTGATCTCGACCGTGCGCTCGCCGGTCGTCTCGCACTTCAGGAAGGCCGGGTTGTCCGGCACCGTGTCGATCTCGCGGTCGAGCGTCAGCACCACGATCTTTTCGCGCGCCATGCCGATCAGTTCGCGCGTCGGCTGGTTGGTGATCAGCCGGCCGTGATTGATGATCGCGATCCGGTCGCACAGCTCCTCGGCTTCCTCGAGGTAGTGCGTGGTCAGCACCACGGTCACGCCTTCGGCGTTCATCTCGCGCACCAGTTCCCACAACATGCGCCGCAGCTCGACATCCACGCCGGCGGTCGGTTCGTCGAGCACCAGGATCGGCGGCGAGTGGACCATCGCCTTGGCGATCAGCAGCCGCCGCTTCATGCCGCCCGAAAGCGTGCGCGCGTAAGCCCCGGCCTTGTCTTCAAGGTGCACCGCGCGCAGCAGCTCCAATGTTCGCCGCGCCGCCTTGGGAACGCCATAATAGCCGGCCTGCTGATCAAGCACTTCGGCCGGCGTGAAGAACGGATCGAACACCACTTCCTGCGGCACGATCCCGATCGACCGCTTGGCGTTGCGCGCATCGCGGTCAATATCGAAGCCCCAGATGGAGACTTCGCCCGAAGTCTTCATCACCAGGCCCGCGAGGGTGTTGATGAGGGTCGACTTGCCCGCGCCGTTCGGTCCCAGCAGGCCGAATATCTGGCCCTGCGGCACATCGAAGCTGACGTCGTCAAGCGCCAGCTTGCCCGGCTCGCGCTTCTGTCCGGCATAGCGCTTGACGAGATTGCGGATCGAGATTGCAGCTTCGGTCATAACGCGCTCTTGCGGCGGAACGCGCTTCGCGTAAAGAGCTGGTCTCCACTTGCAACGGACTTGCGCCCCATGAGCACCCGGCCCGAAACCGCATATGTCACCACCCGCCGCGTCCAGTGCGACGGCGCCAGCGACGTTCGCGGCGGCGCGGCGCTCGGCCATCCACGCGTCTGGCTGGAAATCGACGAGAAGGGTTATGTCGACTGCGGCTACTGCGACAAGCGCTGCGTGCTGAAGCCGGGCATGGACGAGCACCGCGACGCCGCTTGACTGCCCGCGCGGCTGACGGCCGCCGGGACCGGCGAATTGTATTTCATGGCTGATACCTTGCCGTCCGGCACTGCCGGCAGCCTGCAATCGGTTGCCTTGCCCGCCCCGACCCGGCACCTGCTGCGCATGGAAGTGCCACAAGGCACCGCGCGAAGGAGTAGAGCAGGCATGCCGCAGGATCTTGGGGACCAGGTTGCGATCGTGACCGGCGCGGGCAAGGGGCTCGGGCGCGCTTATGCTCATTGGCTGGCGGATCGCGGCTGCCGGGTCGTTGTGAACAATCGCGCCCATCCCGGCGTTCCCTCCACCGCCGCAGCCGTCTGCGCGGAAATCATCGCCAAAGGGGGGCAGGCGATAGCCGATGACCATCCGGTCGATGACGAAGCCGGCGCGGCCGCGCTGGCCGCTGCGGCCAATGCGGCATATGGCCGGATCGACATCCTGATCTGCAATGCCGGGGTGGCGACCGATCAGACGTTTGCCGAAAGCTCGATGGCCGAACTGCGACGCAACGTCGACACCAACATCTGGGGGACTGTCCTGCCGGTCAAGGCGGTGTGGTCCGGCATGCTCGAACGTGGCTATGGCCGGATCGTCGTCACCGGCTCCTCGGTCGGGCTTTACGGCAACCTCAACACGACAATCTATGGCACCACCAAGGCGGCGATGTCGGGCTTTGCGCGGTCGCTGGCTCGCGAAGTGCCGAAGGGCGCGGATATCGCCATCAACGTGATCGTCCCGTTTGCGCTGACGCCGCTGGCGGCGGGCCAGATCGGCGAGGAATTCGCCGAGACCCTGTCGCCCGATCGCGTTGCCCCGGTGGCGGGCTGGCTGGCCAGCCGCTCCTGCCGGACCAGCGGCGGGATCTACCATGCCGGCGCGGGCCGCGTGTCGCGGGTAAAGATTCTGGAAACGCCATCGATAGCGGTCCCGGACGAGGGCGCCGATCTGGCCGCCTTGCTCGATGTGCCGACATATCAGGAGGAGGCCCGCTCGGCCAACGCGGCCGGCAACCGGGTGGTTCGTGGCAGCTAGCCGTTTCGGCTCGAAGCAGAACTGGCGCTTCCCGGCCAAGCCCCTATATTCGGTGTCATGACGCTAACCGATCCGCGCTCGCTGCTGTACCGTTCCGGTCTGCTGTCCCCCGACGAAGCGCAAACGCTGGCGCGCGAAACGCTCAACGCCTGCGACGACGGCGAACTTTACCTCCAGTTCGTCGCCAGCGAGAGCTTCGCGTTCGATGACGGCCGGCTCAAGACGGCCGACTACTCGCGCGACGCGGGGTTCGGCTTGCGCGGGGTGTCGGGCGAGATGACCGGCTTTGCCCATGCCAACGAGATTTCCGCCGCGGCGATCCGCCGTGCTGGCGAAACGCTGAAACTGCTCGATCCGGCGACCGGCGCCCGGGCCGGGCCGCCCGCGAAATCCAATCGCCACCTCTACACCGACGCCTCGCCGCTCGACGCGGTGGATTTCGCCACCAAAGTCCGCCTGCTCGAAGCGATCGACGCCGCAGCGCGCGCACGCGATCCGCGGGTGGCGCAGGTTTCCGCCAGTCTCGCCGCCTCGTGGTCGGTGGTGGAGATCGTCCGCCCCGACGGGTTCGTCGCCACCGACGTGCGGCCGCTGGTGCGGCTCAACGTTTCGATCGTGGCCGAAGCGAATGGCCGGCGCGAAACCGGCTCGTTCGGCATTGGCGGACGCCGCCTTTACGACGACCTGTTCGATCCCGCGACCTGGAACCGCGCGATCGACACCGCGCTGGCCCAGGCGCTCACCAACCTCGAATCGGTCGATGCCCCGGCGGGCGAAATGACCGTGCTGCTCGGCCCCGGCTGGCCCGGCGTGCTGCTGCACGAGGCGGTCGGCCATGGCCTTGAGGGCGATTTCAACCGCAAGGGCACCAGCGCATTTTCGGGCCGCATCGGCGAACGGGTCGGCGCACCGGGCGTGCCCGTGGTCGACGATGGCTCGATGCCCGGCCGGCGCGGCTCGCTGTCGATCGACGACGAAGGCACGCCAACGCAGGAGACGGTGCTGATCGAGGACGGCATCCTCAAGGGCTATATTCACGACCGGCTCAATGCCCGCCTGATGGGAGTGACGCCCACCGGAAACGGACGGCGCGAATCCTACGCCCACACCCCGATGCCGCGCATGACCAATACGTTCATGAAGGGCGGGAACGACGATCCGGCCGAACTGCTCTCGCGCGTGAAAAACGGCATATTTGCCAAATCGTTTGGCGGCGGGCAGGTCGATATCGTCTCGGGCAAGTTCGTCTTTTCCTGCACCGAGGCCTACAAGATCGAGAACGGCAAGCTGGGCGCGCCGATCAAGGGCGCGACGCTGATCGGCGATGGCCCGTCGGTCCTCACCCGCGTTACCGGCATCGGCAACGACATGGCGCTGGATGAAGGTGTCGGCATTTGCGGCAAGGGCGGGCAGAGCCTCCCTGCCGGGGTCGGCCAACCGACCCTGCTGGTCGCGGGGCTGACGGTGGGCGGAACGGCCTGAGGCCATCCGCCCCAGAAAGTCAGCGCTCATTCAGGCAGATAGGCTAGGATGCCTCGACTTGAAGGAGTCTGTCCGATGAAGAAGGCAACCCTGTTTCTGACTGCCGCAGCAACGCTGCTGGCGGCCCCCGCCATGGCCGCGCCGCGCCTTACGCCCGAGCAGCAACTCGCCAAGGCAATCGAAGGCCGCGTGGCGGGCAAGCCGGTCGATTGCATCGATCCGCACTTCAACTCCAACACCCGGATCATCGACAAAACCGCGATCATCTATGGCAGCGGCAGGACGATCTATGTCAATCGGCCCGACAATGCGAATTCGCTGCGCGACGACGATGTTCTGGTAACAGAGCTGCGCGGCTCCGGCCAGCTATGCAGCATCGACGTGGTCAAGCTGCACGACCGCAATGGCCTGTGGAATCGCGGTTTCGTCAGTCTGGGCAAGTTCGTGCCTTATACGCGCGTCAATCCCGCCAAGGACGAATGACCGGCTGACGCGCGGTCAATTCTTGCGTGTGGCAATGCCGGGAGGATCGTGGCATCCTTGCCGAAACGGCAAGAGCCGCGTCAGACTGGAGAGCGCACCATGATCCGGATAGGTCCGCAACGCACGCCCTCGGGTGATGAAGTCCCGGCCGGTATGCTCGCCGCGTCGCTCGCGCCCGAAATCGTGCGCGCCGGAATGGAATTTTCGCGCATCACCTATCTTCATTAGACGCTGTCACTGCGGGAATTCGAAGCGGCGCGGATGATTACTGCGGAGATCAACGGCTGCATCGTCTGCCGCGGCTGGCGCTCGGCGGACGACCTGCCATCCTACCTCGCGGCCTTGGGCGACAGGACCGATGCGGGCATCCTCGCCTCGCCGGAGCAGCCGGACGAAGCGTTTTACACCGGCATCACGCAATGGCGCTCATCTGCCCTCTATTCGCCGCGCGAACGGCTGGCCATCGAACTGGCCGAGCGGATGGGCACCGAGCCCAAGGTTCTGGCCGGTGACGATGCGTTCTGGGCCCGGTTCAAGGCGCAGTTCAGCGATGCCGAACTGGTCGACCTCAGCTATTGCATTGCCTGCTGGATGGGCCTCGGGCGCGTCGGGCACGTCCTCGGGCTGGACACGGCCTGCAGCGTTCCGCAGGCGCAGGAAGCCGGGGCCGTGCTGGCCGGGTGAGCGGCAACCTGAATCAATGCAAAGTTTGAAGGCGCCAAGCACGCAGGACTCATCAGCGGGCCGCGATCGCGGCAGCCGTCAACTCAAACCGCCGGAACCGATCGAATCGGCGATTGCCGGCAGCACCGCCATCGCGAGAACTGCGGCCGACCCGAACTCCCTGGCGAGCAGAGGGCCGCAAATCAGGAAGCCGCTGCCGAGTGATCGACGCCAGCGGCGTAACGGTCGCCCGCCCGCGCGCGGACCGGGCGAACTTGCCGAAGCTGAGCAGCAGGGTGACGACAACTGCGGCAAGAATTGCAATAAGGTCATGGGCCTGCCTAAAGCGATTTTGCACCAGATGAAATCATTTGGAAACCGCGCGACACCGAATCGGCGCGAGCCTGAAACGGCAGCGAAACAAAAGTCGGAAACGGCAGTTCTGACATAACGCGAGTGGAACTCACGCCGGGCCGCCGCGAGACAATCGTCGCGATCGCGACAGCGTTACCGCCCCCGGCGGCAGGCGCTATCAACAGCAACGAGGAATCATGAATGACTGACCTTCTGCGCCAGATTCTGCCGGACTGGAGCATCGTTCCCATCACGACCATCGCCATCGCGGCTCTTTCATGCGCAATCGCACTCGCGGCCCACACGATCGTCGTCCGCATATTGCTCCGGCTGTCGAAACGCAGCGCGGACCGGTCCGACGACGTGCTGATCCGTCGCCTGATCAGGCCGACCCGGTGGATGACGGTTGGAGTGGGGCTCAGTATCGCACTGGAATCCACGCCCCTGAGCGGCGAGGCGAATGCGCTTGCCCATCGGATATCCGGGCTTGTCGTGCCGATGCTGATCGGATGGCTGGCGCTGGCGACGCTGAATGCCATTCGCGATATCGTCGATGTCCGCACAGACGTGGCCTCGGCCGACAACCTTGACGCAAGGCGCAAGCGCACCCGGATCGGCATCCTTTCACGCATCGGCACGTTCGCGATCATTTTCCTGACGGTATGCATGATGTTGCTCAGCATTCCGGCGATCCGCAGCGTCGGCGTCACGCTCATGGCTTCGGCCGGCGTGGCCGGGCTGGCGATTGGCGCCGCCGCGCAACCCGCGCTGAAGAATCTGATCGCCGGCATCCAGATGGCCTTCACCGAGCCGATCAGGATCGACGATGTGGTCATCATCGACGGCGAGTGGGGACGGATCGAGGAAATCCGGCTTACCTATGTCGTGGTCCGGATCTGGGACGAGCGGCGCCTGATCGTTCCAATCAGCAAGTTTCTCGAAAGTTCGTTCCAGAACTGGACCCGCGAGGGCAGTGCGCTGCTGGGCACCGCGTTTCTCTACGTCGATCCACTCGCCGACGTCGCAGCAATCCGCGCGCAGCTTGAAACCGTGGTCCGCGCGCACCCGAAATGGGACAACCGCGTCGTCGGGCTGCAGGTGACCGACATCAAGCCCGAGGTGATGGAACTGCGCGCGCTTGTCAGCGCCGCCGACGCAGGCAACGCCTTCGACCTGCGTTGCGACGTCCGCGAGGCGATGATGGCTTACATTTCAACCGCCATGCCGCAGGCGTTACCGCGCATCCGCACGCAGCTATCGGGTCAGTTGACGCAAGCCACGCCGGGCTGATGCCGGGCTAACGCAAATCGGAAAAACTCTAGGCCGCGGCCAGCGCATCCGTGAAGCGGCGGCGCCACCAGATAACGTCCTGCTCCATGATGTTGTCCATCATCGGCCGCCACCGTGCGATCCGCTCGTCGAGCGGCATTGCCAGCGCGGTTGCGATCGCATCGGCCATTTCCTCGGGGCTGTGCGGATTGACGAGCAGCGCATCGCCAAGCTGCTCGGCCGCCCCGGCAAACCGCGAGAGGATCAGGACACCGGGATCGGCCGCATCCTGCGCGGCGACATATTCCTTGGCGACGAGGTTCATCCCGTCGCGCAGCGGCGTGACCAGGCCGATTTGGGCCGCGCGATACATTCCCGCCAGTTGATCGCGCGGATAGCCCTTGTTGACGTAACGGATCGGCACCCATTCGGCATCGGCGTATTCGCCGTTGATCCGCCCGGACAATCCATCGAGCGTCGCCCGGATTTCCTGATAGCTCTGCACGTCGCCGCGCGAGGGCGGCGCGATCTGCAGCAGGAAAACGCCGCCAAATTGTTCGGGATGGGCGGAAAGGAAGCGTTCGTATCCCTGAAACCGCTCCTGCAGGCCCTTGGAATAATCGAGCCGATCGACGCCGATGATCATCTTGCGGCCGTTGGCGCTGACCAGCATCCGATCATGAACCTCGCGCGCGACCGGCCCTTCGGCATGGGCGCGAAACTGTTCGGCATCGATGCCGATCGGGCAGGCGAGCAGGCGCACCGACCGACCGTCATATGTCACAATGCCGTCCTCGTTCACCTCGACGTCGAGCTGTCCCCGCACATAGTCAAGAAACGCTGCCAGCGAATCCTCTGTCTGGAAACCGACCACGTCATAGGCAAAGAGCGATACGACCAGTTCGTGGTGACTGGGCAACGAAAGCAGCAACCGCATCGGTGGCCAGGGAATGTGAAGGAAGAACCCGATCCGGTTCCGGCAGTTCCGCTGGCGCAGCTCGTTCCCCAGCGGGATAAGGTGGTAATCATTCACCCAGACCAGATCGCCTTCCTCGATCAGCGGCACCACCGTATCGGCAAAGCGCGCGTTTACGCGCTCGTAACCGCCGGCAAAGCCACGCTCATATTCGGCGAGATCGACGCGATAGTGAAACAGCGGCCACCGCGTCCGGTTGGCATAGCCATTGTAATATTAGTCGATATCCTGCGCCTCAAGGTCGATCGTCGCAGTGGTAACGCCAAAATTCCGCTGGAAATTGATGTGGCCCGAGAAGCTTTCGATCTCCTCGCCCGACCAGCCAAACCAGATACCGTTGTCTTCTCTCAGCGCGGCAGACAGAGCGACCGCAAGGCCACCCTGCGCACCGCCGGCTTCGGAAATCGGCTCGGAAACACGATTGGATATGATGACGAGGCGGCTCATCGCACGGCACTCCACGGTTTACTCAACAAGGCGGCACAATTGATCAATCCGACCAGCGAATAGGTCTCCGGATACATCCCCCACAACTCGCCGCTCTGCGGATCGATATCTTCGGACAACAAGCCGGCCGCAGTGCGGCGGGCGATCATCTCTTCGAACAGGGCGCGGGCGTCCAAATCGCGTCCGGTCACGTGCAAGGCTTCGATCAGCCAGAAGGTACACACGTTGAAGGCCGTCTCGGGCAGGCCGAAATCGTCTTTGATCGCATAGCGCAGCATATGCGATCCGCGTCGCAATCCCTTTTCCACCGCTTCCAGCGTCCCGCGAAAACGCGGGTCATCGGGGGTCAGGAAGCGCAGATCGAGCAACTGGATCAAGCTGGCGTCGAGATCGTCGCCGCCGAACGTCGCCGAAATCCGCTGCGTATCTTCGCGCCACGCGGACTGCTCGATCGTTTCACGAATAGTCCCGGCCCGTTCCCGCCAGAAAGCCTGGCGATCTGCGAGGCCAAGGGTTTCGGCGGCATTTGCCAGCCGGTCGCACGCGGCCCAGCACATCGCCACGGAATAAGTGTGGATGTGGCTGCGGGTGCGCAACTCCCAAAGCCCGGCGTCGGGCTTGTCGTGCGCTTGCCACGCGCGTTCGCCGACGGTTTCGAGCGCATGGAAATCCTCGACGCCGGAAACACGCAGCAACCGCCGGTCAAAAAAGGCCTGCGCGTTGGACAGGACTATCTGGCCATAGGCATCGTGCTGGATCTGTTCATACGCCTCGTTGCCGACACGCACCGGGCCCATCCCGCGATATCCGTTCAGGCCCGGTTCGATCCGCTCGACCAGACGCGCCTCTCCTCCGACGCCGTAAAGCGGCTGGATATGGCCGCCTTTGGCATTGTCGACGATATTGCGGAGGTATTCGAGGTAGGATTCCAGCACATCGAGCGCGCCGAGGCGATTGAGCGCCTGCACGGTATAGTAGGCATCCCTGATCCAGCAAAAACGATAGTCCCAGTTGCGCTGCGATCCGGCATGTTCGGGGATCGAGGTGGTCA
>VMTF01000226.1 GCA_013791705.1 Sphingomonadales bacterium | reverse complement strand
GACCGCATACTTGATCGCGGTCTCGACCAGCGGCTGGAGCAGCAGCGAGGGGAGCAGGGCAGGCCGGGCCGCCTCGTCGATCCGGAACTGGGTGCGCAACCGCTCTTCAAAGCGCATCCGCTCGATATCGAGATAGAGCTGCAGCGTCTCGACTTCCTGGGCAACCGTGACGCGGCCCGCCGGTTCGTTGATCAGGGTATAGCGCAGGAAGCCGGATAGCCGGGTGAGCATCGCATTGGCGCGCTCGGTCTGCTTCAGCAGAACCAGCGTCGAGATCGAATTCAGCGTGTTGAACAGGAAGTGCGGGTTCAACTGGTAGCGCAGCATGGCGAGCTGGGCCTGGGCCGCCTGGTTCTCGAGCCGGATCAACTGGTCGTTCTGCTCCTCGATCTGGAGGTAGAAGTTGATCGCGTAATAGAGTGCCGACCATGCCCCCAGCAGCGTGAGGTCAAGGTAGAACACGCCGATCAGCAACTGGGCGAAGCTCGCCCCGCTTTCCGGCCGGTACAACCCGATCACCCAGGCATCGATGAACGCATAAAGTGCGACGGCGACCGGCAGGACCAGCGCGGTTACGCCCCAGGTGATGAGCGCGCGCTGGGTGATCAACTGGCGGTAGATCACCGAAAGAATCAGCGACATCGAAAAGCCGGTGATCGTCGCGATCAGGACCAGCACCAGGAACGAAAAAGGCTGGCCGTTCGCCAGGCTGGACATTGCGCGCAGCAACAGCGCGCCGCCCCAGCCAACGGCCTGAAGCCGCCAGAATGCCTGGTTCTTGTTGGCGAAGAACGGGGTCGGGCGAAACGGCAAAACGGCCATGACGCCAAGTCTAGCCCAATTCGCGCCGGAAATGAAATGCCGCCATGTTTATCTTGTTTCGCGGGCCTGAAAGGGTAGTCTGGTGCAACCCAGAGGAGACCTGCCATGACAGTCTCGGAAGCCGGGACAAGCGAGCGCGCCACATTCTCCGTGATGACGGACGGCACCGCCGAGGATTGGGCGCGGATTGCCAGACAATTCCGCATTTTCGCCGCTGCCCTGCCCGATCGGGTGCTGACGCACCTGCGGTTGCTGGACGGCGATTTCGGAGGTTTTCCGATCGATCGGCTGCAGCATTCGCTGCAAACCGCGACTCGTGCCTTTCGCGACGAGCGGGAAGAACCCTATGTCGTGATGGCGCTGCTCCACGACATTGGCGACACGCTGGGCACCTACAACCATCCCGAAATTGCCGCCGCGATCCTCCGGCCGTTCGTCAGCGAGGAACTGCACTGGATCTGCGAACATCACGGCGCGTTCCAGGGATACTATTATTTCCACCTGCTCGATCTCGATCGCGACGTGCGCGAGCGCTATCGCGGGCATCCGCATTTCGCGGCCTGCGCCGAATTTTGCGAGAAGTACGATCAGCGCGCGTTCGATAAGGCCTATGATACCGAGCCGCTCGAATTCTTCGAGCCCATGCTGCGCCGCGTTTTCGCCGCGCCGCTGCGCGCACCTTACGAGCCGCCGGCCTAGGCCGGAACTTCAAGCTACCTGCGGTTTTCCGATTTGCGCCGAAGCGGTGTCGGCTGATTTGCAACAACGCTAGCTGCGGGCGTCGGCGATCGCCTTGGCAAGTTGTTCGCGGCCGACCGCGCCGGTCATCAGGCTGTCGCCGACGACCCAGCTAGGCGTGCCGGAAAATCCGAGACGCTTGGCGATATCCATGTTGCGGACCAGTTCCTGTTCGGTCGCCGGGGCGGCAATGGTCTTGCGGGCCTGCGCCATGTCGAGCCCCGCCGCGCGGGCGGCGGCGGCGATCGATTGCGCATCCGGCCGGCTGGCAGCGTACATCGCCTTGTGGAAGGCTGCGTAGCGCCCTTGCTGCGCCGCCGCGATCGCCATCTTCGCAGCATCGGCGCTTTCGGGCGAGAGGATCGGCAGTTCGCGCACGACGACCCGCAAATCGGGATTGGCCGCGATCAGCGCTTCAACGTCTTCGACGCTGTGCCGGCAATAGCCGCAGGCATAGTCCGCGAATTCCACCAGCGTGATCTTGCCTTGCGGATTGCCCAGCACCGTGCCCGCCGTTGCCTGCTCGAGCACGTCGCGCAGCCCGGCCAGCCGCATCGCGTCCTGCTTGCGGGTCAGCGCATCCATCGCTTCGGGCAGCACTTCGGGATGCTCGACCAGATAATCGTGAACCAGTTGCTCGATCGCGACGCGATCGCGCTCGGCGAAGTGCCCGCCCGCACCGACTCCGATCTGACGGCTCTGCCAATACCATCCGCCGAGGCCGCCAAGCAGCGCGCAGACCAGGCCGAGGCCCAAAGTGTAGAAAGCGCCGCCGCGCGGCCTGAATTTTCCTGTCATCCGGCGGGAGCCTACTTGCGCTTCTTCGCTTGTTCAATCGCTGTGCGGGCCTGCATGGCAATATCCTGTGCGCGCAGCCAGTCGGGCGAGCCTTTGGGCAGCCCGGCCTCGGCTGCTTCGGCTCCGGCCAGCGCCTCGGCCCAGCGCCGGCTCATGACCTGCTGTTCGGCACTGGCCAGACGGGCGCGAGGAGTGTCGCCATTGGCGGCATAGACGACGCCAAGCTGGTACCAGGCATTGGGGTTCTCCCGGTCGCGGCTGACGGCAGCCTTGAGCACCCGCTGTGCCTCAGGATAATTCCGGCGGTCTTCGGTCGCGATCAGGGCATGGCCGAAGGTGGTGGCAATCAGCGGCTGGTTGCCGGTGAGTTCGGTCGCGCGGCGGAGCGGATCAAGCGCGTCGGCCGGCTTGCCGGCTTCGAGCAGGATCTGGCCCTTGAGTTCGAGAAAATAGGGGTCGGCCGGAGCATCCTGGAGCAGCGCATCGACTTCGCCCATGGCCTTGTCGAGAAACGCTTCCTTGTGCCACGCATAGGCCCGGGCATAGCGCGCGGGCACCGAAGTATCGCTTACCGGATAGGTGATGAGGGTCTGCGCGGGTTCGGCAAGATAGCCATAGAGCTTGGCTTTGGCGCGGCGGAAGCGGGCCTCCAGCGCCGGGTCGCTCGGCCGGCGCCAGGCCGGATCCTTCGCGTAGGTATCCTCCAGCACCGCGATCCGGTCTCCCTCCAGCGGGTGGGTCGAGAGGAATACGTCCCGGTCGGCCTGGCTGTAGCCGCGGCGATAGCCTTCGTTCTCCAGCTTCTTGAAGAATTCGATCGAGCCGCGCCCGCTGATCCCCGCTTTCGAGAGATAGGCGGCGCCGGCCGCATCGGCCTGGGCCTCCTGCCCGCGGCTGAACGCCAGGTATTTGCCCATGGCGGCGCTTTGCCCGGCCATCATCGCCGCCATTGCCGCCTCGCCGCCGCCCGCAACCGCCGCCGCCGCGCCGATGAGCAGCGACAGCAGGCTGACGGTTCCGGCGGCCTTGGCGCCCTGTTCGCCGCTGATCGCATGGCCGCCGACCACGTGGCCCAGTTCGTGCGCGATCACGCCCTGAACCTGGTTTGCGCTGTCGGATACATTGATCAGTCCGGCATTGAGGAACACCGTCTGGCCGTTGATCACGAAGGCGTTGATCGTCGGATCGTTGACCAGCACCACGTCGACGTTTCCTGGGCCGAGCCCGGCGGCCTTGACCAGCGGGCTCGCCATGTCGTGCAGCAGCGCCTCGGTCTCGGCGTCGCGCAGGATCGATTGCGCGGCGGCGGGATTGAGCGTGAGGCTGGCGGCGATCAGCACCGCGATGGTGCGCGCGAGCAGGCGAAGGGGTTTGCGCATCGGCCCGGAAGAATGCGTGCGGCGCCTGAACCTCGCCTGAAACAATGCCATGGCGTGAGGTCTAGCCGCAAACGAACCGGGGCGCCATGATCGTTCGGTCAGGGCGCTCCGGCACTCGCTGGTCTGTGTATTGCGTTATCGAAGCAACTGTCTGGCTGCGCGTTCCAGCAGGGCGATGTCGTCGGCCAGTTCGCCGATCATCACCACGTCACCGTCTTCGGTGCGCCGCGCCAATACCAGGGTGAATTCCTCGCCGGCTGCGCTGAGCGCGGCGAGCGGCCGGGTCGGCAGGGCGCGCAGCTTGCGGGCGATTGCTTCGCGCGGGGAGGATTTGGGTTCGGCATCGCGTCCATTTTCCTCGCGGCGCAGGCGCCGTTCGAGCTGGACGACGCCCTTCAGGCCGCCGGGCGCGGAGCCGAGGAAGGCGGCGAGGCGGCCCGCAGTCAGGTCAAGCCGTTGGGCGTGGGCCAGCGCGGTTGCGTATTCGGTCAGGCGGGTCTTGTCGTAGTCCGCACCGAAGATGAGCTTGACCACCGGGATCAGCGGCGCGCGCGCTTGCATGGTTAGTCCGGCGTCGGCGGCCAGTTCGGCAAAGTCCTCCGGCTGCGTGGCGGCGGCGAGGGCGAAATCGTGAGCCCGGCCGATCGCGGCATAAAGTGCCTGGCGGCTGCGATCTTCGGAGCCTTGCGCGGCGCGGGCCAGCTCGCGGGCCGAAGCGAGGATATCGGCCAGGCCGGGCTCGTCGGCGTCGTCCGCCCAGGCGTGGACCACGTCGGCTTCGGGCAACAGGGCAAGGTCGAGAATGTCCGCATCGTTCCCGTCGAAGTCGTCTTCGCCGACCCCGTATTCGTCGATGCTGGTGTCAGTATCCTGGTCGATCTCCGTGTGGATTTCCGCCGGGCCATCGGCCCACTCGGTCAGCGGCAGCGGGGCGAGCGCGGGTTTGTGCTGGAGCACCTGATCGATCTCCAGCATCAGTTCGTCGGTGGTCTGCTGGTCGGCGAGTTCCTTCCAGTTGATCACGCCGTAGATGAGGTCGATTTCATCGCTGGCGATGCTGCCGGAAAACGGCAGCAGGATGCCGCGATACAGGATCGTGCGACCATGCTGGTTGACGAATTCGGCCTCGAACCCGATCGGCGCCTGATTGGCGATGATCTGCAGGTAATGGTCGGTGATGCGCGAGACGAGCGAGCGATTGGGCACGTCGGAGAGCGAGGAGATCTTGGCGACGTCGCAACCTGAATCCTCGGCCAGTTCCGCGCCCAGATAGCGAACCTTGGGGTTTTCCACCCCAGCCGAAAAATCGAGCAGCACCGAATAGGGGTCGAAGTCGGGCAGGTTCCCGGTTTCGAGGTCGGCGATCAGCGGGAAGGCGCGGTCGCCGAGCAGGCTCGCCCAATGGTTGTAGGCCCGCACCTGCAAGCGGCGCTCGTCCTGTCCGATTGCCGGCGGCAGCGTTTCGTGGCCGATCTCGTCTTCCGCCGGGTCATAGGCGTCGGCTTCGGAATAGTCTCCGAACGCGCCACGCAACGTATCCATGCGAAATTACCCCTGATTGCTTCTGCAGAGGAGTTCTGGCGCAACATGGTTGATTAAGCGTTAAGTTGCGCCGCCATCGGCCTCAACCCAGATCGACGCGGCCCTCGTGCGGTCCGGGCATGGGCGCGAATATCCTCAGCACCAGCGTGAACGCTGCCAGCCACAGCGCGGCGGCGTTCAGGGCGAAAGAGAGATTGACCCAATCGGCGGCAGAGCCCCACAGCCAGGCCCCGAACGCCATGCCGCCGAACGTCACCGCCTGGTACAGCGACAAGGCCCGGCCCAGCACCGCTTCCGGCGCGCGCACCTGGATCGCGACGTTGATCGTGGTCATCACGAAGACCCAGCCCGACCCGCACAGGAAGGACAGCGGCAGGAACGGCAGGGTCGAATCGATCGCGGAGATGAGCGGCAGCGTCACGACAAATGGGGCGATGCCCGCCGACATCAGCACTTCGGTGCCGAAGCGGCGGCGGGCGGAAGACCCCACCAGCGCACCGACGATCGAGCCCAGCCCGAAAACCCCCAGCACCACGCCATAGGAAAACTCGTCGCCATGAAGCTGATCGCGGACCACGGCGGGCAGCAGCGCCTGGTAGCCGGCCGCACCCACGCCCACGCAGAATCCGCGCAGCAGCACCCGGCGGATCGGGTCCGATCCGAATGAGAATGCCAGTCCCGCCCGGATCGAGGGCAACATCGGCTGGCGGACCGGCGGCGCTACCGAAGGGCGCCAGCGGAACAGCACGATAATCAGCCAGATGAAGCTCGCGGCGTTCACCGCAAAGGCGATCGACATCCCGGCGAGCGCCACCAGGATGCCGCCGAGCGCCGGCCCCACACTGCGGGCGATGTTGAACGCGATCGTGTTGAGCGAGATCGCCTGGGGCATATCGCGCGTGCCCACTTGCGCGCGCACCGAAGCCTGCCACGAAGGGCCGTTCACCGCAAAGCCGATGCCCACCGCCATCGTGCAGCCGAGCAGCAGCCAGGGTCCGACCATTCCGGCAAATGTGAGCGCCGCGAGGAGTGCCGACGGGATCAGCATGATCCACTGGCCGATCAGCATCACCTTGCGCCGGTCGAAGTTGTCGGCAATCGCGCCGCACAGCACGCCGAACAGCATCACCGGCAGCGTGGTCGAGGCTCCGACCGCGGCGATCAGCCGGTGGGACGTGGTCAGCTCGGTCATCAGCCAGGCGGCCGCGGCGCCCTGGATCTGCGATCCGAATTGCGATGACAGGTTGGCCGGCCAGATTGCCCGGAATGCCGGATAGCGGAACGGCGCGAGCGTTGCGCCCGGCGCAGTCAGCCGTTCGCGAAGGGAAAGGGAGTGATCGCGTCCGTCAGCCATCGCCAAACCGGATGCGGGGGCGTGGGAGCAAGGTCAAGCCGGTGCATACTCATTCCACCCGTGATGGATTTGCGCGCGCGGCCAAGCCGCCGTCAGAACATGTAGCGCATCCGGATGGTCTGGTGCGCCGTTGCGCCGCCCACCGTGAAAGCTGCGGCGGCGAACTTGGGCGGGCCAAACCGCACTTTGGCGTCCCGCGAAAAGCCGAAGCCTTCTTTGGGCATCATCATCACTGTATCGAGCTTGCCGTTGCCGTTCTCGTCATGGAACAGCGAAATCGCGTATGTGCCCGGAGCCACCGCGCCGAAATCGAGCACGGTCTCGTCGCCTCCTGCCGGAACGACCAACTGCCGCGCCGCCGGATCGGACTTGCAAGCAGGAAAGGCGCGCGGATCGGCGGTCAGGCAGGCGAAGACCTGCCCCTTGCCATTCCTGAGGCCGGTGACCATCACGCTGACGTCCTCCTCGGACGGCGCGCTGGCGCCGCCAAGCAGGGCCGCCCCCGCGCCTCCGGCCACAAGCCGCGTCAGGGCGCCGAGAGCCCCCGGTCGGTGCCGCACAGGCGATCCCACACGCGGAAGTAAAGGCCATAATTGCATGGATAATACTCGTGATGACGCTGGTGGTGACTGGCGGTTATCAGCCAGCCCCCCAACCGGGAATGAACGAGGGCGCGCGGAAACATCTCCCAGCCCATGTGATTGGTCACCCCCATCAGCGTCATGATCGCCAGCACCAGCCCGAGCACGGCGATATGGACCGGGATAACGAAGACCAGCGCCGGGATCACCACCGCGCCGGTCAGCGCCTCGATCGGATGGAAGCTCATCGCCGCCCACGCGGTCGGCGGATGGCTGGCATGGTGCACTGCATGGGCGATGCGGAACCACTTGGGCCGGTGCATCCAGCGGTGAGTCCAATAGAACCAGGTGTCGTGCGCAAAGAGATAGAGCAGCAGGGAGAGCGGCAGGTACCACAGCGGCAAGGTGTGTACGTCGCTGTAGATCCGCGTCCATCCGAACTGCTGCCAGCCCCACGCGATCACGCCGGCCGGAATGCCATAGATCGCGGCGGACAGCAGCGACCAGCCGATCTCCCGCCGGATTTGCGGGCCGAGCCCGTCATACAGCCCCGGCCGCATTGCCCGTGTCGCCAGGGCAAAGCCGCCACTGGCGAGCACATAGCGGACCGCAACGATCGCGGTCATGGCCAGCGCGGCGCCAAAGGCAGCAGGAATCAGGGCAGGGTCCATCGCCGCCCTCATGCCGGAACCAGCGCGCGTTGGACAGGCGCTCATGAGCACGCACATGCGAAAAGGGGGCCGCAGGTTTGAACCCGCGGCCCCCATTGATGCACTTCGGCACCGGGCTTCCCGGAGCCGGGCCTTAGCTTGCGCGGCGGACCTTGCCGGCGTGCTGGCCGACGTTGCTCGGCCCGCGCGGACGGAAACGCTTGGGCCGGCCTTCGCCATCGGTGCGCGGTTCGCCCCGGGGTGCGCCCTTGCCATGGCCATGACCCGTGCCCTGGCCCGGGCGCTGGCGATGGCTGTTGCGATCCGAACGCTCGTCGGAAGGATCGGACCGCTTGGCGGCGGGCAGCGTGGCGGCCTGCTTGAGGAAATCCTCCGGCAGCGGCTTGGGCATCAGCTTCACGCCGGTCAGGCGTTCGATGTCCTTGAGGTAGGGGCGTTCATCGGGCGCCACGAAGCTCAGCGCGATGCCGTCGGCCCCGGCGCGCGCGGTGCGGCCGATGCGGTGGACATACTGTTCGGCCACGTTGGGCATTTCGAAGTTGAACACATGGCTGACGCCGCTGACGTCGATCCCGCGGGCGGCGATGTCGGTCGCGACGAGGATCGGCACCGAGCCGGACCGGAACCCGTCGAGCGCGCGGGTGCGCTGGGCCTGGCTCTTGTTGCCGTGAATCGCCCCGGCGTTGAGCCCGGCGGCGGCGAGGTGGCGCACCACGCGGTCAGCCCCGTGTTTGGTCCGCGTGAACACGAGCGCGCGGTCGATCGACTGGTCGGCCAGCCCGTCGCGCAGGGACAGCGTGAGCAGCGCCTGCTTTTCGGCCTGGTTGATGAAAGTCGCGAACTGCTCGACCCGTTCGGCGGTCGTCGATTGCGGGGCGACCTGGACTTTCACCGGGTTGTTGATGAAGCGCTTGCCCAGCTCGGCGATCGCCTGCGGCATGGTGGCCGAAAAGAACAGGCTCTGCCGCTCCTTCGGGAGCAGCGCGGCAACCCGGGTCAGCGGCTTGATGAAGCCGAGGTCCATCATCTGGTCGGCCTCGTCGAGCACGAAGATCTCGACGTTGCGAAGGGTCAGCGCGCGCTGGTCGATCAGGTCGAGCAGGCGGCCCGGCGTGGCGACCAGAATGTCGGTTCCGGTCGAAAGGCGCCGCGATTGCTTGCCGACCGGCACGCCGCCCACCACGCAATCGACCGTGAGCTGCAGGTACTTGGCATAGCCCTTGATGTTGTCGGCAATCTGCGCGGCCAGTTCGCGGGTGGGCGAAAGGATCAGCATCCGGCACGAGGCGGGCTGGTGCGGCTTGGGATTGCCGGCCAGGCGATGGAGCGAGGGCAGCGAGAACGCGGCGGTCTTGCCGGTGCCGGTCTGGGCGATGCCGAGCAGGTCGCGCCCTTCGAGCAGGGCGGGGATCGCCTGCCGCTGGATCGGGGTGGGATCGGTGTAGCCCTTGGAATTGAGCGCGCGCACGATCGGTTCGGCCAGGCCGAGGTCGGAAAAATAGGTCATGGAAATGGTATGCTTTCATTGGCGCAGCCGGAATCCGGACGCGCAACAGGGGTCGCTTTCTGGCGACCCGTGCGTGAAGGGGAAGCTTGGCTGGTGGATCGTGCATCGCCGCGGATCTGGCCGCCATGCAAATTGGCGGGATCTCACGCTGGCGGTCGATTGCGCGAACACTGTTCACGCCGATCACGCGCGGCCTCTATGCTGCATTGCGCGCGAAAGCAAGATAATTACGCGGCCGGTCCGCTCACGCTGCTTGCAATCTCTGCGCGGCCGTGGTGCAGCGCGGTCACAATGCCCAGTCCATCGTCACCCTGCACCGGCATCTGCCGGATCGACCGGAAGACCGGCTGGTGCGAAGGCTGCCGCCGCACGCTGGATGAAATCGCCGACTGGGCGATGCTGACCGCGACCGAGCAGCGCGCATTGCTCGCCCGGCTGGAACAGCGCAGCTAACCCGCGCCCCAGCCCGAACAATGCGGATCGGCGCCGACGACCTGCCGCCGCAGCGAGGCGCGGGCGAGTCGCTCCACTTCCACCTTGCGCCGCGCCGCCGCCAGCGCGATCAGCGGCGCCGGGCGCAGGATCTCGGCGTCGTAGCCATCGGCCACGATCACTCCGCAAGAGCCGGGCAGGAACGGTTCGGTCTCCAGGCAGCCGCGATCCAGTTGCGGGGCGAGGCCCCAGTAGAATCGGTCGCAATGATCGAGATAATCGGTCCACTTGGCGTCACCGAGCAGGTCGGCCCGGCTCACCTTGATCTCCACGATCACCACATGGCCCTTGGCGTCGATCCCCATCAGGTCGGCCCGGCGGCCGGAGCGCAGCGGCATTTCCGAGAGGCACCAGATGTCGTTGCGGGCGAAGAACCGGCAGATCCCGCGCGCAACGTCGCGGGCGGTGCGGGCCTCGTCAGCGGGAAGTGGAGCCGAAACCATGCGCACTGCATAGGAACATATCGCGAACCTGGCAAGTCGCGGCCGGTCGCGATATGCGTTTTGAGCCATTGGCAGCGGTGACCGCTCCGCCGACAGGTTGCCATGCGCGTTTTCTTCGGGCGATTCCGTCTGGCAAGGTCGCCAAGCCTCTGCTAGTCGCGCTCGGCACGCACCCGTAGCTCAGCTGGATAGAGCGCTGCCCTCCGAAGGCTGCACTCCTCCGTCAAGGCAAGGGTTTTATATAATAGTTTCCGCTGCTTGCAAAGTTCGAAGAAAGGCCCGATTAATAAACTCACCAAAAACTCACCAACGTCGACAGACTGCGGATTGACGTTTTTCGGTACTTTTCATAGGGCATATAGCCTCATGCACCCGTAGCTCAGCTGGATAGAGTACTGCCCTCCGAAGGCAGGGGTC
>VMTF01000218.1 GCA_013791705.1 Sphingomonadales bacterium | reverse complement strand
CCCCGGGCGCGGGGCGGGGGTGGGGGGGGCGCCAACCGCGCGGTGGCCCGCGCCGATTATGACGAGGGCGCGATGCTGGCGGCCTATCGGCGGGCTTATGCCGAGGCGATGGGGCGCAGCGCCTTCCCCTGAACCCGCCCTGAGCGTGCCCGGATGAACGTCGCGGGTGACAACTCCGCTCATTCAGGGGGCCTTCACCATCATTGCCGTTGAAAAGGCGCGGCCATCCGCTAAACACCCCGCTGACTTCCTTAACGTCCCGAAAGCTGCCATTTTGGTTCTCCGCCCGCATAGCAACCGTACCAACACTCCGGCGCCCAAGGCGGCTGCGGACGCCCAGAACGATGGATTTCTGCGCGAAGTGGACGAGGCCCTGCGTGAGCAGGAAATGCTTTCGGCGATCCGGCGCTATGGCATTCCGGTCGGGATCGCCATTTTCGCGGCGCTGCTCGCGCTGGCGGGCTACCTCTGGTGGGAACACACCCGCAAGGTCGCCGAGGGCGAGCGGGGCGAACAATTGACGATCGCGCTTGACCGGGTCGAGGCCGGGCAGCTCGATGCCGCCAAGGCGCCGCTCGCCGCGCTCGCGGACAAGGGCGACGATGCCAGCAAGACTGCGGCGCAGCTCTTGCAGGCGGGCATTCTGGTCGAGCAGGGCAAGCCGGCCGAGGCGCAGAAGGCGTTCGCGGCCGTTGCGGCCGATGCCACCGCGCCGCAGCCCTATCGCGATCTCGCCACCTTGCGGGAAGTCGCGCTCGGGTTCGATGCGATGCCGGCCGATCAGGCGGTGGCGAAGCTGAAGCCGCTGGCGGTTCCGGGCAAGCCGTTCTTCGGCAGCGCGGGCGAACTGCTCGGCGCCGCCTATATCAAGCAGGGCCGGAATGAATTGGCCGGGCCGCTCTTCGCCGCGATTTCGCGGGACAAGACCGTGCCCGTTTCGCTGCAGCGCCGTGCCCGCCAGATGGCGGGCCTGCTGGGCGTCGATGCGATCGACGATGTCAACGAAGCCGCCAATGGCGGTGCGAACGGCGCGCCTGCGCCGGCCGCGCAGTAGGGGCACAAGCCGGATGATGGGCACCCAAACGAGTTCCAGGAGAGAAGCCCGCATGACCAGTGATTCCACCTTTCGCGCGCCAACCCTGCGTTCGATGGCGATTCCCGTCGCGCTGGGGCTGGCGTTGGTGCTCACCGGATGCGGCGGCGGCAAGAACCTCCCCAGCACGCCGACGGTGGGCAACCGGATGCCGATCCTGTCGCGAATCGCCTCGGGTGCCAAGGTCGATCCGGCGCTGAGCCAGGTTGCGGTGATCGTCCCCGCCTCCGAACCGAACCCGGAATGGCCCCAGGCCGGCAATACGCCGGGCAAGGCCTATGGCAATCTCGCGCTGGCCGACGCGCCGGTGAAGCGCTGGACCGCCAATATCGCCGGATCGTCCAAGCGCCAGCGGCTGGCGGCGTCTCCGGTGATCGGCGCCGGGCGGCTCTATGTGATGGATACCGAGGGCGTCGTTCATGCGCTCGACGCGCAGTCCGGCCGCTCGTTGTGGACCCGGAGCTTCCGGATCAAGGGCAGCGGGGCAAGCGCGGTGTTCGGTGGCGGCGCGGCCTATGACAGCAACCGCGTCTATATCACGACCGGCATGGGCGAAGTCGCCGCGCTTGATGCGGAGAGCGGCAAGGTTCTGTGGCAAGTCAAGCCCGCCGGCCCGATGCGCGGGTCGCCCACGATCGCGTTCAACGCGGTCTATGCGATGACGCAGGACAACCAGTTGTTCGCGCTCAACGCGGATGACGGCTCCATCGTCTGGAATGTCTCGGCGTCGATCGGTCTGTCGGGCGTGTTCGGCGTGGCCGCACCGGCAGTCGGGCAGGGCACGGTCGTGGCCGGTTTTTCAACCGGCGAACTGGTTGCCTACCGCTATGAAAACGGCCGCACACTGTGGTCCGATGCCTTGGCGCGAACCTCGCTGTCGACCACGGTCGGCGTGTTGACCGACATCGACGCCGATCCGATCATCGATCGCGGCAACGTTTTCGCGCTTGGTCAGGGCGGCCGCATGGCGGCCTACGAACTGGTCACCGGGCAGCGGGTGTGGGAGCTGAACCTGGCCGGCATCTCGACCCCGGCGATCGCCGGCGAGTGGATCTTCACGCTCACCGATGATGACAAGCTGCTGTGCATCGCGCGCGGCACCGGCAAGGCGCGCTGGGCCACCCAGCTCACGGTCTACCGTAATGAAAAGAAGAAGAAGAACCCGATCTACTGGACCGGCCCGGTGCTCGCCAACAGCCGGCTGTGGCTCGGCAATTCGCAAGGTGAAATCGTTTCGGCCAGCGTCGCGGATGGCAGCGTCGCGCCGTTCACGCGGGTCGGCAGCGCGGTTTCGCTCGCGCCGGTCGTCGCCGGTCAGATGCTCTACGTGCTCGACGATGGCGGCAAGATCACCGCGTTTCGCTAAGGCCCGCGCGCTGCCCGGCAAGCGCGCGCGGTGAACTCGCATTACCCGGCGCTTAACCCTTTGCGCCTATGGCGGGGCGCGTGACGATCCCCGCGCCCCCCGCCGATCCCCGCCCGCCAAGCGATGTTTCCGCCGGGGTTGGTCTGGCCGGCCTGGCCGGGCTGTTCGCCTGGCTGCTGATCTGCCGCAACTGGGCCGGTCTGGCCGAGGCGCTGGCCTTGCCGGGGCCGCGTGCGCCGTTGTCCGGGCCGAACGCGGCGCTGGCCGCGGTGCTGTTTTCGGGCTTGCCGATGATCGCGTGGTCGCTGCTGGTCGACAAGGTCCACCGCCGCGCGTCGACCGGGATCGATTGGCGCAAACCGCGCAAGCTGGCCGAAGTAGCCGATATCTCGATCACCAAGATCGCCGGGCTGTGGGCGACGTTCGCGCTGATCGGCTTCACCTACTGCATCGCCCGCTGGTACTGGGCCGGCAATTATCTGTTCGCGATGCAGGTGATCACCGCCGCCGCGCTGCCGCTGTTTGTCCTGACGGTCCCTTACGTCCTGTGGCTCGATCGGGTGCTGGTCGAGCCGCGCGACAGCACCTGGCATTTCGGGGCGATGCTGATCGGGCGCGAGCCCTTCGCGGCGGAGCAGGTGTGGATTCACTGGCGGGCGTGGCTGGTGAAGGGGTTCTTCTGCGCCTTCATGATCTCGATACTGCCGCCCGGCTGGGCTGAACTGACCACGCTTGATCTGGCCGAGATCGGCCCCGATCCGGTTGCCATCGCCCGCTGGCTCACCGAACTGCTGTTCCTGATCGACGTCCAGATCGCGATGGTCGGCTATCTGGTCACACTCAAGCCGCTCGATGCGCAGATCCGCAGCGCCAATCCGCACCTTGCCGGCTGGGTCGCCGCGCTGATCTGCTATCCGCCGTTCCTCCTGATGAGCAACGGCGCCCCGCTCGATTATCACTATGGCACGGCGGACTGGGCGTTCTGGCTGCAGGGCCACACCGCGCTGCTGTGGGTCTGGGCCGCGCTGCTGGTGCTGCTCACCGCGATCTATGCCTGGGCGACGGTCGCGTTCGGTCTGCGCTTTTCCAACCTCACCTATCGCGGCGTGCTGACGAACGGGCCTTACCGCTTCACCCGCCACCCGGCCTATCTTGCCAAGAACCTGTTCTGGTGGGCCGCGACGCTGCCGTTCCTGGTCACGACCCACAATCTCAACGACGCGGTGCGCAACACGGTAATTCTCGCGCTGGTCAGCGCGGTCTACTACTGGCGCGCCCGAACGGAGGAACAGCACCTCCTCGCCGAAGACGCGAAATACCGCGACTATCACGCCTGGATGGCCCGCAATGCTACGATCACGCGGGCGCTGGGGCGGATTGCGAAGGCAGTGGTGCCGAGACGGGTGGTGGCCGCGTAACCGGAAACCGCAAAGCCGGCGCCAAAATCATCGACGCTGCTGACCGGCATGATAAAGCGGCCGCAGCGCCGGGCCATCCGCCCGGGATCAGGCGCTGCCGCCGCACTTTCCGGCCGGTTGGGCAGGGCACCCACAAGGAGCACGGATCATTACCGAGGTTTTTGGGTGGCTGAACGATCAGTTGCTGCGGATGCAGTGGCTGTCTGATCTTGTCGGCTTGCTGGTGCGCGATCTGTTCGGGCTCGAATTGTCCGGCCGGGCCGGCGGCAGCATCCATTTCTTCATCTACGACGTCATCAAGATTTTCATCCTGCTGACGGTGCTGATCTTCAGCGTCTCGTGGATTCAGAGCTATTTCCCGCCGGAACGCTCGCGCCGTATTCTCGGCGAGCGCAAGGGGCTGGGTGCCAACATCATGGCGGCCCTGCTTGGCACGATCACGCCGTTCTGCTCGTGCTCGTCCATTCCGCTGTTCATCGGCTTCACCAGCGCCGGACTGCCCATCGGCGTGACCTTTTCCTTCCTGATCTCGTCACCGCTTGTCGATCTTGCGTCGATCATCCTGCTGGCCAGCGTGTTCAATTGGACCATTGCGATTGCCTACGTCGTGGTCGGGCTGGTGCTGGCCGTCATCGGCGGCACGATGATCAGCCGGATGCGGCTGGACGATCAGGTCGAAGCCTTCGTCTTCACCAGCCCGGTGACGACCGGGGACGGGGAAAGCCTGACCCGGCGGGAGCGCTTCTCGTTCGCCCGGGAGCAGGTTGCCGAGATATTCAACCGGGTCTGGCCCTACGTGCTGATCGGCGTGGGGATTGGCGCGGCGATCCACAACTGGATTCCACAGCACCTCATAACCGGCCTGTTGGGCAAGGATCACTGGTGGTCGGTCGTGCTGGCCACGATCGTCGGCGCTCCGATGTATGCGGATATTTTCGGGACACTGCCGATCGCCCAGGCGCTGGTCGCCAAGGGCGTGGGCATCGGAACCACCCTGTCGTTCATGATGGCTGTCACCGCCCTGTCGCTGCCGTCGATGATCATGCTCAAGCGGGTGGTGAAGCTGCGCTTGCTGCTGGTGTTCATCGGGATCATCACCTTCGGCATCATCCTCATCGGCTACCTTTTCAACGCATTCGGCCACCTGTTCCTCTGAAAGGGAGAACTGCAATGATCATCAAAATTCTCGGTTCAGGCTGCAAGAAATGCATTGCGCTTGGTGAAAATGCCAAGGCCGCCGCCGCGGCAGCCGGAATCGCGGCCGAAATCGTCAAGGTCACCGATTTTGTGGAGATGGCCGCCTATGGGGTCATGTCCACGCCGGCCCTCGTGATCGACGATAAGCTGGTGTCGGCCGGCAAGGTGTTGAGCGTTCAGGAAATCGAAGCGAAGCTTGCCGCGCTCTGATTGGCCGCCGCGTTCAACGTGCGCCAAGGCCTGAGCGGGCATTTTGCGAGCAATTCGGCGGCAATATGGTAACCATTGTTGATTAAGGACTTCGCGTGGAACTTCCTTCGCCGACAATGACCGCAGCCGTGCCGAAAGATGATGCAGCCGCTCACCCGCGCGCGAATTTGACCGGCAATGTCCTGTGGGGCTGGTTGCTGCTTGCCTTAGCTTCCGTTTTCGCGAGCTGGGCAGTGTTCCGGCAATTTGGCGGATATGACTTGTCACCTTTGGTCGACTTGTTCTGGAGGATGCGCAACGGGGCCGTTCCGGGCACCGACTTCATCAACACGTGGCCGCCTCTGCTGTTGCTTGTGGCCAAGGCCTGCGCCCCGTTCGATCTTGGCTGGTATGAGCTGACGGCCGCCAATATCGTCGTCGCTTGCGCGGCCTTTGCGGCGCTGACCGCGCTCACGCCGCCTGCGGAGCGCACTGTGGCATTGTGCACCGGCCTAGCCATGGCGGTGTCCGTGCCGCTGGTCTACACTAATCACATCTGGCACTCGAGCCTTTCGCAATATTGCGCGGCGGCGTTCTTCGTGGCGTTCTTCCGGTGCTTCGACCGGCGTGCCTGGAATCGCCGCCGCGCCGCTTCGCTGTTTATCACTGCGGCGGTGCTGGCGCTTTCAAAGCAAAACGTTGCGCTGCCATTCCTGGCGGCCGGGTTGGCTTTTGCGTCGGTGTTTGGTGGTGCGTTGCGCCGAACGCTGCTGGTCACGATCGTTGGCGGCGCCCTTGCCGGGATTTTGCTGGCAGTTGTGTTGCTCCCCATGTCCCCGGCGAGTTTCCTCTACAGCTATGTGGCCGTGGCGGGCAGGGGCCTGCCTTCGCATGAAATGCTGGAATCGTTCCGCGACGGCGCCACCAACCTCCCGACGATCGAACTGTGTCTTGCAGCAATAGCGGTCATGGTGCTGGTCATTGTGCCGGCGGGCAGGCTTCCGGTGCGGCAACGCCTGATCGCGGCCCTGTTCGTGGCGGCATCGCTCATCCCGATTGTGACCGATTGGGACGCCAAGCTGAACAATGCCACGCTGCCGCTGGTCATTGCGCTTGTGACGATCGTTGCGGGCACGCACAGGTCGGGCAGTCGCGTGAAAACCGGCATGGCCCAGGTGTTGCTTGCGGGTGTCTTGCTGGTCGCCGTGTTCGGCGGCGCCAGTCGCGAACGAATGGCGAGCGTCGGTCCGGGGGCATTCTGGGAGCCGGTGGCCGCACACCGGATCGACCACGGCTATTTCAACGGTCTTCACTCCGGCAGGATTCTTGCTGATGTCCTGCAGGAACTGGAAGAAATTGCTGCCACCCGCAGGCAGGGGCGCTTCTTTTTCGGCCCGAGGATGGAATTCGGCTACGCGGAGTTGCGGGTGCCCTCGCCAACAGGCTTGCCGTTGTGGTGGCATCCCGGGAGCAGCTACGCGCCGGCAGACGAACCGCGGATAATCTCTGCATTTGCCGCGAACGACATCGATACGCTGGTCTTCCTCGGTGACGACCGGACGCGCATGCCGGCGGGCCTGCTGGCCTATATCAGTCGTCACTATCGGCTCACCGCGCATCGCGGATCGTTGCAGGTCTTTGATCGCGTGAAACAGGCCCACCCGCTTCACGCAACGCTGCATCAGGCGAGAGAGCCGAGCGCCGACAGGTTTCAGACGATGTCCGGCCCACGCACCTCATAGACATCGATCTGGCGCCCGGTCATGCCGCGTTCTTCGCGCAGGCGGGTCCATTCGCCAAGGGGCGGCGCGATGGCATGGGCGGCGAGCGCCTCGCGGCTTTCCCACAGTTCGCTGACCCGGATCAGGCCGGGTTCCAGTACGTCCTCGGCGCAGTCATAGGCGATGCAGCCCGCTTCGGCGCGACTGGCGATAATGACCCGGGCCATTGCCGGGCGCAGCTCCTGCAGCGCATCGGGTGTCAGGCGGAAGCGGCCGAATACGGCGATCACAAGCAGCCCGCGCGCATCAGAAACTTTCCTCGTAGACCCGCGAGATATCGCCGCCCCACTCGCCATGGAATTTGTCCAGCAGCACTTGCGCGGGCACCTTGCCGCTCGCCACGACATCGTCGAGCGGGCCGAGGAAGCCGCTTTCGTTGTCCCCAGCCTCGTTCAGCGCGCCGCGCGCATTGAGCCCGGAGCGGGCGATCGCGAGCACTTCGGCGGCGATATCGCGCAAGCTGCCGCCGCCTGGAAGCGGCGCATCGAGGCCGAGCTTGGGCACTGCCGAACGCAAGGCTTCGCGCCCCGCCATGTCCCAGTCCTTGACCAGATCCCACGCCGCGTCGAGCGCGGTCTGGTCATACAGCAGCCCGACCCACAGCGCGGGCAGCGCGCAGATCCGGTTCCACGGGCCGCCGTCGGCACCGCGCATCTCCAGAAACGACTTGAGCCGCACTTCGGGAAAGGCGGTTGAAAGGTGGTCGGTCCAGTCCGACAGATGCGGTTTTTCGCCGGGCAGGGCGGGCAGCTTGCCGGCCATGAAGTCGCGGAACGATTGCCCGGCTGCGTCGATATATTTGCCGTCGCGGTAGACGAAATACATCGGCACATCGAGCATGTAGTCGACGTAGCGCTCGTAGCCGAAGCCGTCCTCGAACACGAACGGCAGCATCCCGGTGCGGGCCGGGTCGGTGTCTGACCAGATGTGGCTGCGATAGGAGAGGAAGCCGTTGGGCTTGCCTTCGGTGAACGGCGAGTTGGCGAACAGCGCGGTCGCCAGCGGCTGAAGTGCCAGCGAAACGCGGAACTTCTGCGCCATGTCCGCCTCGCTCGAATAGTCGAGGTTGGTCTGGATCGTGCAGGTCCGAAGCATCATGTCGAGGCCCATGCTGCCCACGCGGGGCATGTGGCGCAGCATGATGTCGTAGCGGCCCTTGGGCATGATCGGCAGTTCGTCGCGCCGCTTGTCGGGCCACATGCCAAGGCCAAGGAAACCGATCCCGAAGCGGTCGCCGACTTGCTTGACCTGAGCGAGGTGGCGGCCGGTTTCGGCGCAGGTCTGGTGGAGGTTTTCGAGCGGAGCGCCCGACAGTTCCAGTTGTCCCGCCGGCTCGAGGCTGACTGCGCCATCGCTGCCGGACAGCGCGATGACCTTGCCGCCTTCCGCGATTTCCTCCCAGCCGAATTCCTTCAGCGCCAGCAGCAGGTCGCGGATGCCGCCGGGTTCGTCATAGCTGGGGGCGTGGTGATCGCGAGCCGAATAGACCAGCTTTTCGTGCTCGGTGCCGATCCGCCAGGCCGCGCGCGGTTTTTCGCCTTGCGCCATCGGCACAACCAGTTGGTCGCGGCTTCCGATCAAAGGATCGTTGCGATCTGAAACTTGACGCGTGCTCATGGCAGCCCGTTAAGTGACAGGCGAAACTTGCGCCACCATTATTTCCAACCGTGCTTACTTCTGGACGCGGTCCCAATCGCCGGCAAGCGCCATCCACAGCGCGGCCCCCGCAATCGCGGCGGTCTCGCCGCGCAGGATGCGCGGACCAAGCGAGATCGGGCGGGCCTGCGGGTGAGTGCGGATCGCCGCGCGCTCGGCATCGTCAAAGCCGCCTTCGGGGCCGATCAGCAGCGCGGCCGGGCCGGGATATGCGGCAAAGGCCTGCGCCGCCGGTTCGCCGCCGTTCTCGTCCGCGAAAAACAGCGTGCGCCGTTCGTCCCAGCCGCGCAGCAGCACATCGAGCTTTACCGGCAGTTCCACTTCGGGCAGCGCGGTGCGGGCGCATTGTTCGGCCGCTTCGATCACGATGGTGCGGGCGCGCCCGGCATTGAGTTTGTCGGCTACGCAGCGGTGGGTGATCACCGGCTGGATGCGGCGCACCCCCAGTTCGGTCGCCTTTTCCAGCACCGCGTCGAAGCGGTCCTTCTTGAGCAGGGCCGGGCACAGTTCAAAGTCCGGTACATCCTCGCGCGGGCGGGTCTGCGCTTCGGGCACCAGCACCACTTCGCGCTTGCCCGCCTCCGTCACGCGCGCGGTCCATTCGCCGGTCAGGTCATCGCACAGCACCACCGCGTCGCCCGGCGCAATCCGCATCACGCGGGCAAGGTAATGCGCCTGCCCGCCTTCGAGCAGGACTGGCACGCCTGCGGTCAACGGCACATGGACGAACAGGCGCGGCGCGCTCTTGGGCGGCCAGGCGGGCGTGGCTGGCTTGGGCATCTCGGGCATGGATCGGCCCTAGCCGATCGCGCGGCGCGCGGCTATCTCCCGGGCATGACCGCCGAAATCGTCCCTGACAGCGAACATCGCGGCCTCGTCGCCCGCCTGCCCGCACCCTTGCGTGATTATGCGCAGCTCGCGCGGTTCGATCGGCCGATCGGATGGTGGCTATTGTTCTGGCCCTGCGCCTGGGGCGTGTTGCTGGCGGGCGGAACAGACCGGCTGGGCCTGTCCGGCGCGGCGGGACTGATCGGCTGGCTGCTGGCGGGGGCCATCGCGATGCGCGGGGCGGGATGCGTCTATAACGATATCGTCGACGCGGATCTGGACCGGCAGGTGGCCCGAACCGCAGCCCGGCCGGTGGCGAGCGGGCGGGTAAGCGCCAGGCGGGCCTGGGCATGGCTGTTGCTGCTGTGTTGCATCGGGCTTGCAGTGCTGGTGCAATTGCGCCTTCCCGCGCAGCTCGTCGCGCTCGGATCGGTGCTTCCAGTTGCCGCCTATCCCTTCATGAAGCGGATCACCTGGTGGCCGCAGGCGTGGCTCGGACTGGTCTTTTCTTGGGGGTTGCTGGTCGGCTGGACACAAGTGCGCGGCGATCAGCTCGAAGTCCTCGCCGCGCTCTATGGCGGCGCGATCTGCTGGGTGATCGGCTATGACACGATCTATGCCCTGCAGGACCGCGAGGACGATGCGCTGGTCGGCATCCGCTCCAGCGCCCGCGCGCTCGGCGGCCACGTGGCGGGCGGGGTCATGGCGTTTTACGGCGCGGCGATAGCGCTGTGGGCGCTGGCGTTCTGGTTGCTGCGGCCGGACTGGCTGGTGCTTGTCGCGCTGGCGCCGCTGGCGCTGCACCTGCTCTGGCAGGTCACAAGCCTGCGGGTGGGCGACAACGACAACGCGCTGGCCCGCTTCCGGTCCAACCGGATGGCCGGCTTGCTGATGGCGCTGGCCTGCTGGGTCGTCGGCAACGCCTGAGAGCTCGTTGCTCGCCTTGATGCAAGGATGCTCCTATAAACATCTGAAATAAATATAAAATAAATATCCTTGCGCCCTCCATTATCTAAAGTTAACTTCAGATTTAGATAATGGAGGGCGCGCGAGCATGGCTACCGACACTCTGATTTCGATTGGCGAACTTGCCCGGCGCACCGGGCTCGCCGTTTCCGCGATCCGCTATTACGAGCAGCGCGGTCTGGTCACTCCGGTGCGCACCGCGGGTAATCAGCGGCGGTTCCTGCGCTCCGATATCCGGCGCCTGAGCGTCGTGCTGATCGCGCAGCGGCTCGGTCTGGGGCTGGCCGAGATCGAGGCTGAACTCGCAAAGCTGCCACAGGGGCGGCCGCCCACTCTGGTGGACTGGCAGCAGGTCAGCCGCTCGCTGCGCAAGGAGATCGACGCGAAAGTCGGATTGCTGACCCGTGCGCGCGGCAAGCTTGACGAATGCATCGGGTGCGGCTGCCTGAGCCTGGCGAAATGCCAGTTGCTCAATCGCGGCGATAGCGTGGGCGCCGCCGGGCCGGGGCCGCGGTTTGTGCTGGGCTAGTGCGACAAGCCGCGCGGGCTACTCCGCCGCCAGCAATTGTTCCGCGCTGCCAAGGTCGACGCTGACGAGGCGCGATACGCCCTGTTCCACCATCGTCACGCCAAACAGGCGGTGCATCCGGCTCATCGTCACCGCATTGTGGGTGACGATCAGGTAGCGGGTCGCGGTCTCCTGCGCCATCGCGTCGAGCAGGTCGCAGAACCGCTCGATATTGGCGTCGTCAAGCGGCGCATCGACCTCGTCGAGCACGCAGATCGGGGCCGGATTGGTCAGGAACAGCGCGAAGATCAGCGCGATCGCGGTAAGCGCCTGCTCGCCGCCGGAGAGCAGCGTCAGTGACTGGAGCCGCTTGCCGGGCGGCTGGGCATAGATTTCGAGGCCGGCTTCCAGCGGATCGTCGGAATCGACCAGCGCCAGATGAGCCTGTCCGCCCTGGAACAGCCGGGTGAACAACTGACGAAAATGCCCGTCAACCGCCTCGAACGCGGCGCGCAGCCGTTCGCGGCCTTCACGGTTGAGGTTCCCGATCGAACCGCGCAGGCGGTGGACCGCTTCGGTCAGTTCGGCCTGTTCGGCCACACTGGCCCCGTGGCGCGCCTCGGCTTCCCTGAGTTCCTCGGCGGCGACCAGATTGACCGGGCCGCTCCGCTCGCGGTCGGCGACCAGCCGGTCCATCGCCGCCGATTCCTCCGCCGCGCCCGCGACGTCGGCGGGATCGAACCGGAACCGTTCGGGCAGCAACGGGGGCGGGCACTGAAAGCGCTCGCCCGAGATGCGGCCCATTTCGGCGCGGCGCTCCTCGTCGTTTTCAGCGCGGGCGGCGGCACCGGCGCGGCCTTCGCGCGCGGCCGCGAGCGCTTCGCTGGCGGCCGCGATCGCGGCATCGGCGGCGCCGGCGATTTCGCTCGCCCCTTGCACGGCGGCATCGGCCCCGGCGAGTTCCCGCGCGATCCGCTCCCGGGTTTCCTCGGCGGCTTCGATCTCGCGGATCAGGGCGGCGGGCTTGGCGGCGAAAATTGCGCGCTCTTGCTCGATCTCGTCGAAGCGGCGGTCCATTTCGGCGAGCCGCCGGGCGGCATCGCCGGCGCGGGCCTGCCAGCCCTTGATATCGCCGCGCTGCGCCGCCGTGCGTTCGCGCGCCACCGCGAGCGACTGGTCATGCGTGGCAAGGCCGGCGGTGGCGGCCTGCAAGCCCTGCCGCGCCGCATCGTGCCGGCCTTG